>NZ_JBQEPU010000019.1:0-148188 GCF_052045835.1 Paraburkholderia sp. 22099 | reverse complement strand
AGCGAGTCGGTACCACCCCTTCCCATCCCGAACAGGACCGTGAAACGACTCCACGCCGATGATAGTGCGGATTGCCCGTGTGAAAGTAGGTAATCGTCAGGCTCCCATGCAGAAACACAAACCCCACCCCACACCGGTGGGGTTTGTGCGTTTACGCGAAGAAGAATAATTGCCAGTGCGAAAACTCGTCGCCAGTCTTCTTGCCGTTGAGCCCTGCCGATCCGCAGTGCATTCGCATAGCGGACAAATAAGTAGCCAGCAACTAAGTACTCAGTTCCAGCCTTCGGAAGAGCACTCATTCCGGAACTATTCGCGCAAGTGCAACACTAGATAGACATAGTCCAGCGTAAGCGTGTCGTCGGCCTTGCAATTACCCACAACTCTATCGCGAAACCTGGTAACCTGGCCTTCGTCATATTTCGTGTACGAGCGAGATGGCCGGCAAACGACAGGCGGACGAACGAGCGTGGTTCGACAAGGAAGTCGAGGCGAGCGAATTTCAGGATGCGAGACTACGCAAGCGGTTTGGCATCGTGCTGGAGCGGTCCTGAGCGGTCACTTTCAGGCGAGTGGGCGGCGATCGTTTCAAGGCGACGCAAGGCGCCATTCTCGTGCTTCAAGATACGACGACATTCTTGTATCAGCGGGAGCGCCCAGAGCTGATTGCTACACGGACAAGACCTCTGTCCAGCGCGGCAAACATGGGCTGTTGAAACCGCTGACGCAATGCGGCATCCTCATGCATTCGAGTCTGGTTGTCACCCCGGAGGGATTGCCGCTGGGTCTGGCGGCGGTGAAGTTCTGGACTAGAAACAAGTTCAAAGGCACTACCGCGCTGAAGCGGCACATCAATCCCACGCGAGTTCCAATTGAGGAGAAGGAAAGCTATCGGTGGTTGGAGAACATGCGTCAGTCGACAGCGCTGCTAGGCGAACCTGTGCGTTGCGTTCATGTTGGCGATCGCGAAAGCGACATTTACGAACTGTTTTATACGGCGCACGACCTGTGCACATACTTTCTTGTGCGAACCTGCGTTGACCGGCTCGCGGGCGATGGGCAGCACACCATCGCGGACGAAATGGAACAGGTTAAGGTCAAAGGAGTGCACCGTGTCACGATTCGCGACGCGAAGGGGCACCCGATGACAGTGACCCTTGAGGTCCCCTACCAGCAAATGACAGTGTTGCCGCCCATCGGTAAGCAGAATCGTTATCCGGCGCTGCAACTTACGGTAATTCACGCGCATGAGCGGGATGTGCCGCCGGGGCGCTCCGGGATCGAATGGAAGCTGCTGACCAACCTCTCGGTCCGATCACGTGCCGAAGCAATCGAGAAGCTCGACTGGTACGCCATGCGCTGGAAGATTGAAACCTTCCACAAAATTCTCAAGTCCGGGTGCAAGGCCGAAGACTCGAAGCTACGCACCGCCGACCGACTTGCGAACCTGATCTCAGTGTTTTGCATCCTGAGCTGGCGCGTATTCTGGCTCACCATGATCAGTCGGTGTGCACCGGAAGCCCCTCTCGACGCGGCATTCACATCAGACGAAATCCAATTGCTCGAGCGTGCGGTTTCCGACTCGCCGCTTACCACGCAGGCACCGCCGCTCTTGCGAAACCTGATCAAGGTCGCGCGACTCGGTGGTTATCTCGCTCGCGCCAGCGACCCGCCTCCGCGCAATACTGTTATGTGGCGCGGCATGCAACGCCTTACCGATATTCAGCTGGGATATGAACTCGCCTTGAACCGAAGTGGGTAATTGCAAGGTCGTCGGCACCGGCTTGACGCGAGCAGTGTTTAACCGTGCTCGGCGAGCTAATCCGCGATGCGTCACTGCAGCAGTGCATCGAGCCGGTTGATCGGGTGGTCGGCAATGTAGGTGAGGACGAAGCGCAAATACGCTTCGGGGCGATCGCATTGACTTGGGCGGTGCATAGGAGGCTGTAATGTAACTTGCAGCGGCACGCTCTCCGTCGAGTCGGCTCCCGCAAAACAAGTAATCGCGTCGCAATGGAGGACCCGCAAAAGACGGGCACGCCGTCCATCTTCAGCCAACCATCGTTGCACTAACGCGCAACACCTCCTGTCGGTTAAGGACATACGGGATGCCTCGCTGGTGCCGGAGTCTTCACGACGGGGTCTTCAGACAGCCGTGAGCCGCGAATGGCTACCAAATAATGCACGCCGACCAAGTCCGGCGTCCGGGACTGACGGCGCAGGCGCCCATATCACCGGCATTTTCGGTCCAGCCGGTCGAAAGCAGTCACGTAATTCTCGCTGCCTTTAAGCTTGCACCGTTCCATCTCGCCATGGAAACCTGGCCAGCACTTGCCGGATCGCTATATCGAACGGTGTGCGGCGGCCTATCCCGAGCGCGTCGAGGCGGTTCGAGGCGAGGTGGCAGTTGTGCGGACGCGGCGTCGCGTCAGCGGGCGTGCGTTGCGCCGTGAGATGCGCATCGAGTTGCAGTGTTTGAGCAAGGCGCACGGCGATCTCATACTTGGTCATCGGCTCGTCGCCCGACCACTGCACGACGCCGCGGATCGCTTCGCCACGGGCGTGCCGCTCGAGCATCTGCCGGATCACGAACGCGACGTCTGGCGTGAACGTGGGGTAACGGATCGCCCATGCATCCATGACGGCGACCTTGCCGTTCGGCAAGGTCGACGCGGCAATCGCCGGCACGAGACTCGTCACCGCGGATTCCGCCCAACTGACGATCGGTCCATACAGCAGCGGTAAACGCAGCACACAGCCGAGACCGGTGGTTTCGGCCAGCGCGCGCTCGCCTTCGAGCTTGCTCCGCCCGTACGCATTGAGCGGCGCTGGCGTGGAATCATGCTGGTAGGGCGGATGAGTGCCGTCGAAGACGTAATCGGTAGAAATCGACAGGGTCCATGCACCTCGCCGGTCCGCTGCCGCAGCCAGGGTGCGCACCGCATCGACATTCAATGCACGGGCAAGCGCCGGATCGTGCTCGCACACATCCGGCCGGCGTTCCGCTGCCGCAATCACGAGCGCGTCCGGCGCTTCGCGCTCGACGAAGTCCGCGACTGCCCGCGCGTTGCGAATGTCGAGCGCGACCGTGTTCGGGCCTGGGCGGCTGAACGCGGTGGCAATGACGTGCCAGCCGGCCTGCGACGCCAGTTCTTCGATGAGAGCGCGGCCTAGCAACCCGGAAGCGCCAATGACGGCAATTTTGAACATGGGCGAACTCGCTTAGTGGGGCGCGACGCTGGGCACGCCCGTAACCGTATAGCCGACCTCGTCGACCACGGTCTTCAACAGGCTAACGTCAACCGGTTGCGCCGATTCGACCGTCACACGCCCGGATACCAGATCGACCTCTACCTGCGCGCTCGGGAGCTGTGCGCGGATCGCATTCGTGACTGCGACTACGCAATGCTGGCAGCTCATGCCTTCTACCTTAAATTCGATCGTCATGGAAAACCGCCTCGGAAAAATGGGGGACGTTGAATAGTTGAATTATGCCTGCCGACCCGTATCTGGGTAGCGGGCCTTCCCATCATGGGAAGGTGTACGATCGACGCAATCACAGGGGTAACAAGTCATGAACATCGGTGAAGCGGCTCGCGCGTCAGGCGTCACGGCGAAAATGATTCGCTACTACGAAAGTGTCGGGCTGCTGGCGGCGAAAGCGAGAACCAGCGCCGGCTATCGCGTTTACGGTCCGCAAGAGGTCCATTCGCTGCGTTTCATCCGCCAGGCGCGCCGGCTCGGCTTTCTGGTCGAGGACATTCGAAGGCTACTGGCGCTGTGGCACGACCGCTCGCGCGCGAGTGCCGAAGTGAAGGCTATTGCGCTGGAACATGTCTCGGAGCTTGATCGCCGTATCGCCGAACTGACCGATATGCGCGACACATTGGCACATCTCGCCGATCATTGCCACGGCGACGAACGCCCCGATTGCCCAATTATCGAGCGACTTGCCGATGCGACTGTGGCCACGGTAGAAGGTTGTCATCTCAGTTAATGCAATTCCACGCATATCGAACGCAATTTGAACCGAACGCAGTGCCACCCGAAGGGTTTGCACATAAATAGTGCGCAAAATTTGGCGGTTGCGCCGATCGCTCGCCGAGAGTGATCTGGATCCATGGAGAATCAAGGAGTTAGCTGCACCACCGGCGTGCACCATTCCAAAAAGGAATGCACATCATGCGAGCATTTCACTAGGCAGGGTGCACCATAAGGCTATAATTCGGGTTAACCCGTTAGCGGGAAATCCCTGATGCCAAATCACCGGGGATTCGATCTGATCCTTGGAGAACATCATGTTTGCATACCTTGTTGAAAAGCTGAGCACGTGGTTTGAAACTGCGGAACGTAGCCGTCGTGAAGCCTACCTGGCGTCATCGTCGGATATCGTTCAGCTCGAGCATCGCATCCGCTCGCTGGAAACCAACGGCTACTCGCTGTAAGTTTTCACTGCGTCAAGTTTGGCCCGGCAGCGCATGTTGCGCAGCCATCGTAGGACAGTGTCGAGCCCCGTACAGACGGGGCTTTGTCACATCTGAATCCAACGTTTCGTGGCGGCGGCGCCGTATGGCTACTCGCGGCGAATATCCTCTAGCCTGATAACCAACGCCGCGGTAAGGTAAAGCGTTTTCCGCATAATCCGGCAACTCAAATCCGCACCGGCCCGCCCATGCATCCTGTCCGCTCGCTGAAATCCCTTCTGGTTGTCGCCGTGGCCGCCGCGCTGGCAACGGCTCTCGCCATGTCGAGCGCTTTGGCCGCGTCGAGCAGCGTACGTAAGCCGGTGATCCTCGACTCGCAAAACGGCATTAGCGACGGTCAGAGCGGAACCATACTGCAGACCGCGCCGCTCTCGCGACAACCGATTGTCGAGGCGCAGCCTATCGCGACGCCTACCGAGTTGACGCCCAATTCGGCGATGCCGTTCGTTATCGCGCCGTACATCCAATTGCCTGTCGGTGGTGGCGTGGCACCGCAGTTGCAACTCCGCCCGGCGCCTCGTTCGCAATAAGCGCCTTTGGCGCGCGACCTCGGCCGTTCGCTTCCATCCCATTGATGTTTCGAGCGGCTCGGCTCGCTCCAGCCGGCTGAGTAGCGCTTGCCTTCTTCCGCTCGTGCGCCTGGCATACGGCGCGCGCCATTGGGGTTTGGGCGCATGGCGTGGGCGAAACCGTCCGACGACAATCGTTGCACGGTCCAGCGCCGGGGCATCGGCCATGCATATCAGACGGCGTGAATGAAAAACAGAACAAGGAGACATCAAATGCCTACTCACCGGATGTGGCAGACCATCGGCGCTTTCGCCACGCTGATTGCGCTTGCGGCGCTACCCGGCGTTTCGCTCGCCCGGGACACCCCGGAAAAGCCCACGCTGACGATGGCGGTCGGCGGTTTGCCGGGTCTCTACTATTTACCGGTGCTTGCCGCGCAACAATTGGGCTACTTCAAGGACGAGGGCCTTGACGTTACCCTCGAGGATTTCGCCGGCGGATCGAAGGCGCTGGAAGCGGTGGTGGGCGGCAGCGCCGACGTGGGCGCCGGCGCATTCGAGCACACGCTGTTCATGCAGGCAAAGGGACAGCGCTACCGGGCGTTCGTCCTGATGGGCCGTGCGCCGCAGATCGTCGTCGCCGTGCTGAAGTCAAGGGCCGATCAGATCAAGACGCTGGCGGACTTCAAAGGAGCGAAAGTCGGGGTGAGCGCGCCGGGTTCATCCACCGATCTCGTGCTCACCGTGGCGCTGCGCAAGGCAGGCGTCCAACGCAACGAGATCTCCGCGATTGGCGTCGGCAGCGGCGCAACAGTACTGGCCGCGGTGAGCGGCGGCCAGATCGACGCGCTTTCCAACGTCGATCCGATGATGACCAAGCTCACGCGCAGCGGCGCCGTCAAGGTTCTGGTCGATACGCGCACGGTGAAGGGCACGCAGGAGGTGTTCGGCGGAACTATGCCCGCCGCGACGCTCTATGCCTCGGAGAATTTCATCCAGAAGTATCCGAAGACGACGCAGGCGCTCGCAAATGCGATCGTGCGCGCGGACCACTGGCTGCAGACCGCGAGCGACGCGGATCTGCTGAAGATGGTGCCCCCGGCGTATCTGCTCAACGACTCGGCGCTGTATGTGGAAGCCTTCCACAACGTGCGCGACGCCTATTCGCCGGACGGCCTGATGCCGGCCGACGGTCCGGCGACTTCATTGCGTGCGTTGGCGTCGTTCGATAATCGGCTCGATCCGAAAAAGATCGATCTGAATACGACGTATACCAACGACTTCGCTCGTAAGGCAGCGGCGCAACTCAAGTAAAGCCGAGCGATGGCATGGTGAGCGGGCGGCCACGCGCGAAATGCGCTGGGATTGCGTGCACGTACGCGCGAGCGTCACATGGCGGTGTCCGCGGCTAGGCTTTGTCGCCGAGCGAATGCGATCACGGCCGTCACCCGCTCGAACCACGCGGTCCATTCCCCGCGCTTGGCAACTGATCCGCAGCAAGCTCAATCGCCGCGATATTCCACCTTGAACTGCGCTGCGTTGTCTTCGCCGAGCGCTTTCACCAGCCAGGGCATCTGGTCTTTGAGCGTTTTCGCGAGCGTATACGGTGGATTCAGGATGAACATGCCGCTACCGAACAATCCAAAGCCGTCTGTCGGCGGATTGCTGACGGTGAGGCTCACATGCAGCCAGTTGCGTTCCTGCAGCTTTTTCAACTGATCGGGAAAGCGCTGCGACTCCTGGCGCCTCACCTGCGGATACCAGACCGCATACGTGCCGGTCGGGAAGCGCTTGAGACTCTCTTCAACGCAGCGAAGCGTGCGGGTGTAATCGCGTTTGTCCTCGTACGACGGATCGAGCAGCACCAGCGCGCGGCGCGGCGCTGGCGGCAGCAACGCGAGGATGCCGTCGAAGCCATCGCCCGCATAAAGCATTGCGCGGCGACCCGCGTCGCGGAAGTTATGGCGCAGCACGTCGATTTCGGTGGTGTGCAGCTCGAAGAGACGCATGCGGTCCTGCTCGCGTAGCTGCCGCCAGGCGATATACGGCGAGCCCGGATAGAAGCGCAACTGGCCGTCCGGATTGAGCGCGCTCACTTCGTCGATGTAATCGGCGAATAGCGGCGGCAGATCATTACGCCCCCAAAGCTTGGCGATGCCCGTCTGGAACTCGCCGGTTTTGGTCGCGTAGCCTTCCTTCAGCGAATAGACGCCGGCGCCCGCGTGCGTGTCGATATACCAATAGGCTTTGTCCTTCTGGCCAAGGTAGCGCAATAGCTGCAAGACGACGGCGTGTTTCAGAACATCGGCGTGATTGCCTGCATGAAAGGCGTGGCGATAGCTGAGCATTTTGAGGAGACGCTGAAAGAGGGCGGCCGGTCTGAAGCGATCCGGCGATGCGGGTGCAGTGCGGCAGCACGGCTGATGTGCCGCGCGACCGCATATTGTACGCGACGCCGCATCGCGACTTGCGGCGAGTTCGCGCGGCATGGCCGCGATGGTGCCCGAGCTCCCGCGTGTCACGCGGTTCGGCGCGAGTCAGCTCAGTCGTAGGCGTCGCCGATGATCTCCTCGATACGCTGCTTGATCTCCGGTGTGATTTGCTCGGCCACGTCGGCGGATTTCATGTTCTCGCCGATCTGTTCGACCCGCGACGCGCCCGTGATCACCGTGCTGACATGCGGATTCTTCAGAATCCATGCGATTGCCAACTGGCCGACCGTGCAGCCCAGGTCGTCGGCCACTTCGCCGAGCTTGCCGACCACGTTGTTCTTGCCCGCGTCGGTGACCTGCTTGCGCAGCCAGTCGTAGCCTTGCAATTGCGCGCGGCTGTCGGCGGGCACGCCGTCGCGGTATTTGCCAGTGAGCAGGCCGGACGCAAGCGGGCTCCATGTGGTGAGCCCAAGCCCGATATCTTCGTAAAGCCGCTTGTATTCCTGCTCGACGCGCTTGCGATGGAACAGGTTGTACTGCGGCTGCTCCATGACAGGCTTGTGCAAATGGTGCCGCTCCGCAATTTCATAAGCGGCGCGGATTTCATCGGCGCTCCATTCCGACGTACCCCAGTACAGCGCCTTGCCGCGCGTGATCATGTCGCTCATCGCCCAAACGGTTTCCTCGATCGGCGTATTCGGGTCGGGACGATGACAGAACACCAGATCGACATAGTCGAGTTGCAGACGTTTGAGCGACGAGTCGATCGCGTTCAGCAGATATTTGCGGTTCAGCGTGTGGTACTGGTTCGGCGCTTCGGCGAGGCCCCAGAAGAATTTCGTCGACACCACATAGCTCACGCGCGGCCACGCCAGTTCCTTCAGCGCCTGGCCCATGATTTCCTCGGATTTCCCGCCAGCGTACACCTCGGCGTTGTCAAAGAAATTGACTCCCGCGTCACGCGCCGCAGCGAGCGACTCACGCGCCGCGCGATGATCGACCTGGTTGCCGTAGGTGACCCACGAGCCGATGGACAGTTCGCTGACTTGCAGGCCGGAGCGGCCCAGACGTCGATACTTCATGCATGTCTCCTTGATGGTGAAGCTACTGGAATCCCGCGGAAAGCAGCCAGTCTAAAGAGAAAAGTTTGAATGTGCTTTTTACCGCTGGACTGCACACGCTTCATGCACAATAGCAGCGTTGGCCGCGGTGCGGCAGTCAGCCGAACGGCCTATGCCGGTTGGCTGACTTCACGACGCTCGCGGCCCGTGGTCTCATTGCTCATCAACTGCATGGAGGTTCTGCATGTCCTCACCGAACACGAATCTGAATGGCAAGGTCGCGGTGGTTACCGGCGCGGCAAGCGGCATCGGCAAGCAGATCGCGCTGACACTTTCCGCCGCGGGTGCGGCGGTCGCGATCGCCGACCTGAACCAGGACGGGGCGAACGCCGTCGCTGAGGAAATCAGGAAGGGCGGCGGCAAGGCAATCGGCGTGGCAATGGACGTCACGAACGAAGACGCCGTCAACCAGGGCATCGACAAGGTTGCCGCCGAACTCGGCTCGGTCGACATTCTGATTTCCAACGCCGGCATCCAGATCGTCAATCCCATCGAGAACTACTCTTTCTCCGACTGGAAGAAGATGCAGGCGATCCACGTGGACGGCGCGTTCCTCACCACCAAGGCGGCGCTCAAGCACATGTACAAGGACGATCGCGGCGGCATCGTGATCTACATGGGTTCGGTCCATTCGCACGAAGCGTCGCCGCTGAAGTCCGCTTACGTGACGGCCAAGCATGCGCTGCTGGGACTCTCGCGTGTCCTGGCCAAGGAAGGCGCGAAGCATAACGTGCGCTCGCACGTGGTGTGTCCGGGTTTCGTGCGCACGCCGCTCGTCGATAAACAGATTCCCGAGCAGTCCAAGGAACTTGGCATCAGCGAGGAAGAAGTGGTCAAGCGCGTGATGCTCGGTGGTACGGTCGACGGCATCTTCACCACGGTGGAAGACGTCGCGCAGACGGTGTTATTTCTGTCCACCTTCCCAACGGCCGCACTGACCGGCCAGTCCTTTATTGTGAGCCACGGCTGGTACATGCAATAAGGAGGCGCCCGTGGCGCAACGCAATCTCAAACGGGCGCGCGTTAGCGCGTCCGGCGACGGGAATGGCGAAGGAGCAGGCTCGGCGCCCGCCGCCCAGCCTGCGCAGCCGCGTCAATTGCCCAACTACCAAACCGTCGCGTTGGTGCTGCAAGGCGGCGGTGCATTGGGCGCGTATCAGGCCGGCGTCTATCAGGGGCTTTTCGAAGCCGGCATCGAGCCGAACTGGCTTGCCGGCATTTCGATCGGCGCATTGAATACCGCGATCATTGCCGGCAATCCGCCGGAAAAACGGGTTGAACGCCTGCTGCAATTCTGGGAGACGATCTGCCAACCGGCTTTCGGACTGCCGTTGCCCGCCTTTGTCGAGCACGCGTTCTTTAATTCGAGCGACGCCATACGCAAGGCTTTCACGGCAACACAGGCAATCGGCGCGATCGTCGAAGGGCAGAAGGGTTTTTTTGTTCCGCGTTTTCCGCCGCCGTTGCCGACGGTCTCCGGACCGCCGCAACTCGCGAGCTACTACGACACCGCGCCGCTAAAAGCGACGCTCGAGGCGCTCTGCGATTTCGACCGGATCAATTCGCGTGAAATGCGGGTGTCGGTGGGGGCGGTCAATTGCGGTACCGGCAATTTCGCGTATTTCGACAACACGCACACCACGCTGAAACCGGAACATTTCATGGCGTCGGGCGCGTTGCCACCGGGCTTCGCGGCGGTGGAAATCGACGGCCAGTACTACTGGGACGGCGGCCTGATGTCGAATACGCCGCTCTACGAGGTGATCCAGTCCACGCCGCGCCGCGACACGCTCGCGTTCCAGGTCGATCTGTGGAGCGCGATAGGTCCGGTGCCGGATAGCATCACCGACGTTCAGGGGCGCATGAAGGACATCCAGTATTCGAGTCGCACGCGTCTCGTGACCGATATGCTGCAACGTTCGCAGCGCTTCCGGCATGTGTTGCGCGAGGTGCTCGATCGGGTGCCGTCCGAGCAGCGTGACGACCCATGGTGCAAGCTGGCCGAAGATCTGTCGTGTTCGAAGCGCTACAACGTGCTGCATCTCATCTACCGGCACAAGGAGTACGAAGGGCACTACAAGGACTTCCAGTTCGGTCTGTCGACCATGCGCGAACACTGGCAAAGCGGTCTGGAAGACATTCGTCATTCCCTTTCACAGCCCGATTGGCTCGATATGCCGGATAACGATGCGGGCTTTGTCACGCACGATATTCATCGGGATTCGCGCTGAACGAACGGCAGGTTAATCAAGCAAGCAGCAACTGGCGAGCAAGTAACTCGCCGCCAATAAAAAACGGCGCCTTCGAAAAAGGCGCCGTTTGGTTCCGAGACAGTTCCGGCAAAAACGCGAGCAATGGTCCCTCGCGTTCTGCTTTGAAGCGCCTTACTTTAATACGTGAGCAATCGCGTTAGCCACCACGTCGAGATTGCGCGTGTTCAGCGCAGCCACGCAGATGCGGCCCGTGCTCACGGCATAGATGCCGAACTCTTCGCGCAGACGGTCCACTTGCGGCGCGGTCAGGCCCGAATACGAGAACATGCCGCGTTGCGCGTTCACGAAGCTGAAGTCGCGATCCACGCCGCTTGCCTTCAGGCGTTCGACCAGACCGTTGCGCATGGCGCGGATACGGTCGCGCATTTCGCCCAGTTCCGTTTCCCACGTTGCACGCAGTTCGGGCGAGGCCAGCACCGCCGCGACCACCGAGCCGCCGTGCGTAGGCGGGTTCGAATAGTTCGTGCGGATCACGCGCTTCAGTTGCGACAGCACGCGGACAGCTTCTTCCTTGCTGGCCGTGATGATCGACAGTGCGCCGACGCGCTCGCCGTACAGCGAGAACGACTTCGAGAACGACGACGACACGAACACGTTCAGTTCCGATGCCGCGAACAGGCGTACCGCCGCGGCGTCTGCTTCGATGTTGTCGCCGAAGCCTTGGTACGCGATGTCGAGGAACGGCACGAGATTGCGCGCCTTGACGACTTCCACGACCTGCTTCCATTGATCCACCGTCAGGTCCACGCCCGTCGGATTGTGGCAGCACGCGTGCAGCACGACGACGGTGCCGGCGGCGTAGCTATTCAATGCGCTAAGCATGCCTTCGAAGTTCACGCCGTGGGTGCGCGCGTCGTAGTACGGGTAGGACACGACCTCGAAGCCGGCGCTTTCGAACAGCGCGCGATGGTTTTCCCAGCTCGGATCGCTGATGGCGACCTTGCCGTTCGGGTTCAGGCGCTTCAGGAAGTCTGCGCCGATTTTCAGCGCGCCCGTGCCGCCCAGTGCTTGCGCCGTCACGACGCGGCCCGCGGCGATCAGCGGCGAGTCGTTGCCGAGCAGCAGCTTTTGCACGGCCGCGTCGTAGGCCGCGATGCCTTCGATCGGCAAATACCCGCGCGGCAGCGCGGCTTCGACGCGAGCCTTTTCGGCTTCACGCACGGCGCGCAGCAGCGGAATCTTGCCTTCTTCGTTGAAGTACACGCCGACGCCAAGATTGACCTTGGTGGCGCGCGCATCGGCGTTGAAGGCTTCGTTCAGGCCCAGAATCGGGTCGCGGGGAGCAAGTTCGACGGCGGAGAACAGAGACATGGTGGGTGGGCAGCAGTAGTGAAAAGAGGGCGGCTTCGAGCGCGGGCGGTCCGGGACAGATAGGGGACGGCAACGAGCGAGCGCAGCTTCGCATTGTAACGAATCCGCGAACGTTTTTTGGGCCGAGAACGCGATCAGAGCGGATTATTTGCTTGAAAAACAGGCATTCCGGCGTCATCTGGTTACAAGAATTCGCGCGGGAGATGCCCGCCGACCGGCGCGCCGCAGACGCGCGTCGCGCTCGATCACACACGACAGGGTGCAAGAAATCAGCCGCCAACTCGAGGCGCGAATCCGCCCCTCAAAGCGCCTCGAAACCTACGCCGACCCGTTCAGCTCACGATCCCGCAACCCGTTAGAATAGTCCTTTGCCTAAGGCACGGTACCGCCCCACATGTCCGAACAACATCTGACCGAAGCCGGGGATACGCTCGACGAATCGAAATTCGTCACGTTCGACGGCTCGCCGTTCCATTTGTATCAACCCTATCCGCCCGCCGGCGACCAGCCGACCGCGATCGAGACGCTCGTCGAGGGCGTCGAGGACGGCCTTGCATTCCAGACGCTGCTCGGCGTGACCGGCTCAGGCAAGACTTTCACGATGGCGAACACCATCGCGCGGCTCGGCCGCCCGGCGATGGTGTTCGCGCCGAACAAGACGCTGGCCGCGCAGCTCTATTCGGAGTTCCGCGAGTTCTTTCCGCGCAACGCGGTCGAGTACTTCGTCTCGTACTATGACTACTACCAGCCGGAAGCGTACGTGCCGCAGCGCGACCTGTTCATCGAGAAGGATTCGTCGATCAACGAGCACATCGAGCAGATGCGGCTGTCGGCCACCAAGAGCCTGATGGAGCGGCGCGACGTGGTGATCGTCGGCACGGTGTCGGCCATCTACGGTATCGGCAATCCGTCCGAATATCACAAGATGATCCTGACGCTGCGCACCGGCGACAGGCTCGGCCAGCGCGACATCATCGCGCGGCTGATCGCCATGCAGTACAACCGCAACGAAGCGGACTTCCAGCGCGGCTCGTTCCGGGTGCGCGGCGACACGATCGATATTTTCCCGGCCGAACACGCGGAAATGGCGGTCCGCGTCGAATTGTTCGACGACGAAGTCGAAACGCTGCAGCTATTCGACCCGCTCACCGGCCGCGTGCGCCAGAAGATTCCGCGCTTTACCGTCTATCCGTCGTCGCACTATGTGACGCCGCGCGACACCGTGATCCGCGCCGTCGAAACGATCAAGAACGAACTTCGCGAACGGCTCGAATTCTTCTATAGCCAAGGCAAGCTGGTCGAAGCGCAGCGGCTCGAGCAGCGCACCCGCTTCGATCTGGAAATGCTGCAGGAACTCGGTTTCTGCAAGGGCATTGAGAATTACTCGCGGCACTTCTCGGGCGCGGCGCCCGGCGAGCCGCCGCCCACGCTGGTCGACTACCTGCCGCCGGACGCGATCATGCTGCTCGACGAATCGCACGTGCTGATCGGCCAGTTGAACGGCATGTACAACGGCGACCGCGCGCGCAAGGAGAACCTGGTGGACTACGGCTTCCGCCTGCCGTCCGCGCTCGATAACCGGCCGCTCAAGTTCAACGAGTTCGAGCGCAAGATGCGCCAGGTGGTGTTCGTGTCGGCCACGCCGGCGGACTACGAAAAGAAAACGGCGGGACAGGTCGCCGAGCAGTTGGTGCGTCCTACCGGGCTCGTCGACCCGGAAATCGAGGTGCGGCCGGCGCGTTCCCAGGTCGACGACGTGCTCGCCGAGATCAACGAGCGCGTCAAGGCGGGCGACCGCGTGCTGGTCACGGTGCTGACCAAGCGGATGGCCGAGCAGCTCACGGAGTTTCTGGCCGACCACGGCGTCAAGGTGCGCTATCTGCACAGCGACATCGATACGGTGGAGCGGGTCGAGATCATCCGCGATTTGCGCCTGGGCACCTTCGACGTGCTGGTGGGGATCAACCTGCTGCGTGAAGGGCTGGATATTCCGGAAGTCTCGCTGGTCGCGATTCTCGACGCGGACAAAGAGGGCTTCCTGCGCGCCGAGCGCTCCCTGATCCAGACCATCGGCCGGGCAGCGCGCAACGTGAACGGCAAGGCGATTCTCTACGCGGACAAAGTCACCGACTCGATGCGCCGCGCCATCGACGAAACCGAACGGCGGCGCGCGAAGCAGATCGCGTTCAACCTCGAAAAAGGCATCACGCCGCGCGGGGTGGTGAAGCGCATCCGCGACATTATCGACGGCGTATACAACGTCGATGACGCCCGCGCCGAACTGAAGGAACAGCAAACCCGCGCGAAATTCGAAGACATGTCCGAGAAGCAGCTCGCCAAGGAACTCAAGCGTCTCGAAAAGCAGATGATGGAGCACGCCAGGAATCTCGAGTTCGAAAAGGCCGCGCAGACCCGGGATCAACTGGCCTTGCTGCGCCAACGTGTGTTTGGAGCCAACGTGGGCGATCACGTGTCCGGTGTCGAATAAGCCTCTTCCCGTCTGGGGCGCGGCAACGTGCCGCGTCCCGTCTCGTCCGCCCCGCATCCCGCCATCTCCTTCACACGCGCTTCCTTAAGACGGCCTTAAGACCCTGCTGCCATAAGGCTCTGCGTGCGTTCGTATTTGTTTCCCCTGGCGATCAATGATAAACTCGCCCAATATTGAGAATGGTTCGCATTAACGTTCGTATATGCCATTTGCGTACGGACCATCGCTTCCTTTAAGGACGTGGCCGGTGCATCAGTGCATGCGTAACGCACATTCCAATGGGTTCGGTTCCAGTCAGATAAAAACAAGGAGTTTCAATGCGGATTTCTTCATTTGTGCGCGGCGGCGCCGCAGCGGTGGCTGCGGTAGCGGCTCTCTCGGCAACGGCGGCGGAATACCCGATCGGCAAGCAGCAGATTCGCGACGGCATTGAAATCGCCGCTGTCTACCTGCAGCCGATCACGATGGAACCGGAAGGCATGATGCGCAAGGCGTCGGATTCGGACATCCACCTGGAAGCCGACATTCACGCGGTCAAGCACAATCCGACCGGTTTTGCCGAAGGCGACTGGATGCCGTATCTGCAAGTGCGCTATGAATTGACGAAAGCCGGTTCCAACCAGACGCAGAAGGGCGACCTGATGGCGATGGTCGCCAACGACGGTCCGCACTACGGCGACAACGTCAAGCTGCAAGGCCCGGGGAAGTACCACCTGAAGATGATCGTCGAAGCGCCGATGCAAACCGGCCACATGGCCTTCGGCCGTCACGTCGACAAGGAAACCGGCGTGGGTCCGTGGTTCAAGCCGATCACGCTCGAATACGATTTCACCTTCGCCGGCATCGGCAAGAAGGGCGGTTACTGATCGCAGCGGGTCATCGCGCCTCGTCAAGCGTCGTCGCATGGCGGGGCGTGAGTGAATGAATGCAGCAGGCGGCGGGCGAACGTTGAGTCCTCGCGCGCCGCGTTTCCCGGAAAGGCTAATGAGAATGAACCGAAAGATCGCGATCCTCGCCACCACGGCTTTGCTGGCGGGTGCGGTCCACGCAGCGGATCTGCCGACCTTCAAGCTGGAAATGAACGACGGCAAGCTGACGCCGGCGCGCATCGAGGTGCCGGCGGGGCAGCGTATCAAGATCGAAGTGCGCAACACCGGCAAGGGCGCAGCCGAATTCGAAAGCGTCCAGTTGCGTAAGGAAAAGGTGCTGGCGCCGGGCGCGGAGTCGTTCGTCGTGATCGCGCCGCTCGAGCCGGGCGAATACAAGTTTTTCGACGATTTCCACCAGCAGGCGCAGGGCGTGATCGTCGCGAAGTAACGGATAACGGCCAAGACGCGAGCGCGGGCCTTCCTCGGTTACGCGTTCGCGACAGCAGTAGCGGTAAAGGGTAGACGGGAGGGCTTGATGGGTCAGATTCTATTCATCGTGTGGCGGGAAAGCGTCGAGGCGTTGCTGGTGGTCGGCATCCTGTACGCATGGCTGAAAAATGGCGACGACGACGCGCGCCGCGGTTTGCCGTACCTGTGGGGTGGCGTCGCGGCCGGCTTGATCGCTGCTGTCGCGCTGGGCGCCGCGCTGGTTGGTTTCACGGAAGTGCTCTCCGGAGACGCGCAGGATTATTTCCAGACCGCGATGGTACTGGTCGCGTGCGTGCTGATCGTGCAGATGGTGCTGTGGATGAAGCAGCACGGCCGGTCGCTGAAGCGCGACATGGAACAGTCGCTGCAAAAAAGCCAGCGCGATTCGAACTGGTGGGGCGTCGCGTTGCTGGTCGCCCTCGCGATCGCGCGCGAAGGCAGCGAGACGGTGATCTTCCTGTACGGCCTCGGCTTCGGCCAATCCGGTCACGTGGACGGCGGCCAGATGCTCGCGGTCGTGATCGGCCTCGGTCTCGCCTTCCTCACTTTCTATGTGCTGCAATTGGGCGGCAAGCTCTTCTCGTGGCGGCTCTTTTTCCGCGTCACGGAAATCATGCTGCTGTTCCTCGGCGCTGGTCTTTTCCAGACCGGTGTAGACAAGCTGATCGACAAGGAATTTCTGCCGACGATCGTCGACCAGTTGTGGAATTCGTCTGCGATCCTCGATGATTCGAACACGTTCGGCTCGCTGGTCTCGACGCTCACCGGCTATCGCGCTCACCCGGCGCTAATGAATCTGATTGCCTACGCGGTGTACTGGGCAGTTGTCTATCTGCTGTTGCGTCGTGCAAATCGCAAGCCGGCGCGACAGGCCGCAGGGCGCACGGCATGAGCACGGTCATGACCCGTCCGGGCCGCCTCGCAGCGGCCGGGCAGTGGATGCAGCGCCACGGCGCTGTGATCCGCGGTATTCAGTGGGTCGTGGTGGCGGTGTACGCATTTCTGATCCTAGTGCCCGCGGTCATGCCGCTGCCGGACGACACCTCGCATCTCTGGAACAATCTGACGCTCGCCGCGCAGTTCGTGTTCTGGGGCATTTGGTGGCCGTTCGTGCTGCTCTCGATGGTGATGCTCGGCCGCGTCTGGTGCGGCGTGCTGTGTCCGGAAGGTGCGCTCGCGGAATTCGCCAGCAAATATGGGCGCGGCTGGGCGATTCCACGCTGGATGCGCTGGGGCGGCTGGCCTTTCGTCGCGTTCGGCACCACCACCATCTATGGCCAGATGGTGAGCGTCTACCAGTATCCGAAGGCCGTGCTGCTGGTGCTCGGCGGCTCGACGTTCGCGGCGATCATCATCGGGTTGCTCTACGGACGCGAGAAGCGGGTCTGGTGCAAATATCTCTGCCCCGTCAACGGGGTTTTTTCGCTTCTGGCGCGCCTGGCGCCGTTCCATTACAAAGTCGATGAAGACGCGTGGCGCCGTTCGTACAAGAACGGCGAGCATGGACATCGCGTAATTCCGATCAATTGCGCGCCGTTGGTGCCGTTGCGCAATATGAAGGGTGCGTCGGACTGCCATATGTGCGGTCGCTGCAGCGGGCACCGCGATGCGATTGCGCTGACGTGGCGCGCGCCGTCATCGGAAGTCGTGCAACTCGGCGACAAACAGGCGAACGTGTGGGATACCGTGCTGATCCTGTACGGCCTGCTCGGCATTGCGATCGGCGCGTTTCATTGGACCGCCTCGCGCTGGTTCATCGATCTGAAGATGTTCTTTGCGACCTGGCTGGTCGATCACGACATCACCTGGCCGCTGCAGACCAACGCGCCTTGGTTCCTTTTCACGCATTACCCCGAGCAGAACGACGTATTCTCCTGGCTCGACGGCACGATGGTGATCGGCTACATCCTCGCCACTGCACTGGTGTATGGCACCGCGCTGCTGTTGTTGCTAATGGGCGCGACGCGCATGCTTGGGCGCTTCAATACCGTGCGCCTGCATCATCTGACGCAAGGGCTGATTCCGATCGCGGGCGCCGGCGTCTTTCTTGGGCTCTCGGCAACCACGCTGTCGCTGCTGCGCGCGGAACATGTGTCGTTGTGGTGGGCGTCGGATATGCGTATCGCAATTCTGGCGATTGCCAACGTCTGGAGCGCATGGCTTGTCTGGCGCGTCACGCGTCGCTATAGCGAACAGTTCTTTCCGCGTAGCCTCGCGATGGCGTGGTTCGTCGCGGCGCTGGCTGTTGTCGACAGCGCCTGGTGGCTGATGTTCTGGGGCTGGGCGTCGAAATAAGTCTGAACGTTTCAACGCGCATGCCTTGGGTCTCGGCATTACCTGCGCCTTAGCAAACAAAAAGCCGTGGAGATGACAACATCCCACGGCTTTTCTTTTCTACATGTGCGATACGCGGCGTTTTCGCGTATCCGCATTGGTTGAGAACCAAAAAAGCGGCCTGGCTGGCTGCGACGGCTGGCTTGGTGTCTGCACGAAGGGGTCTAGTTCTCACGTGCAAGCCGTCGTGGCTGGCTACTGCCTAACACCTCTCGAAGAGGTGGTCCCCACAATACCCGGTACTTACTCTATTCTTTCGTTACTTCGTCAGGATCAGCTTGCCGAGGCGCGTGGCGCGCAGCTGATAGGTTTCGCCGTTATGCACGATGCTGACGTGACTATGTCCTTGCAGCAAAGCGTCGCTGCGCACGGCTCGTTCCGACTTCTCGCCTGAACCGTTTGCGCGTTCGGCAGCGGGCTTCGCTGCGGTTACCGTCGCCGCTGGTGCTTTCGGACGGCTGGTTAGCGCGGCCGCCGGGCGGCGCAGACTGAGCGTGGAAGAACGGTTGAGATCGGTCATTCGTTTTTGGCTGTTCGTCGATTCGATGGATGAATTCTAAATGATAACTATTCCTATTTACAAGGAAGAGAAATTCATCGGATTCGACTTTCGATAGTTAGACAAACAGAATGAGCGAGAAGAGGATATCGGCCATCGCGATCGTGGCGCGTCGATGCACAGCAGGCACTAGCATGCGGCGACCGCCGAGCGCGACTCAATGAAGGGGGCCGGGCTCCTGCTTCGTCTGCATGTACTGGCGAATCAACCGTACTGTATCGATGTCGTTCTCGCGATACGCCGACTTCACGATTTCCTGCGTCTGCACCGCGTCCTGATCGTCGGACACGGGAAGTGTGGTGGCGTACTCGAACCGCAGGAAGAGTTGCAGTTCGTCCGGCTGCTCAATGGTCATCGTCAGCGACCCGCCCACGTGGTCTGCGGTCGGCAGGATGTCGTAGCGCACGCTCTGGCTGTCCTGCAGCGTGACGCGGTCACGCACGGTGGCCTGGCCGTAGTGCAGTTCACGTTCAAGTACGTTGCCGTCGCGCGAAAGAATCGTGCAGCTGTCGAGTCCGATCACGAATAGTTGCGGCTGCTCGGCGCGCAACACGAGCCCCTCCCACAGCTGCTCGCGGGTCATCGAGTCGACGAAGGGATTCAACGGGTCGTTGATCTGGATGAGGTGTTCGAAATTCAAAGACGGCTTCCTATCAAAGCGTTGCAATACATATGGCTAGTGCGGTGTCACGCGACAGCGAGGCCCGAGCGGATCGTGATCGAATGCGTGAGGATCTTGTGAACCGGGCACGCATTGGCAATTTGCAAAAGCCGTTCCCGCTGCTCGTCGGACAGGTCACCCTCGAGCACGATCTGACGATCGATGGACGTGCCCGCTTCGCCGGTTTCGATGGCGAGCGTCACGCGCACGTCGGCGAGCGGCCAGCCCTTGCGTTGAGCGTACATCTTCAGCGTGATCGACGTGCAGGCGCCGAGGCTCGAGAGCAGCAGCGAAACAGGCGTCGGCCCGCGATCACCACCGCCGAGCGATTCGGGTTCATCGGCAAGCCACGTGTGTTTGCCGTCGTCGAAAAGTACCTGGAAATTCGTCGAACCGATGTGGGCGGTGACGTTGGGTTCGGCCATGCGCGCTCCTGAATAGGGACGGAAATCGCCGCGCGATACGGCACGTTGTGATTAAACGGCGCGGCGCGCGGCATGAATTGCTATTGTGAACGAATTTACCGGCGTTCGCGCCGTGGCTCACGGGCGGGTGGCAGGTTGGCGCCGAGCTGTCAGCCTCTCATCAATGCGTGATCGCGCCCATGCGCCCCGCCTGGTAGTCGACGACGGCCTGGCGGATCTCGTCTTCCGTGTTCATCACGAACGGGCCGTAGCGCACAACCGGTTCCTTCAGTGGCACGCCCCCCAGGAGCAGCACTTCGAGCGGCTCGGCGCCGGCCGTGAGCGTGACGGTCTCGCCGTCGTTCTGAAACACGACCATTTGCCGCGCGCCGATTTCCTGGCGTGCTTCGCCTTCGCCGTAGAGGCCCTTGCCGGACAAGCTGTAGGCGAACACGCGATAGTCGGCCGGCACCGGCTGCCGGATCGTTGCGCCGGGCTGCAGCGAGAAATGCTGATACAGGATCGGCGTGCGCGTTTCGATCGCGGCTTTCACGCCGAGCGCTTCGCCGGCGATCACTTTGACTCGCACCTTGCCGTCCGCCGAAGTCGCAACCGGAATGCTCGACGACGGCATGTCCTGGTAGCGCGGCGCGATCATCTTGTCGCGACGCGGCAGGTTCACCCAGAGTTGCAAGCCGTGCACGCGCCCGCCGGTGCGCACGAACGACGGGTCCGGCATCTCGCTGTGCACGACGCCCGCGCCCGCGGTCATCCATTGCACATCGCCGGCATGGAGCGTGCCCGAATGGCCCGCCGAATCCTTATGGCCGAACTGGCCCTCCAGCACATAAGTGACCGTCTCGAAGCCGCGGTGCGGATGGTCCGGCGCCCCCTTGGCTTCGCCCGGCGCGTAATCGATCGGCCCCATTTCGTCGAGCAGCAGGAACGGATCGAAATCCATCAGCATGCGGGTCGGGAACGGACGGTGGACGATGAAGCCCCCGCCCTCGGTCGTGCGAACGGCCGGATACGTCCGTTCGATCGTGCGTGTCGTGCTCATCAAATGTCACCTCGAAAAATGGGAATAGCGCTATTTTTGAAACATGGAGCTATTATAGGGACCGTTTTTAGGGGTGCCAGCCGCCGTCATGCAATTGATTGTTCTATTAATGGAACGATGAGATGAAGATCGATTCACACAACCTGAATGACCTGATGTACTTCTCCCAGGTCGTCGAACACGGTGGTTTTTCCGCCGCCGAGCGCGTGCTGGGGATCTCCAAGTCACGCCTATCGCGCCGGCTGACCGAACTTGAGGCGTCGTTGGGCGTGCGTCTGTTACAGCGTTCCACACGCAAGCTGGCGCTGACCGAAGCCGGCCAGCTCTTCTATCAGCACTGTCAGGCGATGCTGAGCGAGGCGCAAGCAGCCGTCAACGTCGTGCAGCAATTGCGCTCGTCGCCGCGCGGCACGGTGCGGGTGAGCGTGCCGGTCACGGTTTCGCAGACCATCCTGTCGCAAATCCTGCCCGAATTCATGCACCGCTTTCCGGAAGTACGCGTGGTGATGCGAGTGACGAACCGCGTGATCGACCTGTTCGAGGATTCGATCGATGTCGCGCTGCGCGTGCGTTCCGATCCGCCGGAAAGCGCGAACATCGTGGTGCGGCCGTTGTGGCGTACGCAGCAGATGCTGGTGGGCGCCCCGAGCCTGTTGCAGCAGAATGCGCCGCCGCTGTTGCCGGCCGATCTCAATCGTTTTGAAACCCTCGACGTGCCGACCGGCGACGGACGCCACGTCTACAACCTGATCGCGCCGGACGGCACACGTCATGCGCATGAACACGAGCCGCGTCTCGTGACCGCCGATCTGATGACGATACGTGAGGCGGTGCTGGCCGGCGTCGGCATCGCCGCGCTGCCGGAGATGATGTACGGCGCATCGTTGCGTGCGGGGCAATTGTCGCCCGTGATGCCGGGCTGGACTTTCCCGACGCCGCAGTTGTACGCGGTATTCGTCTCGCGGCAGGGGATGGTGCCGGCCGTGCGTGCTTTTGTCGATTATCTGGTCGAGATGCTCGATCCGGACGACGGCAAGCACGTCACGGGTGAGTGTCCGGTAAGAGAGGAGAAAAACGCCGCGGCACAGCCGGCGCTCGCGGTTACCTCATAGCCCGCTAAGCCTTCGAGCATCGCTTTTAGCATTTAAGCGCGGCTTGTCATGAGTACTTTCAATGGCGCTTTGCTTGAACGCTTGCGGTCACAGGCCTATAGTGAAATCCCTTCGCTAAGGAGTCTCTTATGCGGAAACTCATGGCCGCTATCATAGCGGGCCTGATAGGGCTGACCGCGCTGTCCGTGTTGAACACGGCTGTCGCATGCGATGATTCGAGCTATCGGTCCTCGACTAATGGCAAATGATCCCGCCGCCCGAAGGCGCCGAGTGCGCACCAAAAAAGGCCTTCATCTGACGATGAAGGCCTTTTACTTTTAGCCCCTGTTTTAAGGGATTTTCTGCAAGGTGAGCGCTACTTCCTCGCTTACTTTCCTTTCGGCTGCGTAACGAAACCAATCTTGGTGAGGCCGCCGGCTTGCGCCGCCGACATCACTTCGGCCACTTTCTCATACGGCACTTTACGATCCGCATCCAGATGGAGTTCAGGTTGCGGGTTCGCTTGCGCGGCCTCTGCAATTTTCACGCGCAACGCCGCGTCGTCTACCTTCCTGTCGTTCCACAACACATTGCCGTCCGCGTCGACGGCGACCGTTACCTGTGCGGGCTTGGTGTCTTCCTTCTGACTGCTGGCATGCGGCAGATCGATTTTGACCGCGTGACGGATCACCGGAATCGTCACCATGAACACGATCAGGAGAACCAGCATCACGTCGACGAGCGGCGTCATGTTGATTTCATTCATCAAGCCGTCGTCATCGTCGCCGGCGAAAGGGCTCATTGCCATCGGAATGCCTCGTCGATCAGTTGGCGCGCGTGGCGAGGCGCAGACCGTCGCCACGTCGCGACGACGACAGGCGCGCGCCCGTCACGAAGAATGCGTGCAGGCCGTGTGCGAAGCGGCTCAGCTTGGCGACGATCGCCTTGTTGGCACGCGTCAAGGCGTTGTAGCCGAGCACCGCCGGAATCGCGACGAACAGACCGAATGCGGTCATGATGAGCGCTTCGCCGACCGGCCCCGCCACCTGATCGATCGACGACTGGCCGCTCGCGCCGATCGCCAGCAGCGCGTGATAGATACCCCACACCGTGCCGAACAGGCCGACGAACGGCGCCGTGCTGCCGATGGAAGCGAGAATCGCGAGACCGCTTTGCATGCGCGCGACGCTTTCATCCATCGTGTCTTTCAGGCAGCGCGTGACCCAGTCCGACACGTCCATGCGATCGTGCAGATGCGGCTGCGTTTGATGATGGTGGTCGGCTGCCTCCTGGCCCGACAGCGCCAGCGCGAGGAACGGATTGTCCTGCGGCGTCGACGAACCGGCGCCGAGCTTCTTCACGCCGTCGGCGAGATCGTCCGAGTGCCAGAACGCCTGCTCGGCGTTCTTCGTGAGACGGTTCAGACGCATCACGTTCCAGCCCTTGATGACGATCACGCTCCACGACAGCACCGACATGATCAACAGCGCGAGCGCGATGCCGCGCGTCACGAAATCCCCTTGCGCCCACACGTGCGCCAATCCGTAGTTTTGCATTGCCATTCCTTTTTTGAAATCTGCTTCAATCGTTCAGATTGAAGTCGTAAGGCTGAGTGTACGCAGCGCGAATTGGCTGGCCGTTCTCGAGATAAGGCTTGCAGGCGCTCGCGTGCACGGCGGCGAGCGCGGCGTCGTCGAGACGGCTGAAGCCGCTGCTCTTTTTCAGTTCGATGTTTTCGAGCTTGCCGGTCAGGCCGACCACGAACTTCACATACGCGGTGCCCGTTTCGCCGCGGCGCTTCGAGAGCGATGGATAGTCGGGCTTGGCGATGTTGCAGTCGAGGTGCGAGACGTTCTTCGGCGCGGTGATTTCCATCGTCTGGCGCGAGATTGCCGGCGCGGCCTGAGCGGGCGGCGCGGCGGGTGCCGGGGGCGCGGGCGGCGTCGGATCGGCAGCCGCGACAGGCGTGGGCGATGGCGTGGCGGCCTGCGGCAACGGTGTAGGCGCCGGCTTGGGCGTTGGCGTCGGTTTCGGCTGGACCTTCGGCTTCGTGCGCACGGGCGGCGTGGGCGTGGGCGGCGGCGGGGCCACCGATTGAACCGCGACGGGCGCGGCGACCGGTGCCGGTGGCAGCAATTGCGCGGTCATGACGCGCGATTCGAGTTGCGGCTGCACGACGGGGTCATGGCGCAGCGTCAGCACGACGGCAAGCAGAGCGACGTGAATCGCCGCAACCATGGCGGTCGCGGTCAGGACGCGGGAATTCATTCGGTTGGGTGATGCCGGCGAGGCGCCGGCTGAAACGGTATGCGAGGCCTGCATGTTAGCGTGGCGGCGCGCTGTCGGTACAGCGCCTCAGACAAGACATCGTCATGTTCGGAAGATCAGCAGCGAAATGAACAAGGTAGTCACGAAACCAATCAGCAATTCCATCTCGAACTCCATTTGATGGTGAGCGGGGTAGCTGGCTGGTACGGATACTGGCTTGCTGACGGCAGTGGGTTAAGGGGAAAAGCACCAACGAAACGGGCGAAGCAGCAAGGCGCGGCTCGGGCCGCGCCTCGCAATCTCGACTCAGGCCGCCTTGCGTTCGTAAAACGTCAGCGGGACCGCCTGCGAATGGTGCTCCACGCCGCAGCGGCTTGCGCACACGCCGCTTTGCATCATGACGTCACGGACGGAATCGGCGCATTTGCCACAGCACGAAGCGACGCCTAACTCGAACTGCAGTTCGTCGAATGAATCGACGCCTTCCGCGATCGAAGCACGGATCGTTCGGTCAGAAACAGACTTGCAGACACAGACAATCATGGTGGGCGTCATAGCTAACGTTAATGCGAATTATTATCATTTTGTTCGGCCCATTTGGCAAGCACCCTGCGCGTTTTTTTGTAACAAAACCAGATTGTTAGAAGGGTTTCGCGTCGGAGGGCGCTATGCGGCGTGAATGGTCCAAGGACGGAAAAACGTCCGAATCCGCTCAAAATGCCGAGGTGAGCCGCGTGGCGCGCCTCGGCGCACTAGCGACGTTCAGGCGGCTTGGGAATCTGGCGCTGCCGTACGGGGCGAGGGGATCGACACCTGTTCGACCGTTGTGTCGATATGCAGCAGCGTGGCGGCGAGTTGTTGTTGATGGGTACCGTCGCCGGTCGAATAAAAACGGGGCGGAACCGATCCAGCGCCTTGCGGCGGAGCGCGCAGGCCATGCTGTTCCAGCACGCGTTCCAATTGGCGCGCGATAGCGACGCTCGTGTCGATCAGCATCAGCCGGTCACCGACGATGTCGCGGATCGCCGCATCGAGAAACGGATAGTGGGTGCAGCCGAGCACCAGCGTATCGGCGCCGGCGTCGAGCATGGGCTGCAGGTAGCCGCGCAAGAGCGCGCGCAATTCGTCGGACCCGACATCGCAGCGCTCCACCGCCTGCACGAGCCCGTGGCCCGGCTGGCAGAGAAAACGGCAATCGGAAGCGTAGCGTTCGAGCAGCGCCTGGAAGCGCGCGCTACGCAATGTCACTTGCGTGGCGAGCACGCCGGCGACGCGGGTTTTGGACTGCAGCGCGGCCGGCTTGACGCCCGGTTCGACGCCCACCAGGGGAATCGGCAGCTTTTCGCGCACCAGCGCGATCGACTGCGCGGTCGCCGTATTACAGGCAACCACCAAGGCTTTCGCGCCTTGCTTGACGAGCCATTCGCCGATCGCGAGGGTACGGTCGGCGATGAAATCGTCGTCGCGCTCGCCGTAGGGTGCGTAGAGCGAGTCGGCGGCATACAGAATCGCCTCGTCGGGCAGTTGGGCGCGAACCGCCCGCAACACAGACAAACCACCCAGACCCGAATCGAAAATGCCGACCGGCGCGTGTGAGCCGGCATTGGAAACGCTAGCCGAAGCATTCGGAGACGTTGATTCCGCGGACATAGGCGAAGAGGACACGCGTGGCACGGCGGTCAAGTGAGACTCGAGAGAACGGGGAAGTGCGCAAGTATATCGCCCGCGCGGCGCAGGTTCACTCGCATGAACGGTCTCACGAGCCGACGCGCGCGCTGGTTCAGCTTGGTTCGATCAGGACTCGATCGAACCCATGCCGGTTTGCTGATAGTTTTGAATGCCGACCTTGTCGATCAGATCCAGTTGCGTTTCTAGCCAGTCGATATGTTCTTCCGTGTCGTCGAGAATCTTGGTGAAGATTTCGCGCGAGATGAAATCGCGAACCGATTCGCAATAGGCGATCGCTTCCTTACACGTGGACTGTGAAATCTGCTCGAGCTTCAAATCGCATTCGAGGATTTCCTTGGTCTCCTCGCCGATCAGCAGCTTGTGCAGGTCTTGCAGATTCGGCAGGCCGTCGAGCATGAAAATACGTTCGATGAGCCAGTCGGCGTGTTTCATTTCACCGATGGATTCGTCGTATTCATGCTTGCCGAGCTTATCGAGGCCCCAGTGCTTGTACATCCGCGCATGCAGGAAGTACTGATTGATGGCGGTGAGCTCGTTTTTCAGTTGAGCATTCAGATACTCGATGACTTTCTTGTCGCCTTGCATGGTGATTCCTTATGGGGACTTTGAATTTCCAACAACAATAAACGCCACGCCTGAAAAAGCCAAGGGAACAGAAGCATCTTTTGACATTGTCCCCGGCATCACGCGTCCCGCCTCGCGCGGCAATGAAAAAGCCGGGACTGCGAGCCCCGGCTTTTTCAAAAACATGACAGGCGCTACAGGCGAATCAAACCGTCGCGACCGGAATCTTGCCGATCTTCGCCTGCCATTCCTTCGGGCCGGTCTGGTGCACGGAGGTGCCGTTCGAATCGACGGCGACCGTCACCGGCATGTCCTGCACGTCGAATTCGTAGATCGCTTCCATGCCGAGGTCTTCGAATGCGAGGACCTTGGCGCTGCGAATCGCCTTCGACACGAGATACGCGGCGCCGCCCACGGCCATCAGATACGCGGCCTTGTGCTTCTTGATCGCCTCGATGGCGACCGGGCCGCGCTCCGCCTTGCCGATCATCGAAATCAGGCCGGTTTGCGACAACATCGTCTCGGTGAACTTGTCCATGCGCGTGGCGGTGGTCGGACCCGCCGGGCCGACTGCTTCGTCGCGCACCGGATCGACCGGGCCGACGTAGTAGATCACGCGGTTGGTGAAGTCGACCGGCAGCTTTTCGCCCTTGGCCAGCATGTCGGCGATGCGCTTGTGCGCCGCGTCGCGGCCCGTCAGCATCTTGCCCGACAACAGCAGCGTCTGGCCAGGCTTCCAGCCCGCGACTTCTTCCGGCGTCAGCGTGTTCAGGTCGACCCGCTTGCTGGTTTCCGTATTCGGTTCCCACTGCACTTTCGGCCATGCGTCGAGCGACGGCGCTTCGAGTTTCGCGACGCCCGAGCCGTCGAGCGTGAAGTGCGCGTGACGCGTGGCCGCGCAGTTCGGGATGATCGCGATCGGCTTGGACGCGGCGTGCGTCGGCGCGGCCATGATCTTCACGTCGAGCACAGTGGCGAGACCGCCGAGACCTTGCGCGCCGATGCCGAGCGCGTTGACCTTCTCGTGCAGTTCCACGCGCAGTTCCTCGATCCAGTCTTTCGGGCCGCGTGCGATCACGTCCTGAATGTCGATCGGATCCGTCAGCGATTCCTTCGCCATCACCATCGCCTTTTCGGCGGTGCCGCCGATGCCGATGCCGAGCATGCCCGGCGGGCACCAGCCCGCGCCCATCGTCGGCACGGTCTTGAGGATCCAGTCGACGATCGAGTCCGACGGATTCAGCATCGCGAACTTCGACTTGTTCTCGGAGCCGCCGCCCTTGGCCGCGACCTGCACGTCGACTTTATCGCCCGGCACGATCTCGTAGTGGATCACGGCCGGCGTGTTGTCTTTCGTGTTCTTACGCGCGCCTTCCGGCGGACTGACGATCGACGCGCGCAGCACGTTGTCCGGGTTCAGATAACCGCGGCGCACGCCTTCGTTGATCATGTCGGTGACGCCCATCGTCGCGCCGTCCCAACGCACGTCCATGCCGACCTTCACGAATACCGTGACGATGCCGGTGTCCTGGCAGATCGGGCGCTTGCCTTCCGCGCACATGCGGCTGTTGGTGAGAATCTGCGCGATCGCGTCTTTCGCGGCCGGGCTCTGCTCGAGTTCGTACGCGCGGCCCAAGGCCTGGATGTAGTCGAGCGGATGGTAGTAGCTGATGTACTGAAGCGAATCGGCAATGCTCTGAATCAGATCTTCCTGTTTGATGACGGTCATGGCTAGCTCAGTGGGGGACGGTGCGCTTTTTTCTGTTCGCAGGGCAGTGCGGTCAGTCGTGCGCTTTCATGGGAGTGGAACCGGTCGAACCCACGGCGTGCAGCGCCACGGGTTCCTGAAAATGCTTGGGATGCGTATGCGTGGTCAGGCGGTCGACGAATGCCATGACTAGCGCCGAGACGAGGAACGCGACGTGAATGATCACCTGCCACATGATCGCGTGCGTCGTATTCTGGTCGGGGCTGATGAAGGTCTTCAACAGATGGATCGACGAGATGCTGATCAGCGCCATCGACAGCTTCACCTTCAGCACGCCGGCGTTCACGTGATCGAGCCATTCCGGCTCGTCGGGATGACCCTCGACGCCCAGGCGCGACACGAAGGTTTCATACCCGCCGACGATCACCATGATCAGCAGGTTCGAGATCATCACCACGTCGATGAGGCCGAGCACGACCAGCATGATGTTGGTTTCGTCGAGCGTCAACGACGCCGAGACGAGATGCCAGACTTCCTTCAGAAAGAGCACGACGTAGACGCCCTGGGCCACGATCAGGCCCAGATAGAGCGGCACCTGCAGCCAGCGGCTCATGAAGATGACGGCGGGGAGCGGCGCCATGCGGCGGCGCTGAAAGGCGGAGTCGGGTCGCGAAGCGGACATAGGCAAGAGTCGGATGAAACGCAGGTGACGGAACACGGACCAGGGCGCCGACCCGTCGCGCGAACCACGCGCCCGAATCAGGCAGGCAAACCAGGGATAGACGGCGCGGCGCGGCCCCGGCGGGCCGATGAAGCTCGCGTCAGGCGCGCTATTGTACAGCGTCGGCTGAATTTGCTGCATTGCGGAGGGCGGGGCGCCGCTTGCCATTCAGGCTCGCCAGGCCGATGCCGGCGATACCGCAGACGAGCGGGATGTCATGCGCGAGCGCGGGCTGCTTGCCGGGGAAAACGATGCCGCGGATCGCCGCGGGCATTCGCGGCGCTACTAGCGTGCCGCACGCCGCTCAGCATCGCTAGCGTAAACCCGAGGATAGTGGCCCGCGCCTGCGGAAACAGATCGAGCCATTCATCGCGCTTGACCTGGCGCAGCTTTGCCATGCGCGACAGCGGCCACACTACAGCACACTACGGCCATCGCTATCATGAAGCGCGGCGGCGCGAACAAAGCGACGCGGACAAACTCGACGCGCTATTTGCCGATTCCGAATTGCCGCCGAGGTCATGCGAAGCCAGGAATCGCGATTCAAGCTGGAGTCGGAGCGGTTAGTTCAGTTAGGATTGTGAGAGGCCGCGCGGGCGAGCGTGATGGCGTGCTCGTCCTTGCGGGTTCGAGCGCATGAATGCGGCCTGACGCGTAGCATGCGTTGCGCATCCGTTGGGCTGCATTGAATGCGCCGTGCGAACCGTCTAAGGGTTTTCGCGGGCAAGCCGGCGCGCCTCGCGTAAGTGGCCGGTAAGTTGCAGCGTTTATGTTTGAGCACGAGAGCGGGACGCGCGTCGCACGCATTCATGTGGTGTTGCCACATGAATGACGATGCCGGCAACGGACCGCGGCGCGGCGATCGTCGATCGGCGCGCGAGGGTTGGAGACAGCGCGCCGCGCATCGGTCCCTGAGCGCGGCGTCGACATGACAGGGCGTGCCAACGGCGCGCCGGCACAGGTTTTACGTTTCATCTTCACCAAGGGGTTGTCGATGTCTGCGATTGAATCGGTTCTTCAGGAACGCCGTGTTTTCCCGCCCTCCGCTGAAGCCGCGGCTGGTGCGGCCGTCTCCGGCATGGACGCGTACCGGGCGCTCGCCGCCGAAGCGGAACGCGATTACGAAGGTTTCTGGGGGCGCCTCGCTCGCGAGACGCTAAGCTGGAACACGCCTTTCACCAAGGTGCTCGACGAGTCGAACGCGCCGTTCTATACATGGTTCGAAGACGGCCAGCTGAATGCGTCGTATAACAGCCTCGACCGTCACGTCGAAGCCGGCAATGGTGAGCGCGTCGCGATCATTTTCGAAGCCGACGACGGCACCGTCACCAACATCACCTATCAGGAACTGCTGCAACGCGTATCGCGCTTTGCGAACGCGTTGAAAAAGCGCGGCGTGAAGAAGGGTGACCGTGTCGTGATCTACATCCCCATGTCGATCGAAGGCATCGTCGCGATGCAGGCTTGCGCGCGCATCGGCGCCACGCACTCGGTCGTGTTCGGCGGCTTCTCGTCGAAGTCGCTGAACGAGCGGCTGGTCGACGTGGGCGCCGTCGCGCTCATCACGTCCGATGAACAGATGCGCGGCGGCAAAGCCTTGCCGCTCAAGAACATCGCCGACGAAGCCCTCGCGATGGGCGGCTGCGAAGCGGTCAAGAGCGTGATCGTGTACAAGCGCACCGGCGGCAAGATCGCATGGAACGAAGGCCGCGATTTGTGGATGCACGAGATCGCGCAAGCCGAATCCGATCAATGCCCGCCCGAGTGGGTCGGCGCCGAGCATCCGCTCTTCATTCTCTACACCTCCGGCTCGACGGGCAAACCCAAGGGCGTGCAGCACAGCACCGGCGGCTATCTGCTGTGGGCCGCGCAGACCATGAAGTGGACCTTCGACTGGAAGTCCACGGACGTGTTCTGGTGCACCGCCGACATCGGCTGGATCACCGGCCATAGCTACATCACGTATGGTCCGTTGACGCTCGGCGGCACCCAGGTCGTGTTCGAAGGCGTGCCCACTTATCCGAACGCCGGCCGCTTCTGGGACATGATCGCCAGGCACAAGGTCTCGCTGTTCTATACCGCGCCCACCGCGATCCGCTCGCTGATCAAGGCCGCCGAAGCCGACGAGAAAGTGCATCCGAAGAGCTATGACCTGTCGTCGCTGCGCATCATCGGCACGGTCGGCGAGCCGATCAATCCCGAGGCGTGGGTGTGGTATCACGAGAACGTCGGCGGCGGGCGCTGCCCGATCGTCGATACGTGGTGGCAGACCGAAACCGGCGGCCACATGATCACGCCGCTGCCGGGCGCCACGCCGCTCGTGCCGGGTTCGTGCACGCTGCCGCTGCCGGGCATCATGGCGGCGGTCGTCGACGAGACCGGCCAGGACGTGCCGAACGGGCAGGGCGGCATTCTGGTGGTGAAGCGTCCGTGGCCGTCGATGCTGCGCAACGTGTGGGGCGATCCGGACCGCTACAAGAAGAGCTACTTCCCCGAGGAACTGGGCGGCACGCTGTATCTCGCCGGCGACGGCGCGGTGCGCGACAAGGAAACCGGCTACTTCACGATCATGGGCCGCATCGACGACGTGCTCAACGTGTCGGGCCACCGTCTCGGCACGATGGAGATCGAATCGGCGCTGGTGTCCAATCCGCTGGTGGCTGAAGCGGCCGTGGTGGGCCGTCCCGATGCGACGACCGGCGAAGCCGTGTGCGCATTCGTCGTGCTCAAGCGCGCACGTCCGGAAGGCGAGGAAGCGGTGAAGCTCGCCAACGAACTGCGCAACTGGGTCGGCAAGGAGATCGGTCCGATCGCCAAGCCCAAGGACATCCGCTTCGGCGAGAATCTGCCGAAGACGCGTTCGGGCAAGATCATGCGCCGCCTGCTGCGCTCGCTTGCGAAAGGCGAGGCCATCACCCAGGATGTGTCCACGCTGGAGAACCCGGCGATTCTCGATCAGCTCGGCGAGTCGCTCTGAGCTTGGGTTTGCCGGGGCTTCGGGCGAGGGCGTACAGGACTAAGCGCCCTTGCTCTTGCCCCAGGCGCCGACCGCTTGAATCAGGCCGTTAAAGCCACCGCGCGGACAATCCCGATTGCCTGCCCGGTGGCTTTTTGATACATAGGCGCATGGCCGCGCCGCACCACTCCTCTCATGTTCCGCTGAATCCCGCGCCCGAACCGCCCACGGTCTCGGCGGTGATGGCGCGCGCGCATCAAAGCTATTGGCGCTTCAATCTCGCGTTGATTGCGACATTGATGACGCTGGGCTTCACGGTGTCGTTCGTGTTGCCGCTGGTTGCGCCGGCGTTGGCGCATCTGCGCGTCGATGGCTTCAGGCTGCCTTTTTACTTCGGCGCGCAAGGGGCGATTCTGATCTACCTGGCGCTCATCGGCGTGTATATCGTGCTGATGCAGCGTGCCGACCGCCGTCTGCAACGCGCATTCGACGCGGATGTTCGTGCCAGCGCCGATGCCGACGTTCGTCCCGGCGCCGACGCCCGGATACCGAGCCGATGAAGCTCGCGAACCGGCTGATCCGCTCCTACGCGTTCTATACGCTCGGCTTCCTGCTATTCATCTATGTGATGTGGCGCATCGAGCGCAGCACCGGCCCCGGCGTGTGGATCGGCTATGTGTTCCTGTTCGTGCCGATCGCGGTGTACGCGGTGATCGGCTTGCTGTCGCGCACGTCCGACCTCGTCGAATACTACGTCGCGGGGCGGCGCGTGCCGTCCGCCTTCAACGGCATGGCGACGGCCGCCGACTGGCTCTCGGCCGCCTCGTTCATCGGTCTCGCCGGTTCGATCTATGCGACCGGCTACGACGGTCTCGCGTATGTGATGGGCTGGACCGGCGGCTATTGCCTCGTCGCGTTCCTGCTCGCGCCGTACGTGCGCAAGCTCGCGCGCTACACGATTCCCGATTTCCTCGGCACGCGCTTTTCGAGCAACGCGGTGCGCGGCCTCGCCGCGTTGGCGGCGATCCTGTGCTCGTTCGTCTATCTGGTCGCGCAGCTCCAGGGCGTCGGATTGATCGCGACGCGCTTTATCGGCGTGGATTTCACAGTCGGCATTTTCTGTGGACTCGCCGGCATTCTGGTGTGCTCGTTTCTCGGCGGCATGCGGGCGGTGACGTGGACCCAGGTCGCACAATACATCATCCTGATCGCGGCGATCCTGATTCCCGTGTCGATGATCGCGCACAAGGAGGGCCTCGGCTGGTTCCCGCAATTCAACTACGGACACTTGATGCAGCGCGTGGAAGGTCTCGAGAAACAGGTGCGCGACGCGCCGCTCGAACAGACCGTACGCGACGATTACCGGCGGCGCGCCGCGCTGATGCAGGTGCGGCTCGATACCTTGCCGCAATCGTTCGTCGACGAGAAGCAGCGTCTCGTGCAGGAAGTCGCGGACTTGCGCCGCCGCAACGGTCCGCTGCGCGAGATCAAGGAGCGCGAAAGGGCGCTCGAACGTTTTCCCCGCGATGCCGCCGCCGCGCAGGTCGTGTGGAGTCAGCGCCGCGACGAAATGCTGATGCGCGCGGCCGCGCCGGTGCCGATGCATGAACCGTTTCCCAGCGCGAGCGCCGACGAGCGGCGCACGCACGAGCGCAATTTTCTTTCGCTGCTGCTGTGCCTGTCGCTCGGCACGGCGAGCCTCCCGCATATCCTCACGCGCTACAACACGACGACCTCGGTGGCGTCCGCGCGACGCTCGGTCGGCTGGACGCTGTTCTTCGTCGCGCTGTTTTACCTGACCGTGCCCGTGCTGGCCGTGCTGATCAAGTACGAGATATTGACCAACCTGGTCGGCCATCACTTTGCCGATCTGCCGCAGTGGGTCACGCAATGGCGCAAGGTCGAGCCGAGCCTGATCAGTCTCGCCGATACGAACGGCGACGGCATCGTGCGCTGGAGCGAGATTCAGATGCAGCCGGATATGGTCGTGCTCGCCGCGCCTGAAATCGCGGGGCTGCCGTATGTGATGTCCGGGCTGATCGCCGCGGGCGCGCTGGCCGCGGCGCTCTCGACCGCGGACGGCTTGCTGCTGACGATCGCCAATGCGCTATCGCACGACGTGTATTACCACATGGTCGATCCTGGCGCATCGAGTCAGCGGCGCGTGACGATTTCAAAGATTCTGCTGTTGGGGGTGGCGCTGTTCGCGTCGTATGTGGCGTCGCTCAATACGGGGAACATTCTGTTTCTGGTGGGCGCGGCGTTTTCGCTGGCGGCCTCGAGCCTCTTTCCGGTGCTGGTGCTGGGGGTCTTCTGGAAGCGCACCACGCGGCTTGGCGCGGTGGCGGGCATGGTGGCGGGGCTGGTGGTGTGCATCTATTACATCGTCTCGACGTACCCGTTCTTCACGCAGTTGACGGGTTTCGCGGGCGCGCGATGGTTCGGCATCGAGCCGATCAGTTCGGGCGTGTTCGGCGTGCCGGCTGGCTTCCTGGTGGCGATCGGCGTGAGTCTGGTGGATCGGAAACCGGATGCGTATACGCGGGCGCTGGTGGATTACATCCGGCATCCTTGACCGGCTTTCCGGAGAGGCGTGGCGCGGGGCGTGAAGTTTGCTATAATTCGGCTCCCCGCCGGAGAGATGGATGAGCGGTTTAAGTCGCACGCCTGGAAAGCGTGTATAGGTTAATAGCCTATCCGGGGTTCGAATCCCCGTCTCTCCGCCAGGACATCACATCAATGAAAACGGGCCTCCTGGCCCGTTTTTCTTTTCAACGCGCTAACGTGCGGTCGGCACCGGGAAGATACGGATCATGACGCTTGACCAATTGCTTCGCCGTGGCAATAACAACGCCGACCTGCTTCGATTGATCGCCGCGGCCGCCGTCATCTGGGGCCACGGATACAGGCTGGTTCCCGTTCCGGGCGTCGACGATCCCATTCAAAATCTGCTGGGCTTCGATTATTCCGGCTCGCTCGCGGTCAAGTTCTTTTTCTTTCTGAGCGGCATCCTCGTTACCAATAGCTGGCTTTCAAAGCCGAGTGCAATTCGTTTCGCCTCGGCCCGCATTTTCCGTATTTTCCCGCTGTTGATCGCCGCGTCCGTGGCGACGATCGTCGTGATGGGGCCGGCGCTCACGTCGCTGTCGACGTCGGATTACTTCCATCACCGGGCCGAACTCGTCCATGTGCTCTTGCATCCCTACAACGAATACCTGTTGCCGGGCGTGTTCGATCACGCGTTATATCCGCATGCAAACGGTTCGATCTGGACCATCAAATACGAACTGATGCTGTACGCGCTACTGCTCGGCGCCGGCATGTGCGGCCTGTTTCGCTATAAGCCGATAGCCGCCGCAGTGCTTGTGACGGTGATCGCCGTCTGCCTGATCCGGCCGGAAAGCATCACCGCGATAGGTTTGTCCAACGTCAATGCGGGTGGACGCCTCCCGGCATTTTTTGCATTTGGCGCGCTGCTCGCACTCTACAAGGATCGCGTGCGGATAGACGGGCGGCTTTGCATCGGCGTCGCGCTCATCGCGTTCGCGGTGAGACATGGTCCCGCGTTCGAATACGCGTTCTGCCTCGCCTTTCTCATGACAGCCCTATGGGTCATGTCGCTTCGCGTCGTGAAAGCGATTCGGCTGCCTGGTGATTTCTCATACGGCGTCTACGTATTCGGATGGCCGATCCAGAATACTTTCGCCAATCTATTTCCGAAGTCGGGAATACATGGCAATCAGGCGATGACGTTTGTATGCGCGCTTCTTCTTGCGGTTCTATCGTGGTTTTTGCTTGAGAAGCCGTGCATCGCATTGGGTCATAAAATCCCCGCTTTTTTTCAGCGAAAGAACTCGGCGGCTGACGCGGAATCCAGCAAGGCGTTGGTGTAAGAGAACGCATTGCAAGCATGCCGTGGTTCGCTGGCGGCGCTGAGAATTCGCCGCCGCGCAAACCCGCCCGATCAGCGGGCGGGAAGATAGGCCGGCACAGCCCATGAATCGTCCCCGGTGCTCTTGCGAGCGCGGTGTCTCCCATTGCGACGTCGGGCCTCGCCTGTTCTTCGTTCGATCGACGACGTCTTCGTTCAGCGTCAGCCGCGGTTCCCGTTTTCGGGTTCCATAGGCGTCCCGATACGAAAACAGGAGAGGTCACGAGATGAGTTGGATACCGCACAAACTGACGAGCATGCTGCCCGCGATGCAATACGTTGACGCAGTCGCGAAAGACGCGAAGAAAAGAGACGGGGATTCCGGCACCGCAGGCGGGCAGGTGACGCCTACCGCGCGAAGCGCATCGCCGCAACTCGACGCACTGCCCGATAACGATTCGGCGAATTCAGGCGCAAAACCCGACGTCAAGCCGGCTAAGGCTGCCCCCTCTTCAGCGCATGCGCCGCGTCCATCCGCGATCACGCCTGTTCCGACGTTACGAGAGCGATTGAGCCGGCTAAAACGCGGATCGAGCTGACACGGCGGATTGGGCGTTGCTCTGAATTCTGGCGACGTTCGCATGCACATCGATGCCTTCGGTCGCAACGCGGTATCGCGCCATCCACTCGATACGCTCGGAGCATAGAGTGTTGCGCGGACCGCGCGAATTCAGGGCAGCCACGACAGCCCCGAGCGCAATGGTGGAGACGGAACCAGGGCAACACGCTGAATCCCGTTCATGCGGCGGGCGACATCCACGCCGTGCGAGCCTGCCGCGCGGCTTCGACAGGCGTCGTCCGCGAACCTTGCGAGGACCGATATGTCGACTGTTCGCGGCCCCGACGCTCAACCGTCCGTTCCCGCCGGCACGGAACCTTCTTCTTCTTCTTCTTCTTCTTCTTTCGATCCGCCCGCGGTGCCCATTCCACGCCCGACCCGCGCCGCGCACGAGTTTCTCGCGCCGTATTTTTCCGACGCGCACGCGCAACGTTCCGCGACCGTGCGCTTCCGGCAAAACAGCAACAACGACAACGACAGCGATGCGCCGCCGCCCCGCGCATCGCGACCGGCGGCTCTCCCGAATGTATTGCCTCATCGCGCGCAAGCCGGCGCTCAAGCGGCGAGTGACCACCCTGCCGCAACCGCGGAGAGTGCGCGCCTGCCGTCGCCGGAAGAACGCCCGGACCCGAAGCGGGTGCTGGTCGTCCTCGCGCATCCCGATGACGAGTCGCTGTTTTCCGGCTCGCTCAGACGGCTGCTGGCGCAGGGCATTCACGTCGACGTCGTGTATCTGACGAAGGGCAACGGCGGCACCATGTTCAGCCTGTCGAGCAAGGGCATTCCCGAGCCGAAATACGACGCGACCGGGAAGGAGGAAACCGATCCGCAAGCCTATGGACGCATCCGCGTGAAAGAGACGGTGGGTTTCTGGAAAGAACTAGGCGGCAATAGCACCAACCTGACCGTGACGGTGATGGACAACCCTGATTTCAATCCGTTTCGCGTCGCACGCAACACGGTCGATTACGGAATCAAGGCCTCGTGGGATCGCCGGAAAATCAACGAGCTGCTCGAGGAGAAACTGGCGAACCACGAATATGCGGCGATCCTGACGACCTCGACGGATCCACGCATCCATCCCGCGCACGACAAGGCCAGCCGGATCGCTCACGAGGCCGCGCGCGCATTCGCCGCGACGCATGGCGGCAACGCGCCACCCGTCGTCGAAGCCGTGGAGGAAGGGTGGTACGCGCTCAGAGACATGGTCCCGCTCGATCCGGCGAACACGATCCAGGTGCCGCTCGAAACCGATGAAATCGCCGATGAGTTCGCCCTGCGCCGCGCCGCGCTGCAAACGCATTACGCGAGCCAGCCTCCCGGCCACGACGGGTTCTTTGGCAACGCGCGCAGCCGCGAGTTGCTGCGTCTTCCCGAGGGGCTGTCCGCGGCGCAGGACGCGAGTCTGCGTGAACTGTTCGTGCGCTCGCAGCCCGCCGCTCAGGCGGCCGCCGATGCCGCGCGCAGTGCGAACGCCGGCGCGGAGTCCGCACCGGTCACCGAGATCGCCGTGGCGGGCGGCGAGCGCGGGCTCGTCGAAACCGTCCCTGCGGCGGCGGACCTGACGCGGCCCGAGCCGAGCGGGCCGGCAACGGCCGAGGAACTGGAGGATCTGATGGATCGCGCGCTGCGGCTCGCGCGCGGCGGCACCGGCAGGCGCCCGCATCGGATTACCGAAGTGGAGGAGGCGCAATGGTTTTTCCTGACCCAGGCCGGCCCGCGCTACATGCCGCCGCGCACGCCGCTGCGTGAGCGCATACGCCTTGTGCGCAGTGACGACGGCGGCTTCTGGAGCGGACCGCGGCGTGACGTGGTCGCGTTCGCTTCGTCGGATGTGCCGCTTCAGCAAAGCCTGGGCCCGCACGGCGCGGGCTTGAGCCTTGCCGGCAACACGCGCATCTGGGCGGATATCACGGGCGCGCGCGGCGAAGCCACCCGGCTTTTCAACGAAGAATTCGCTCAACGCGCCGATGACGGGAACGCGCCCGGCCTGCCCGTGCTATATCGCATCGTCGCGCCTGCCCGCATGCTTCGCGCCGCCATCGGCAACGGCCACATTCCAACGGAGATGCTGTCGGGCGGCGTCCCCGTGATCAATCCTCAGGGCGGCCTGTTTCATGAGACCGCCGTCAATCGCGACGCGCGCTATGACGTGCAGCCCGGCGAAATCCACGGCAATCCGACGCTGACCGGCATGAGCGGCAAAGAGCTCCGGCGCGCGGCGTACAAGAGCGCGGGCGTGATCGTCGCGGGCGCGACCGGCACGTACGCGAGCCTGCGCTGGGGCGTCATGGACGGCGGCTACCTCGCGAGCCAGGCGGTGCTGATCAAGGCGGCGCTCGCGATGTTCGGCTATCGGGCAGCCGTCGGCGGCGCGACGGATATCGCGCAAAGCCGCCTCGCCGTGCGCGTGCAACGCGCGAGCGAGGAGCCCACCGGAGCGGCGCTCGACGTCGTGCAGCGGCAGGTCAGCGGGTGGCGCGGCGTCAGCCGCGGCCTGACGCGAAGCGCGCGCGACGAACTCGCTTTTGCGAGCGAGCTGCTGCGCGTCAATCCCGAGGACGGCGAGGCGTTCCGGCGACTGGAAAGCGCGTCGGACCAGATGCTCGCGCTGACGAGTCCGCTCGGCCGCGCGCTCGAAGTGCTGCGACTCGCCAGTTACGGCATCAACGATGCCGCTGGGCCGCGCGTCTTCGCCAATATCTGGCTCGATCCGCAAGCCGGCCTTCTGAACGTGTCGAACGCGAGCCGGACGTTTTCGAATCTCGCGACCGCGGCTTTCATTCCCGTGCACTGGGGCAACAACGGCAGCGCGCTGGCCGCGCACCTGCTCGGCGCGCGCGGCGCGCGGTTCGATCGCGATCACGAAGTCCAGGCGGAGGGCGCGCGCATGCGCGGCTTCTATCGCGGCAACGCGGACCGTTCCGCGCTCGTGCAGTGGTTGCAGGGCCTCGGCGATCGTGAGGCGGTGATTTATCCATCGACGCTGCCCGACGGCAGCCGGATTCGCAAGCCTTCGCCGGTGATGCGCGTGCAGGAGCAGGCCATGAGGGCGGCGGCGGTGATCGGCGCGGGCCCGTTCATGCTGGCCGACCTTGCCGCCGTTCCGCATGCGTTCGCCTCCGGCCATTACGCGGCCGGCGCGGCGGACCTGTCGAAAGCGGTGGCCGATCTGCTGTTCGCGAGCGGTTACCGCCAGAGCTATATCGATCTGTTTCGCGCCAACCGGGGGCTGGGCGCGACGGTCCGCCAGAATCGGCTGATTCCGTGGCTCAACGCGCCGCTTCGGGGCGCCACGACAACGCCCGCCAATATCACGCAGCCGCGTCTCGTCGACCAGGGCGGCGTCGACACGTTCCGGCCGCCGGTCGTGGTTGCCGTGGGCATGGGCGCGCGTGTCGTGCTTGGGCTGCTCGTGCCGTGAACTCCGTGTGATGGGCGGCGCGCGCGTCGCCATCAGGATCGCAAGCAGGCACGCCGTGGTTCGCCGGCGGCGCTGAGAATTCGCCGCCGCGCAAACCCGCCCGATCAGCGGCCCGGAAGATAGACCGGCACGGCTCATGAATCATCATCCGAGGCCGTTTTTCCGGAGTCTCGGCATGCGTATCGGAAACACCCCCGCAAATAAAGCCGCCGCAACGACCAGCGACGAGCGGCCGGAGAAGATCGCTTCGTCCAGCAGGGCGCGGCGTGCCGAGCCGGCGCGTACGCCATTGCTCGCCCCACTGCCTGCGCGGCGCGCTCGATCGCTCGCGCAGGGGTCGTCGTCGCAAACCGGTGGCCGTGCCGCGGCGAGCAGGCCGCCCGATTCGTCGCCGTCGTCCGCTGCGTTGAATGAACCGTCGCCGGGGTGGCAACGCACGGGCAAACGAACGCGAACGGGTGAGGGCGCCGAGGCGGGCCGCGGGGGTGCGAACTGGCGTTGGGCGGATCTGCCGGCCACGCCGTTGCCTCGTGGAACAAGTGAACAAGCCGCTGCATCGTCCCTGGACGTCGCGCTAGCGAGTGCGATGCCGGCGGCAAACCATCAGGACGCCGCTGCGGTCGCCGCACCCGCTGGCCGATCGCGGCAAAGCGCGACCGCGGCAATGGTCTACACGATTCTGTCGGACCGGGCTAGAGGCGCCGCGCTCAAGGACACGCTCGACGCGCATTCATTTCCGAAAGGAACGGTCACGTCCTGGCGGAATCCGAATTTTTGGCAGTACCGGAACTTGCCGGACCGCCTCGCCAAGATGCCGGACTATCCGTTGTTTCGCGACAGGCTCAACGTCCTCGCGCGCTCGCTCGGCTTCACGACGAAGGATCTGCCGCAGCCGTGCGCCGGGCGGCGGGCAATGGACGCGCACGCGCTGAAAGCGATGCTCCAGACGCTGGTCGATCTCGGGGTGAGGCGAGGCGCGACGCGCGGCCAGAACGCCGGCGCGCTCGGCACCGTCGCGCGGAGAACCGGCCATAAGGAAAGCACGATCGCGGGCTGGCTGTCGGTGGTGGACGGCGCGTTGAAAAAGCCGGCTGCCGCGGTGGCGCGCCTTGCCGACTATGCCGACGTGCAGAACGACTTGCAACAGCTCTTCAGGGATCTGGGCGACGTGCAGACGGCGGACAGCCTGCCTGTCTCCGGCGAGGGCGCCATACAGCAAATGACGGCGGCGCTGCTCGCCGATGCGCTGCGCGCCATTCCCGCGGAGGGCAAGGTGCAGCTATGGAAGATCGGCCCTGCCGTCGGCGTCGGCGCGTCGTGCCTGGCGCTGCATATCGTGCCCGCCGACGGCAGCCTTCGCGATGTCGGCGCGGTTCAGCGCTTGCCCGGCTATGGGCAGAACCGCGAAGCGCTCGCCGCCGCGCTCGCCGCGCGCGGTTTGCATACGCAGGCCGCCGCGCTGCCGCTGCCGCTCGTCGACGCCGAGCAGTTCCTGGCAGTCTTGCGCGACGATCTGGACCGCATCGTTGCGGCAATGAACGCGCTGCGAGGCAACCCGACCATGTCGCCCCGGGACGCGGCGATCGAGTCGAACCTGCATCCCGAAACGTTCACGGCGGTGATCGGCGAAGGCGGAATCGTGCGCGAACGCGCGGCGGTCCATGCGTTGCTGACGCACTTCGAGGGATACCTGAGGGCGGGCATCGAGAAACAGCTCGACCGCTTACACGCGGCTTCGCTCGGCGAGCCGGTAAGCGCCGTGGCGGAGTCCGCCATGAAGACGATGACATTGCCGCCCCGGGGAAAGATGCCGGCCAAGGTCTTGATCGTCCGGTCCACGAGCGAGGACTCGGAGGCGAGGCGAGCGAACCGGCTCGAAAAGGTCTTTGCGAATAATCCCGAGCAGATTAGCGAGCCGCGCTCCTACGAAGCGGACAGAGCAAGGCAAATGCTGCGCTGGCAATCGACGCTTCTGAAGGCCAGATTTCCGGACTCGAAAGAGATTCAGTCCTACTACCACGCGCCGGCAAAAACACTCGTGGTCTCCTCCAACCTGAACGTGATGAACACAGAATTGGCGAACCAACTCGGGCGCGGCAATGTGAGCGAAATGGCCGAAGCGTTGGCCCGAAGCGATACGCCGCTTGCCGGCAGGGAGCGGCGGCATGTGGAAAAGTTGCGTGCGGCGCTTCGCATCGGTTCCGCGAACATGCTGCCCGGCACGCCGGGAGAGGTGCTGGACAAGATGATGTCGAACGGCGGGCTCCAGGTGTCCGATCGAAAGTTCACCCATCGCGGCGAGACCGTCGATCTGCACGCGGAGCGCCGGATCAAGCACCACGTGCAGGACAATTTCAGTGCGGCCGTCGATCCCCAACTGCTTGGCGGCACGATGCGGCCGTGCGGCACGTGCGCGGAAGACCTCGGCTTCGACGATACCCGGCACCGCGGGCCGTTCTGGCTTTCACGCGTGGCGCAGGCGCGGATCGACACCCCAGGGGTCATCGAACGCAACGTCGAGCGCGCGATTGGGACTCGGGTGACGAGAACGCGCGAAGGCAAGATCACGATCGATTACGACACCGACAGCGATTCCGACGTCGATGAAGCCGTGCAGCGTTTGAAGAAATCGGCGGTTCCGCGTAGCGAGTGACAAGCCTTGCGGAACGGATGTTGGGAGTGAGGCTCTTCCCCGAACTCATGATTTGACGCATGTTTCGACCCGCTATGATGGTGCGATCGTCACTCGGGTGTGGTCATCATGCGCATTACCCCTCTACCTCCGCTCCAATGCCTCGTCGCGTTCGAATCTGCGGTACGGCATGCCAGTTTCACCAAAGCCGCCGCCGAACTGCATCTGACGCAAAGCGCGATCAGCCGGCAGATCGCGCAACTGGAAGACTTTCTCGGCCGCTCGCTGTTCGTGCGCGAGCATCGCTCGTTACGTCTGACGATCGCTGGCGAGGGCTATGCGAAGCACGTGCAGTGGTTGCTCGCCACCTGCTCCGAAGCCACGCTCGACGTCATGAAGCGCTACGGCGATCAGGAATTGACGATCGCATGTTCATCCGGGGTCGCCGTGTTGTGGCTCACGCCGCGACTGGGCGCGTTTCGCGCCGCTCATCCGAACGTCAAGATCAGAATGATCGTGCGCGACGGGCTCGCGTCGCTGTCGCCCGCCGAGTTCGATGTGGGCCTGTACTACATTCGCCAGCGCGCCGAACCGCACTTCACCGCGCGCCGGATCTTCGACGAAGAGGTGTATCCGGTCTGTTCGCCCGGCTATCTTGCCGGCCGCGCGCTGCAACCCGCCGACCTCGCGCGCGAAACGCTGCTGATGCAGGAGGACGGTCAGCGCCAATGGATGGCGTGGTCCGAATGGTTTCGCCTCAACGACGTGCAGATGCCCGCTTCACCGCGGGCGGTCGTCGTCAACCACTATCCGCAACTCGTGCAGATGGCGATTCTCGGCCAAGGCGTCGTGCTCGGCTGGCGTCATATGATCGACGCCTGTCTGGATGAAGGACTATTGGTGCGCGCGACGCATGCTTCGGCGAGCCACGGCGGCGGCTACTACGTGGTGTCGCCGAACGACCGCTCGCAGAACCAGGCGTCGCGCCGGTTTACGCGCTGGTTGTTCGAGCAGGCCGAGGAGCAGAAGGGCAGGGCCGCGGCCTGAACCCGCTTCGCATGCGCTACACGCATGCATGCATGCGAATCTTTCGTTTCGAAAACAAATCAGGTCTCTCTACGATCGGCGTGATGCATGCGAAAGCGCCGCTCGGTCACGCCGTGGCGCGTTGCCGGCATCACCGCCCGACAGGCAGCCACATGAGGACAGAGACCATGCAAGGAACGCTTTCATCCAACGTCGCATTACCCGTTGACGCGCTCGCGCGGCAGCGGCGCCGCGCCATTATCGCCACCGTGCTCGGCAACGGGCTGGAGTGGTTCGACTTCACGGTGTACAGTTTTTTCGCGGTCATCATCGCCAGGCTGTTCTTCCCGACCGGCAATGAACTGAGCTCGCTGCTGCTTGCCGTCGCCACCTTCGGCGTGGGCTTTTTCATGCGGCCGGTGGGCGGTATCGTGCTCGGCGTGTATGCCGATAAAGTCGGAAGAAAGGCCGCGCTCTCGCTCACCATTCTGTTGATGGCGGGCGGCACCGCGCTCATCGGCATCGCGCCGACCTACGAAAAGATCGGCGTGTGGGCGCCGGTCCTCATCGTAATCGCGCGGCTGCTGCAGGGCTTCTCGGCGGGCGGCGAAATGGGCAGCGCCACCGCCTTTCTCACCGAGTACGCGCCGGCGCACAAGCGTGCTTTCTATTCGAGCTGGATTCAGTCGAGCATCGGTTTCGCCGTGCTGCTGGGCGCCGCGGTCGGCACGTTCGTGACCTCCAGTCTGAGCGCCGATGCGCTGCACTCGTGGGGCTGGAGAATGCCGTTTTTGATCGGCATTCTGATCGGCCCCGTCGGCTATTTCATTCGCAGCCGCATGGATGAAACGCCGGCATTCAGCGCGGTCGCCGAAGAAGCCAAAAGCGATTCACCGCTCGCGGAAGTATTTTGCCGCTTTCCGCGCGAAACCTTCGCGAGCTTTTCGATGGTGATTCTGTGGACCGTGTGCACCTATGTGCTGCTGTTCTACATGCCGACGTATTCGGTGCGGACGTTGCACCTGCCGCAATCCACCGGTTTTTCCGCCGGCATGTTCGGCGGCCTGATGATCATGTGTTTCTCGCCGGTTGTCGGCAAACTGGCCGACCGCTTCGGTCGCCGCGTTTTTCTCTCGGGCGCCGCCGTATCCATCCTGCTGCTCGCATGGCCGATGTTCGCGTACATCAACAGCGCGCCCGGCCTCGCTTCGCTGCTGGTGTTTCAGGGCGTGTTCGGCTTGCTGATCGCCGCTTACACCGGACCGATTCTCGCGGCGTTCTCCGAACTGTTTCCGACCAAGGTGTTGTCCACGGGGCTCTCCGTCGCCTACAACTTCGCGGTGACGATTTTCGGCGGCTTCGCGCCGTTCTTCATCACGTGGCTGATCGCCTCGACCGGCAGCAACATGGCGCCCGCGATCTACGTGATGATCGCGGCGGCCATCAGCCTGACCGGCACGTTCTTCGTGCGCGGCATGGACGACAAGCGCCACGGCCGCGCCTGAAGCGGCGTGTCCGGCCGGGACGGAAAGAGGCCGGACGGATTCCCTCATCAAGTCAGGAAGATAGCAATGAGCATGACGGTAATCAGCGGCGGCAATGTACTCGATCTGGTCCAGGGCGCATGGCTCGAGCATCATCATGTGGTGATCGAAAGCGGCCACATCGTCGAAGTCACCGATCGCCCTGTCGATCTGCCGAACGCGCGCGTGATCGACGCGCGCGACAAGACGGTGATGCCAGGATTGATCGATTGTCACGTACATGTATTGGCTTCGCGCGCGAATCTCGGCACGAATGCAACGCAACCGAACATCCTCACCGCGATTCGTGCGCTGCCGATTCTGAAGGCGATGCTCGCCCGCGGCTTTACGAGCGTGCGCGATGCGGGCGGCGCGGATTGGGGTTTGACGCAAGCGCTGGAAAGCGGCCTGATTCCGGGGCCGCGCATTTTTCCGTCGGGCAAGGCGCTGTCGCAAACCGGCGGCCACGGCGACTTTCGCGCACGCGGCGACATGCTCGAACCCTGTTCATGTTGCTTTCGCGCCGGGGCGATCGCGCGCGTGGTCGACGGTGTGGATGCGGTGCGGCTCGCCGTGCGCGAGGAGATTCAGAAGGGCGCGACGCAGATCAAGATCATGGCATCGGGCGGCGTCGCTTCGCCCACCGATCCGATCGGCAACACCCAGTATTCCGAGGATGAAATCCGCGCGATCGTCGCCGAAGCGCAAGCGGCGAATACTTACGTGATGGCGCATGCGTACACCGGCCGCGCGATTTCGCGGGCGATTCGCTGCGGCGTGCGCACGATCGAACACGGCAACCTGGTCGACGAAGCCGCCGCTCGACTGATGCGCGAGCACGGCGCGTTCGTGGTGCCCACGCTGGTCACTTACGACGCATTGGCCAAACATGGCGCCGACTATGGCTTGCCCGCCGACTCCATCGCCAAGGTCGAAACCGTGCGGCAAGCGGGGCGCGACTCCTTGCAGATCTATGCGAAGGCCGGCGTGCCGATGGGTTTCGGTTCGGACCTGCTCGGCGAGATGCATATGTTCCAAAGCGACGAACTGCGGATTCGCGCGGAGGTGCTCGGCAATCTGGAAGCGTTGCGCTCGGCCACCACGATCGCCGCGGAGATCGTCGATCCGAGCGGCCAGCTCGGTGTCGTGAAAGCCGGCGCGATTGCCGACGTGCTGGTGGTGGACGGCGACCCGCTCAAGGATATCGGCGTGCTCACGGGACAAGGCGAGCGTCTCGCGTATGTCTTGCAGCGCGGCGAGGTGGTGAGCGAACGGGGCAGGGTGACGTCGCGTTGAATAGCGTGCGGGCGCGGCGGCGGCATTCATGGCTTCAATGCTCCAGGCGCGCCAGGGGCGAATACACGGATAGTTTCCGATTAACATGTTTCGCTCCCACCAAATCGAACCCCCAACGGCTCGCCCCGACGAAGCACCGCGACGGCGCGCGCGGCGCCGCCGGAAGAATGACTGCTGTGTCACGAACGCGGAGTGTGCGAGAACACGGATTCCAGATGCACCACTACCTCCTCCACGCCAGGGGACCCGCTTAAAAACTAGCGGTGTGAGCCGCTTTCTTTTGCCTACTTTTCTTTGCGGCCGGCAAAGAAAAGTAGGTGCCGCCCCGCACAGGGGCAACGCCAATAGACCACTAACAAATCAAGGAAAGCCCAACACCCCAAAAAAAACAGCATCCAAACAACCGCCCAAGCAGGCAACAAAACCAGAACCAATCACCCCTTGCCGGAAAGCCTCAAATGATTCCAGGCCGCCAGCCCGGCAAACCCAACCCCCGCCACACAAACCCCACCCCATCCAAAACCCGCCCAAACCACGGCCCCGACCCCAGACCCAACCGCACCGCCAATAAAATAAGCCACCATATAAACGGTATTGACCCGACTACGCGCATCAGGCTTGAGCGCATAGATCCGTGACTGATTCGAAATCTGCGCAGCCTGCACCCCGACATCGAGAACGATCACACCGACCACCAACCCCGCGATACTGGCCGCCGACAACCCAAACACAACAAACGAAAGCGCCACGAGCCCAATCGACACGGTGATGATCGCGCGCGGCCCGCGTCGATCGGAAAACTTGCCGGCCAGCGGCGCGGCCATCGCCCCTGCCGCGCCGACGATGCCGAATAGCCCGGCCGCCTGCGGTCCCAGATGAAACGGCGCGCCCGCCAGCAACAACGCCAGCACCGACCAGAAAATGCTGAACGCGGCGAACATCGCCGCACCGGTCAGCGACGCTTCGCGCAGCGCGCGATGCTCGACCACCAGATGCCACATCGAAATCAGAAGCTTGCCGTAGGACAGCGTCGAGGTCGGCTGACTCTTCGGCAGTCTCATGACGATCACGACCGCCAATGCCAGCAACGCGACGACCGACGCGCCGAACACCGCGCGCCAGCCGAGATACTGGGCAATGACGCCAGCGGCCGTCCGCGCCAGCAAAATCCCCAGCAGCAAACCGCTCATCACCGTGCCCACCGCATGACCGCGCTGAGCCGGCGGCGCGAGTTCGGCGGCGAACGGCACCGCCTGCTGCGCGATGGTGGCAAGCACGCCGATCGCGAGGCTCGCGACGATCAGCACGGGCAACGTCGGCGCCGTAGCGGCCGTCACCAACGCGACGCACATGCCCACGATCTGCAACAGGATCAGGCGGCGCCGGTCGAAGCGGTCGCCGAGCGGCGCGAGCAACAGCATGCCGGCCGCGTAGCCGAGTTGCGTGACGGCCGGCACCGCGCCGACCCATGACGCGCTAGTGGGAAAAGACTCACGGAAGTTGTCGAGCAGCGGCTGGTTGTAATAGATGTTCGCGACCGCCACGCCCGCGATGGTCGCGAGCAGTAGCAGCAAGCCGCGCAACGACCTGTCGGAAGCGGAAGTGGAAGCGTCGGAAGTGGACATGAGAGGGGCGATCGACGGACCGGCCCATGCGCGGTCCTCAAGCGTGCCGATCATACCGGAGCACGATGGATCGTGCTGACGGTCGCGGCCGTGCGAGCCGTTCATGTTCGGCTGCGGCTCGCGCGTGACGCGCGCGAAGTAAGGCAATTGAAAAACGTCCGTCGGACAAAAATGAGACGCCGCTTCGGCGGTCGTTCGTAGAATCGGCGCGCGCGATAAATCCCCCCACGTGACCCGACTTCATGACTACAAGCACAAAAACCGAACCGCGGCGAATCGGCGGCTGTCTGCTGATTGCCTTGCTCTGCCTCGCCGCATGGGCGCTGACCACCGCGATCGCGCTGCGCGATCCACTCAAGCTGATGCTCGAATGGGAACTGCTGGCCGTGTTCGCGCGCAGCGAAACGCACGGCTGGTATCGCGCGGTGATGACGATGGTCGGCTGCGACGTGATGATCGGCGCGTTCATCGTCGCGGGCGCCGGTTGGCTGACGCTTCTCGTGTGGCGCAAATCGGCGCGCTTTGCGGTGCAGGTGCAGGCGTGGCTGCTTGCCATCGTCGTCATGCGCACGGGCGCTTATCTGCTCGGCGATTACATGACGCACGTGATCGGCATCGCCATCGCGATTCCACTCGACGGTTTCGTTCAGGCCGTCATCGCAGCCGCGCTCGGGATACCGTATTTCAGGCTGTCCCGGCGCGTTCGTGAGACCTTCGTCAACGCCTGACGGGTTGTGACCGGTTTTACGTTCAATCGATCAACGCGCCTTCGGGCTCGTAGAACGGATACGGGCCATCCGCCTGATCGACATACGCGTGATGCGTGACGATGCCGGTCGCCGGATCGTAGCGATGCAGCGCATACGCGGGCGCTTCCATGACGAATGCCGACGGCGCATCCTCGCGCAGATCGAGCCTGACCTGATGCGCGGGCGCCGGCACGGCGGAGGCGATCGTGCCGCCGAAGCGCACGAACATCGGCCGATGCACATGCCCGCAAATCACCCGCTCCACGTTCGGATGACGCGCGACCAGCGCGGCGAGTCGATCGGCCGCGGCCTGGTCGAGGCGCAGCGCATCCATGTGTCCGATGCCGCAAGCAAACGGCGGATGATGCAGCGCGACCACCGTCGGCTTGCCTCGGGCCGCATCGAGTTGCGTCGCGAGCCAGGCGAGCCGCGCGTCGCACAGCGTGCCCGCGCTTCGACCCGGCACCAACGAATCGAGCGCGATCACGCGCAGCGGTCCGACATCGACCGCGTAGTGCACGAACTCGCCGCCGCTGTGCAACTCCACGCGCTCAGGAAACGCCGCGCGCAATGCGGCACGTTCGTCGTGATTGCCCACGAGCAGGAAGTAGGGAATCTCCAGCGGCGCGAGCAGATGCTTGAGATGCGCGTACTGCTCGGGGTCGCCCTGGTCGACGAGATCGCCGGTCATGATCACGGCGTCGGGACGCGGTTCGAGCGCGTTGAGCGCGGCGACGCAGCGCGCGAGCGCGGCGCCGGTGTCGACACGGCGATAAGCCAGCGCGCCGGGCCGCTTGATATGCAGATCGCTAATTTGAGCCAGCAGCATGGGGATGTCCTTGTGATCGATGCGCGCTGCCACGAGCGCAGCGCGGCTTCATTACGATAGCGCGATCAGCGCGTCCTGCACGATCGAGATGCCGACGGGCGTGCCGCGCGCCAACTCGACGCGGCCCGCGACGTCGATCAGCAAAGCGTCCGGCGCGGCGCCGCCGATCGTCAGGCGGGTGCGTTCGCCGAGAAACGCGGTGCTTTCGACGTTGCCGCGCAACTGCGCATGGGCCGGGTCGGCGAGATACGCATCCTCGGGGCGAAAGAAAATTTCGTGCGCCGAGCTGGCATGCGTCGCGCCCGACGGAAGCGGCACGGCGCCGCCGGTCGTGCTCAGCATGCCGTCGCGCCGTTCGCCCGCCAGCCGGTTGATGGTGCCGACGAACTGCGCGACCGTGCGATTCGCCGGACGATAGTAAATGTCGCGCGGCGAACCGATCTGCTCGATACGCCCGGCGCTCATCACGACGATGCGGTCGCCCAGTTCCATCGCTTCGGCCTGATCGTGCGTCACGTAGACCGTCGTGATGCCCAGTTCGCGCAATAGCGTGTTCATCTCGCCGCGCAACGTGTCGCGCAAACGCGCATCGAGAGCGGTCAGCGGTTCGTCGAGCAGCAGCACGCGCGGTTGCACGGCAAGCGCGCGTGCGAGCGCAACACGCTGACGCTGGCCGCCGGAAAGCTGGTCGATCGGTTTATCCGCGTGCGCGGTGAGGCGCATCATCGCGAGCAATTCGTCGACCCGTTGCCGCGCGGTGTCGGCCGGTACGCGTTTGATCCTGAGACCGTAGCCGATGTTGCCGCGCACGGTCAGGTTCGGAAACAGCGCATAGCTTTGAAACACCATGCCGACCTGGCGCTTTTCGATCGGCAGCGCGGTGACGTCGTCGTCGCCGAACGCGATGCGTCCGCCCGCGTCGGGCGTCTCCAGACCCGCGATCATGCGCAGCGTCGTGGTCTTGCCGCAACCGGAGGGGCCGAGCAACACCAGCGTTTCGCCCGCGCCGATGCGCAGGTCGAGCGGTTCGAGCACGCGTGTGCCGCGAAACGTTTTCGCGCATTGCGTCAGCGCGATGGGAACGGAAGCGAGTTTCATGGCGTGGTCGTTGAAGATGAAGGTGAGACAGCGACGCGTTTCCTCGCCGCGCTGCGCTGGCCGGTTGCATCGACGCCGAGCCATTGCATCGCGACGAGCAGGGGCATCGTCATGATGAAAAACAGAATCGTGTAGGCGCTGCCGATCTCGATGCGCAACGACGCATAGGTATCCGCGAGACCGACCGGCAGCGTCTTGGTGTCGGGCGTGTGCAGCATCCACGTGAGATTGAATTCGCCGATCGAAAGCGTCAGCACCGCGAGCGCGCCGGCGACGATGCCCGGCCGCGCATTCGGCAGCACGATCGTGGTGAAGCGCTGAAAGAAACTCGCGCCGAGGCTCGCCGCGCCTTCCTCGAGCGTGCGCAGATCGCTGCTCGCGCACACCGCGGCGACCGCGCGCACCATGAAGGGCAGCGTGAACACCACATGCCCCACCACAATGAACGCGACGCTCATGCGGAACATCGTGAAGCCGCCATAGACCACCAGCAAGGCGAGGGCGGACGCAAGCCCCGGCAACGCGATCGGCAGCACCAGAAACTCTTCGATGATGCGCGAGAGCCGCGTCTTGCTGCGCGCGAGCACGTAGCCCGCCGGCACGCCGGTGACCAGCGTGATCAGCAGCGTCGCCGCCGCCACTTCGAGCGAGAGAAAAACCGAGCCGTGATACTGCGTCCACACTTCGCCGAGCCAGCGCAGCGTCAGTCCGCTCGATACGCCCTTGAAGTAGTTGACGGTCAGGCCGGCCACGATCGACATCACGACCGGCACGATCAGGAAGGCGCACAGCAGCAGCGTGACGAGCCATTGGCCGGCCGCGAGCCACGTGCGCGAGCCTGGCCACCTGAGTCTCGAATGCGGCTTCGCGGCGCGTGGCAGAGGAGCGGGGATGGAGTTCATCGAAGTCTTGTCGTCGGGTTCGAGAACGCCGCTCATGCGCTGGCCGCGACCGCCGAGCCGGTCACGCTGCGCGCGAACGCCAGCACGGCCCACGTGACGATGCCGAGCACGATGGAGAGGCCCGCGGCCGTCACCATGTTCGCGTTGAGGGTGAACTCGGTGTAGATGGTCATCGGCAGCACGTCGATGTCGGTGGCGAGCGTGAAGGCCGTGCCGAACGCGCCCATCGCGGTCGCGAAGCACACCGCGCCCGCCGCGATCAATCCCGGCGACAGCGCGGGCAACACGATGTCGCGTGTGATGCGCCACGGCGACGCGCCGAGCGAGCGCGCCGCTTCCTCGAGCGACGCATCGAGCTTGGTCGCCGACGCCATCACCGTGACGATCACGCGCGGAATCGAGAAGTACAGATAGCCGAGAAAGAGGCCGCTCATCGAGTACGCGAACACCCAGCGGTCGCCGGTGAGTTTCAGCGAGAGCGCGCCGATCAGCCCCTGACGTCCCGCCAGCATGATGACCATGAAGCCGACCACGACGCCGGGAAACGCCAGCGGAAAGGTCAGCAGCGCGAGCAGCGTGCGTTTCAAGGGAAACTCACGGCGCGCCAGCAGCAAGCCGGCGATCACCGAGAGCACCAGCGTCGCCGCCGTCACGGCCGCGGAGAGCAGCACCGTCGCGCCCAGGCTCGACATGTAGCGCGGATTCGTCAGCATCGCGCGATAGGTGGCGAACGCGTGGCCGTCGCCGCTCAACTGCGCGAGCGCGACCATCGGCAGCAACCAGAACGCGATGAAAACCGCCAGCGCCGGCGCGATCAACGCAATGCGCCAGCGCAGCGGGAACGTGATGTCGTTCAATGCATCACCTGTAGATAACGCTCGCCGAAGCTCGACTGCTTCTCCGCCATCTTGCCGAAGTCGACCGGTTTCGCGCGCGCATACTCGCTCGCGGGCAGGAATTTCGCGGCGGTTTCCGCGCTCATCGCGTTCGCGCGCACCGGGCGCAGATACGCATCGGCCCACAGCTTCTGGCCTTCGTCGGAGAGCACGAAATCGAGCACCTTTCTGCCGTTCGCTTCGTGCGGCGCGCCCTTCACGAGGCTCATCACATACGGCACCGAGATCGTGCCTTCCTTCGGGATCACGAACTCCACGTTCGCGTGATCCTTGTACTTCGCGCGATAGGCGTCGAAATCGTAGTCGAGCAGGATCGGAATTTCGCCCGACATCACGCGTGCGTAGGCGGTTTGCTTCGGCACGATCGGCGCGTTGGCCTTCAGCTTGCGGAACCAGTCGAGGCCCGGCTCGAAGTTGTCGAGCGTGCCGCCGAGCGCCTGGTTCACCGCGACCGCACCCGCATAGCCGACGAACGCGCTCGACGGATCGAGGTAGCCGATCATGCCTTTGTATTCGGGCTTGAGCAGGTCGGCCCACGAGCGCGGCACCGGCTTGCCTTCGAGCGCGTCCTTGTTGACGAAAAAGCCCAGCGTGCCCGAGTGGATCGTGAACCAGTAGCCTTGCGGGTCCTTCATGTTGGCGGGAATGTCGTCCCAGTGCGCGGGCTTGTACGTCTGGATCACGCCCTTGTCCTTCGCCTGGAATGCCGACGAGACGCCGAGGTACACCACGTCGGCGACCGGGCTCTTCTGTTCGGCCATCAGTTGGGCGATCGACTGGCCGGAGTTCTTGTTGTCGAACGGCACGCGAATGCCGGTCTTTTGCTGGATCGCCTTGATCTGGCTCGCCCAGTCGGCCCATTCGGGCGGGCAGTTGTAGCAGATCGCGGTTTCGTCGGCGTGGGCCGCTTGTGGGGCGAGCGTGGCGAGCGCGGCGGTGACGACCATGCCCGCCGAGAACGCCGCGGTCGTGGCGCGCGCGACGCGACGCCAGAGCGGTTTGAGCAACGAAGAGCGTGTGGAAGAGCGGATCACTGCGAGTCTCCTGGAGAGGACGAGAGCGGGTGGTTCAGGGTTGAAATGGGTGAGACGCCGTTATGCGCGCACGGAAATCCGCGCCGGCGTTGTTTCGTTGCGATTCGAAATCGCCGCGATGGTGGCGCCTTCGCGCAAGCTGTGCGGCAGCGTCAGCGCGAGCGGCGTCTCCGCGAATGTCTCGTACCCGCCGGTGACGCGGGCCAGCAAGCGCTGCCACGCGGCGCAGCCGATCTCGCGATTCGGCGCGCAGACGCTCGCCAGCGGCGGCGACAGCAGTTCACCCATCGCGAGGCCGTCGAAGCCGAGAATCGACATGTCGCGCGGAATTTGCAGACGCGCGCGGCGCAGGCCGCGCATGACCACCATCGCGAGCAGGTCGTTGCTGCAAAAGAGGGCGGTGGGCCGGTTCGCGCCGCGGGTCAAATGCGCGAGCACCGACGGCGACAGTTCGTCGGCATTGAAATCGACTTCGAGCGCCGGCGCGGGCGCGAGGCCGGCCTGCTGCATCGCTTGTGCGTAGCCGAGGTGACGCTGGCGCGCGCGGTCGGAGGCGGCCAGCGTGCCGGCGAGCATCAGGATGCGGCGGTGACCGTGGGCGATCAGCATGCGCACGCCCTCGTACGCGGCGAGCCGGTTGTCGACCGAGACGGACGGACGCCGCACCGTGTCGTTATGCATCAGCACGTAGAGCAGGCCGGCGCGGTCGAGTTCGTCGAGCAGCGGGTGCGTGTCGGCGTCGGCCACGGTCAGGATCAGGCCTTCCACGCGGTGTTCGCGCAACGTTTCGATCGCGTGACGCTCGCGCTCGGTGTCGTACTGCGTCGTCATCAGCATGAGCCGGTAGCCTTGCGCCGCCGCGAGTTCGTCGATGCCTTGCAGGCATTCGGCGAACACGGGATTGGCGAGCGTCGGCAGGATCACGCCGATCAGGCGCGTGCGCTCGCCGCGCAATTGGCGGCCCAACGCGCTTGGGCGGAAGTCGAGGGCGTCGATGGATCGGCGCACGGTATCCAGCGTGACGGGGTTCACCGTATGCGGCGCATTGATCGCACGCGAGACAGTGGCGATGGAGAAGCCGGCGTGGGCGGCGACATCTTTGATCGTCGGGGTCATGGCTATCCACTCGGATGTAAACGTTTTCGTGAGCGGATTATCGGAAAGGTTTGTGACTCGCGGATGACTGCGATTTTTATCGTCGCCACGCGGCGAGTGAAACGGACGGCGGTCGACTTCCGCCGGTTTGGTGCGCTCGCCCGGCAATGGTAGAATTCGCGTCCACGCGATCGCACCCTGCCGGGGTGATGAAATTGGTAAACATAGCGGACTTAAAATCCGCCGCTTCACGGCTTGCCGGTTCGAGTCCGGTCCCCGGCACCAGGTAGAACTCCGTCCGATTGCTGGAATTTTTTGAACCCTCGATGCAGCGATGCTTCGAGGGTTTTTCGTTTTCGGAGCCTGGTTTCGTTCAGGAAGCCGCGCTGATCGAGGCGATCACACGGTTGCGCAGCACGCCGATGCCCTCGATCTCCACCTCGATCGTGTCGCCGGGCTTGATGGGGCCGACTCCCGCCGGCGTTCCCGTCATGATGTGGTCGCCGGGAAGGAGCGTCATGTACTTGCTGAGGTAGGCGATCAATGCGGGCACGCCATACACGAGATCGGCGGTGTTGCCGTTCTGGCGCACCTCGCCGTTGACGCGGGTGAGCAGACGAAGGTTCGACGGATCGATATCCGTCTCGACCACGGGACCGATGGGCGCGAACGTGTCGTAGCCTTTACCCATGAGCAGACAGCCGTACTCGCTCTCGCGGCGCTGCAACACCCGGTCGCTGACGTCGTTGCCGCATGTGTAGCCGAAGACGTAACGCAGTGCCTCGCTTTCGGAAACATGGCGCGCTTCCTTGCCGATGATGACCGTCAGCTCCCCCTCGAAATGAATGTTCTCGCCGTCGGGCGGATAGACGATGGCTTCGTCCGGGCCGATCACCGTGGTGCTGGGTTTCATGAACAGCACCGGAACCGTGGGCGTGCTTTTGCCGACTTCCTGCGAATGCGCGCGGTAGTTGTAGCCGAGACCGAAAACGCGAGGGCGGTGAAACGGGCTCAACACGCGAACCGATTCGAGCGTGTCGACATGACCGGAAGGATGCAGTCCTTCGAGCGGCGAGCGCTTCAGTCGCTGAATATTTCCGTCGCTGCCGAGGATGCCGTAATGCTCATTGCCATCAATCGAATATCGCGCGATTTTCATGGGTTTTTACCGGGTAGGAAGCGGATCGAAACTTGCGCGAGCCGGTGTGCGACCGCGGGCGCAGTCGCACTTCCGGTCACGCAGTGAAGCTAGTCAGGGAAGGACGACATAGTTGCTGAAGCCGCCGTCGCGATCCTTCAGACCGGAGATCGCCTCGTTGACGCGTTCGAGCGGGAACCGACGATGTTCGAGATACGACAGGTCGATTGCGCCGGTGCTCACCATGTCGGCCATTTCCTGACCCTGTGCGGTCGTGAACCAGTTCGATCCGATGATCTGCACCTGCTCGTCCATCAGCCACTTCACGTCGATCGGCAGGTCGTCGGCCACGCCGCCCACATTCACCACCCTGCCGCCGCGCCGAACGCCCTTCATGGAATCGAGCATGGTGGCCGCGGGCGCCTTGGCGCCGAGCGCACTGATCACGAAGTCCACGCCTTCACCGCCCGTCAGCGACCTGGCCCATTCGCCCGTCGAGCCTTCGCCGAGCTGCGTCACCTCGATGCGCTCCGGCGCGAGCGCCTTCACACGTTCGAGCAGCGCTGCGCCACGGCCCGTGCCGAGAATGCGCGACAAGCCCATGGCGAGGCCCAGCACCGTTGCGGCCACGCCGAGCGTGCCCGTGATGCCGTCTATGAGGGCGACCTGGCCCGGACCCGCGGCGGCGTTTTTCAGCGCACCGTACGAGGTGCCCAGATAGCCGAACCGGCCGGCCTGCTCGAAGCTCATGTTATCGGGGAGGTTGACGATCGCATATTCGGGCGCGGTCATGTATTCGCTGAAGCCGCCATACGGGTAAAGATCGAAAATGCGTTGACCGTCGCGGCTCGTGCTGAAGTAGCCGTTCAACGTGTAGTACCGGCATTCGCTGCGCCGGCCGGCGCGGCATGCCTTGCACGATCCGCATGAACGCAACGGGCTCACATAGACGCGATCGCCCGGCTTGACGTTGAGCACCGCTTCGCCGACCTCTTCGACGACCCCGGCAGGGTCCAGACCGAAGATAGCGGGAAACTTCGGCAGCGGCTGATGCGGAAACCAGCTCGGCCAGTTATTGATGACGTTGCCCATGTTCGGCACGATTCCGCATGCCTTGACTCGCACGAGAACATCGGTGGGTCTCGGTTTCGGCACCGGAATGGTATCGAGCGTCATCGGAGTGTGAAGAGCATGCAGCCGCGCTGCAACCATCGTTCGTTCCATACGTTCCTCTTTCTCTGTGAAGACTTCCGCGGTATCCGCCATTCCGTGCGGAAGTACCACGCATTGCTTTGGACAGCGGCCGGTTCGGTGCAGCCGGTCTGTTTGTCGATCCGGGCCGGGCTTTCTATCAGCGATAGCTCTCCTCGAGTTCGATCGCGAGTGCGCCCATGATGCGCACGCCGGAGTTGTACCAGGCGATGTTCAATGCGAGCTCGACGCGTTGCTGATCGTTCAGGAACGGCACGATCCGGTTCCAGGTCTTGTCGCTGACGTCGACCTTCAGCGTCGACTCTTTCGCGACCGCCATCACCGCACGTTCTTCCTCGGTGAACAGGGGCGAGGTTTCGAAGTCGGGGATCGCGTTCAGTTGCCCGGCACTGATGCCCGCCTTCAGCCCATGCGACTGGTGATGCGCGATTTCGTATTGGGAGCCGGTGCAGTGTCCGACGGTCAGAATCGCGAGTTCGCGCAACTTCGGGCTGATCGACGACGCGCGGATCGCGTTCGCGTAGGAAAGGAACTGATCGAGAATCCGCGGTGCGTGCGCGAGCGCGCAGAAGATGTTCGCCGTGGGTACTTTCCGCTCCTGTTCGAGCCGGTCGAAGAGGGCGTCGTCGACGCCTGCGAGGTCCGAACGCTGAAGGTATTTGACGCGTGCCATAGTGGTTATTCCTTGCGCTATCAGCTTTTTGCAAGCCGGTTCTGAATGTAGGTTTCGAGCGTCGTGGGACGCGGCTTGTTGGCTGTTTCGATCAGTTCGGCTCCTTCGAACCGCGAGGCCTCGAAGTACCAGCGGTGCTCCGCCGGCAGACCCCAGCGCACGCTGGTGCTTAGCGAAGCGGCATCCCAGCGGACCGGCTCGATTTCGATGTCGATGGTCTGGTAATGACCGTCGCACAGTTCGACGCGGTGACCATCCGGGTCGCGCAGATAGACGAACAGCATGCCGCCGGGGCCGTGGCGGCCCGGTCCGCGCTCCACTTCATGCGCGTGGCCGTAGATGCCCGCGAGGTCGCACGCGGTGAAGATGTCGTGCGATTCGGGCACGATGTACGCGAAGTGATGCATGCAGGGTCCGTCGTTCTCGACGATAGCCAGATCGAGGCACGTGCCTTTGCGATACATGAAGGCGCCGAGCAGCCGCTCGCCGTGCGCGAGATACTCGGAGTTGCGAAAGCCGAGCCTGCTATAGAACGCACACGATTCGTAGGTGTTCGGCGAGAAGATCTGGAAATGATCGATGCGCTGCGCGTGTGCGCCCTTGAACAGGTTGCGCTCGAGATAGAGACGGGGACGCGTTTCCATCTGCGCGCACAATTCGATCTTCGTGCCGAACGGATCGGAGACATGCAAGGTTCTGCCTTGATGCGCGACTTCGGCCCATTCGGCGGGAAGCCCTTCTTCCTTGAAGAACTGATAGGCAAGATCCAGGTCTTCTTCGAGGAAAACGCGAAAGCCGATCCGCTTGCAGATGGGTGCGTTGCTGTCGGCCTGCACGAGCACCAGACTATGGTGGCAGGCTTCGGACAGGCCGCGCAGATAGCACGTGTCGGCGGTTTGCTCCGTCACGACGAGGCCGACGATGTCGACATAGAAGTCCCGGCTTTTCGCCAGGTCGGCAACGTTCAATACGATATGGCTGGCGCGCGTGATATTGAACGGCGGCCGGTGATTGACAGCAGGCAGCATGATGACCTCTCGATTGTTGATGGCGAGCTTTCGGCGACGGTACGACGATTCACATCGCGCGATGAATGAAGGGCAGCGCGGACCATCCGCTGAATTGCGCCTGCCGTCCCAGCGCTTCCTCGATTCGCAATACCTCGTTCCACTTGGCCATGCGTTCCGACCGCGAGAATGAACCGACCTTGAGTTGACCCGCGTCCCAGCCGACCGCCAAATGCGCAATGGTGACGTCTTCCGTTTCGCCGGATCGCGCCGACACGATCGTGCCGAATCCGGCTGTCTTGCCTGCTTGCAGCGCCTCGTAGGCCTCGGTGACGGTGCCCGCCTGATTCGGCTTGATGAGCACGGCATTGAGCGCGCCGTCCGTTGCGGCGGTTCTGACCCGGTCCGCGTTGGTGACGAGAAAGTCGTCGCCGATGATCTGGCAACGCGAGCCGTAGGCTTTCGTGAAGAGCCGGAAGCCTTCGACGTCGTCTTCGGCGAGCGGATCTTCGATCGACAGGATCGGGTAGGTATCCAGCCAGCGCCCCAGCATGTCGATCATTTGCGCGGTGTCGAGCGTGCGGCCGTCGAGCGCCAGCGTGTACGTTCCGTTGCGGCCGAATTCGGACGCGGCGATATCGAGCGAGATGCCGACCTGCTTGCCGGCTTGCAGGCCCGTGTCGGCGATGGCGCGCACCAGCGTGTCGAGGGCGTCTTCGTTGCAGTCGAAGGCCGGCCAGTAGCCGCCTTCGTCCGCCACGCCCTGAAGCTTGCCCGCCTGCTTCATCAACGAGCCGGCGGCGCGGTACACCTCCGCCGTCCACTCCAGCGCCTCGGTGAAGCTGCGCGCGGCGGGGCACATGATCATGAAGTCCTGCACGTCGACGCGGCGCGCCGCGTGTGCGCCGCCTCCGAATATCTGGATCTCCGGCAACGGCAGGCGCACCGCGCGTTCTCCGGCGAGATAGCGCCATAGCGGCTGCGTGCTGGCGGCAGCGGCGGCGTGCAGGACCGCCATTGAAGTGGCGACGATCGCATTGCCGCCCAGACGGCTGCGATTGGGCGTGCCATCCAGGGTGACCAGGCGGGCGTCGATAGCGGCCTGATCGCGGGCATCGGCGCCTTCTAGCGCGCTCGCGATCTCGCCGTTGACCTTCGACAGCGCGTTGGATACGTCGAGGCCGCCGAAGGCGGCGCCGCCGTCGCGCAAGTCGAGCGCTTCTCCGCTGCCGGTCGAAGCGCCCGCGGGCGCGATCGCGCGACCGCTCATGCCGCCGTGCAAGGCGACTTCGACTTCCACTGTCGGACGGCCGCGCGAGTCCCAGACGCGTCGGCCGCGTACATGGGCGATCGTTGATTCAGTCATAAGGAATGTCTACCTCGTTGGTGGTTGATTTGTGCGGTTGATTTGTATGGTCGATTCATGTCCTTGCAGCGCGCGGAGCGTTCGCAACGTCGAGCCGCGGTCACGTGCTGCCGCGCGCTCCGATCAGAACGAAGGCCAGCGTCGCGGGACGGTCGCTTTTGTTTCGCCATGCATGACGGGTTCCGTTCTGCACGACGACGTCATGCTTGCGCAGCAGCTCCGCGCGTCCCTCGTCGAGTTCGAGCCAGATTTCGCCGTCGAGAACGATGCCGTAATCGACGGTCGGGGTCGCGTGCATGCCGTCCTCCTCGAAAAGCTCCGCAAGCCCAGGGCTGATCGCGAGGTTTTCAGCGGCCGCTGCCTGCGGGTCGAAATCGGGTGCAAGGAACACGCTATCCGGAGGAAACGTCACGATGAGAAAGCGCGTGCCCGCCGCTGCGGGGACGAACGTGGCGACAGCGGGGGTGGGGTCCGTGCCGTCGAAAGGAATGGCTTGCGCCGGTTCCGTTGCCCAGACAAGACGGGAGACCATGCCGGGGATGTGCCGGTATGCGTCGGAGCGCGGCGGCGGCGAATCGAGTGCGACTGTCGATGCGCCGCTTGCGTCGTGGCCGGTGACGATGCGGCGAAGCGCTAGCGGCACGTCGCCCATGATCGGGGCCTCGAACCGGAGGGGATCGGCGTTGACGTCTTTCACGATGTCTCCTGTTTTTGCTAACGTTCGCACAAATTGTGGCAAACGCTGCGGTGCATTGTCAATAGGGAATTTAAGGCGGTTTTTCTTGCTAAATGCTCAAACCGGCACGCTCGGCAAGGCTTTTGATCGTGCGAAAAGGACAAACGTTAGCAGGGCGGATGCGGCGCCTGCGCGTCGAGTCGCATACGAGTCGCCAACGCAGCGACGCTCTCCGCTACCCTCTCAGGATTGTCGCGACTCGATCTCTTCCAGCCATGCTTGCGCCACTTGATAGAGATATTCCACCGGCTGCAGCAGCAGCCGGGTGGCAACCGCGCGGACGTGGTCGCGTTGCGCGTCATCGGTCAGATACTCGACCGGCGATTTGCCGTCGACGCGCGCGAGGAGCAAAGCGGGCAACAACTCGGCCGTGCGCGCCTCGAGCGCCGCGCGCAGTTCCCAGTCCGCTTCGTCGAAATAGGCTTCGGTCAGCGCCTTGAACGAAGCGATCAGCGCTTCCCGCCGATCGGGACGGGCGAGGCACTTGAGCAGCAGATGGTTCAGGCAGAACGCCAGGTCGAAGGCCGGGTCGCCGAACCACGCGCATTCGGCGTCGAGCAATACCGGCCCCCTGGGGCCCACGAGAATGTTCTTCGGACTCACGTCGCCGTGCACGAGCGCCGTGCGTATGCTCGCGGTGCGCCCGGCCAGATAGCGCAGCTTCGATTCGAGTTTCGGATGATGCCGCGATGTGGCGATCAGGTAAGGATCGAGACGCAGCGCCTGAAAATTGTCGAGCGTGTCGAACCTGTCGCGCAGCTCCGCATCGTCGGCGCTGACTGCGTGCAGATGCCCGACCAGCCGTCCGACGGCGCGGGCCGTGTCCGCTTCGACCTCCCCGTGCAGCAGTTGCTGCTTCCACACGGGATGCGCCGACGGCGCGAGAAACGACATGGCGAACACCCCGAGCCTGGCGTCGTGCGCGAGCGGAACCGGCACGTTGTCGGGGCGATGCCGCGCGGCAAATTGCATCCAGGCCCATTCGTCGGCGTTGCGCGACACCGGCGCTTGCCAGCTTGCCGATACCTTCAGCGTGGAGAGCGCGCGCTTCACGCACAGTGAGCCCGCGGCAACATCGACACGCCATATGTCGGACGAAACGCCGCCGGTGAGCGGGTGCCAGGCGGCCGCTTCGTCCTTGTGCGCGAGTTCGTGTTCGACGAGAAACGCATCGAGTTGCGGGTCGGGGCTATTGAATTGCGTCATCACGAGTGGTTGAAATGAAACGGTTGAAGCGGTCAGGCCGCCGGCGAATTGCATGGATTGCGCGGCGCTTCGCCGCGCAGTACCCGCACGACTTCTTCGGTAGCTCGTCTGCGAAGTTCCAGCAAGGATGCGTCTGACGAAAACGCGACGTGGGGCGTCAACATCGCGCCGCGTTGGCGCAGCAGTTCATCCGGAACGCGCGGCTCGGAGTCGAGCACGTCGAGCCCTGCGGCGGACAGTTGCCCGCTTTGCAGCGCTTCGATAACGGCATCCGTATCGACGATGCCGCCGCGGCTCACGTTGATCAGCAGACTGCCGCAGCGCATTTTCGCTATTCGCTCGCGGTTGATGAGGTGGCGCGTGCCGTCGGTGAGCGGCGCATGCACGATCACGATGTCGCTGTTGGCGAGCAGTTCGTCGAGCGCCACGGCTTGCACGCCCGCCACCGGCTCGCGCAGGAAAGGATCATGCGTCAGCAGCCGGCAGCCGAACGCGCCGAGCTTGCGCGCCGTGGCGCGCGCTATGCGGCCGAAGCCGACCAGCCCGCAAGTAAGCGCGCCCAGGCGGCGAAGACGGGCATCGGCGGGAGACCAGCGCCCGGCATGCACTTCACGATCGAAAATCACCAGCCCGCGGGTCCATGCAAGCGCGAAGCCGACCGCATGATCGGAGACTTCGTCGACGCAATAGTCCGGCACGTTCGTGACGAAAATGCCGCGGGCGGTGGCCGCATCCACGGCGATGTTGTCGAGCCCTACGCCAAGCCTTGCAACGATCTTCAGCCGTGAGGAAGCCGCGATGGTTTCGACCGACACCGGCGCCCAGCACGTCAGGATCGCGGAAGGCAGATGCTCGCGGGCCAGCGCTTCGATGCCGGACGCGGGCAAGGGAGCGGCCGGTCCGCTGACTAGCCGCATGCCGGCGGATTCGACGATCTCGCGCTCGACGCTATCGTCGGGCCACGCATAGTCGGTGAGGAAGACTGTATCGATCATGGAACTGGGCCTGATGGTGAACGGAATGACCGCGTGGTTCGCGGGACCCCGCGAACCTTGCCTGATTGCACTAACGTTAGCATAGCAATCATGCAGTGCCAAGCCGTGGTTCGCCTGGGTGGCGTAGCCTAAGGCACGAAAATTCAGTAAAAACCCTTGATTCATGGAGTCAAATACCGGATTGACATGCCGGAAAGCGGCAACTAGACTCAATCCGTCGATGCTAACGTTCGCGCTACAGAGGCACAGATCGCAAGCCGACTCGATGGCCCGCTCGATCTTTCAATGAGCCGACAGCGATCGCTGGTACGACCAAAGGGCGAAGGCGTCGACGTGTGCGCCAATAAAAGACCTGTTCAGAATCAGGCGACGCCTGCATGGCGTTCGGTGCCACGCCTTTGAAAAATGCAGCACCCGCAGAAAAACCTAAATATCACGACTGGCAGGAGACAACGAATGAAGAGGCTTCTTGTACCCGCGATTTGCGGCTGCATAGGTGCGGCCGCACATGCGCAGAGTTCGGTCACGCTCTATGGGCTGATCGACAATGGCGTGTCGTACGTCAGCAATCAGCGCACGGCGAGCGGTGCGGGTCACAGCAACGTTTTTGCATCTCAGGGAAACATCGTCGGCAATCGATGGGGGCTGACCGGGAGCGAGGATCTGGGCGGCGGCCTGCAAGCGATCTTCAAACTGGAAAACGGCTTTACGGGAACCAACGGTGGTCTCCAGCAGGGCGGGCGCCTGTTTGGCCGACAAGCGTGGGTCGGCATGTCCAGTTCGTATGGCGCGCTCACGCTGGGCCGTCAGTATGATTCGGTGGTGGACTATCTTGCGCCACGTAGTGTCGCGCAGAGCTTCGTGGGCGGGCTCGAATTCATGCACCCGATGGACAACGACAACTTCGGCGATTTCTTCCGGCTCGATAACGCCGTCAAATTTGCGAGTCCGGACATCCACGGTCTGAAATTCGGCGGCCTGTACGCGTTCTCGAACAAGGCGGGCGATTTCGCCGACAATCGTGCGTTCAGTGCCGGCGCGACTTACAACCACGGTCCATTCACGGTAAGCGCGGCATACATGCGCATCGACAATCCGGGGGACGGAGCGGCGGGCGCGCTCGACGGTTCGTCTACGTCTGGTGACGCCACGTTCCATGCGGCGCGACAGCAGGTATGGGGCGTCGGCGGCGCTTATGTGATTGGCCCGGCAACGCTGGGGCTGGTGTGGAGTCACTCGCATTACGACAATACGACGGCCGTGTACCGCGGCAGCACGCTGGCGCCCGCCGCCACCAGGTCGCCCACGGATCTTGGCTTCGACAACTTTGAAGCCAATATCCGCTATCTGATCAATCCGGCATGGGTGGTCGCGGCCTCGTACACCTTCACGGACGGTTCGTATTCCAACGCGTCCCTGCATGCGAAGCCGCGCTGGAACCAGTTCAATCTGATGACTTCGTATTCGCTTTCAAAACGCACCGACGTTTACCTGATGGCCGAATATCAGCATGTCACGGGTGCGGCGGGGACGATTTTCAGCGGTGCGTTCATTGGCGGAAGTGGCGGCCCTTCGTCGACGAACCGGCAATTCCTCACGAGTGCGGGACTGCGCGTCAAGTTCTGACCATCGTCGCGAACGGATGGCTGTCGCCGCTCGCGCGACCCATCCGTGCGACAGATACGGGACTCGATCGCCCGAACTTCAGTCGAGCCCCATGGTTCGCCGATATTGCTTCGCCTGGTCGGCAATCCATGCTCCGAACACTACCAGGGCCGAATCGCCGGCTTTGCGCTCGGGGTAGATCAGGTGATAGGAGCGGCCACTCGAGTACTCGTGCTTAGCCACCTGGATCAGAACGCCGCGTTCCAGTTCGTCCTCGATGAGCAGGCGCGGGATCAGCGCGATGCCGATACCATGAATCGCCGCTTCCGCGAGCATGGAAAACAATTCCAGCTTCGGCCCCGACATATCGCCTTCCACCTGCATGCCGCGCGATGCGAACCAGTCACGCCATGCGTACGGACGCGTGCTCTGCTGTAAAAGCGGGTAACGCCGCCAGTCCGACGCCGTCAAGCGTGTGCGCGGCGCGATCAGCGTTGGGCTGCACACGGCGATCAGACTTTCGCGCATCAGAAAGAGCCCTTCCGATCCCGGCCAGATCGCGGCGCCCGCGTGAATTGCCGCGTCGAATCCGGTGTCGTCGAAGAGAAACGGACGAGTCCGTGTCGTGAGATTGACGGTGATATCCGGTTGCTCCGCGATAAAAAGCGGCAATCGGGGGAGCAGCCACTTTGTCGCGAACGTGGGCACCACGGCGAGTTCGAGCGTGCCGCCGTGGCCGCCCTTGGCCATGAGTTCGAGCGTGTCCTGTTCCACTTCATTCAGACGCGACGCCACTTTTTTGCTGTAGATCTGTCCGGCCTCGGTCAGGCTCACGCCGCGGCGATCGCGGCGAAAAAGCTTCACGCCGAGAAAATCTTCCAGCGAACCAATCTGCCGACAAATCGCGCTTTGCGTGACCGCGAGTTCGTCCGCGGCCTTCGTAAAGCTTTGGTGGCGCGCGGCCGTTTCGAATGCGGATAGCGCTGCTGTCGAAGGGATCTTTCTGCGCATGCTCGTGACTCGCCGGTATTGTCGATGACCTGTGCGATTTTCGCACAGGTCAGTGCGAACAAATCGTTTGTCGTGACGCGCATGTGCCGATAAATTCGCGGCATGACAGTTTCTCTAGCGAGTATGAAATGAGTTCGAAGCACAAGCCGTCGTTTCAATGGGATGATCCGTTGCTGCTCGACCAGCAGTTGGCGGAAGAGGAGCGCCTCGTGCGGGAATCGGCGTACGCGTATTGCCAGGAGCGGCTCGCACCGCGCGTGCTCGAAGCTTTTCGTCACGAGTCCACCGACCCGGCCATCTTTCGCGAGATGGGCGAGCTTGGATTGCTCGGCGCGACGATCCCCGAAACATACGGCGGCGCCGGTCTCAACTATGTCTGCTACGGATTGGTCGCGCGGGAAGTGGAGCGCGTCGATTCCGGCTACCGCTCGATGATGAGCGTGCAATCGTCGCTCGTCATGGTGCCGATCAACGAGTTCGGCAATGAAGCGACGCGCCAGAAATATCTGCCGAAACTCGCGAGAGGCGAATGGATCGGCTGCTTCGGCCTGACCGAGCCGAATCATGGCTCCGATCCCGGCAGCATGATGACTCGCGCGAAAAAGATCGACGGCGGATATTCGCTGACGGGCAGCAAGATGTGGATCACGAACAGCCCGATTGCCGATGTGTTCGTCGTCTGGGCGAAAGACGACGAAGGCGCGATCCGCGGCTTCGTGCTCGAGAAAGGCTGGAAAGGACTGTCGGCGCCGGCTATTCACGGCAAGGTCGGTCTGCGCGCGTCGATCACAGGCGAGATCGTGATGGATGAAGTGTTCTGCCCGGAAGAGAACGCGTTTCCCGAAGTGCGGGGTCTCAAGGGGCCGTTCACTTGCCTGAACAGCGCACGTTACGGTATTGCATGGGGCGCGTTGGGTGCGGCCGAAGACTGCTGGCATCGTGCGCGTCAGTATGTTCTCGATCGCAAGCAGTTCGGCAGGCCGCTCGCGGCGAACCAGTTGGTGCAGAAAAAACTCGCCGACATGCAGACGGAAATCACGCTGGGTTTGCAGGGGTGTTTGCGCCTCGGCCGCATGAAGGACGAAGGCACCGCGGCAGTCGAGATCACGTCCATCATGAAGCGCAACTCATGCGGCAAGGCACTCGACATCGCCCGCGTCGCGCGCGACATGCTCGGAGGCAATGGCATCAGCGACGAGTTCGGCATAGCACGTCATCTCGTCAATCTGGAAGTGGTCAACACCTATGAAGGCACGCACGATATTCATGCGTTGATCCTCGGTCGCGCCATCACCGGCATTGCAGCTTTTTGATCGCTTATGAACGAGACTAATCAACAAGGCGCGCTCGCGGGTCTGCGCGTGCTCGATCTTTCGCGCGTGCTGGCCGGCCCCTGGTCGAGTCAACTGCTGGCCGACCTCGGTGCCGACGTAGTCAAGGTCGAACGGCCGGGCAAGGGTGACGATACGCGCGCGTGGGGACCGCCGTGGCTGAACGATGCCGACGATGAGTCGACGGGCGAGTCCGCTTATTACCTGTGCGCGAATCGCAACAAGCGGTCCATCACAATCGATCTGAGCCAGCCGGAGGGACAGCGTCTCGTGAAGGAACTGGCCGGCAAGGCGGATGTGCTGATCGAGAACTTCAAGGTCGGTGGCCTCGGTCAATACGGTCTGGATTACGCGAGTCTCAAGCAACTGAATCCTCGCTTGATCTACTGCTCGATCACGGGATTCGGCCAGACCGGACCTTATGCCGCGCGCGCCGGTTATGACTTTCTGATTCAGGGCATGGGCGGGCTCATGAGCCTCACCGGGCGCGCGGACGGCACCGAAGGCGAAGGGCCGATGAAGGTCGGCGTCGCGGTGACGGACGTCATGACGGGACTGTATGCGACCGTGGCGATTCTCGCCGCACTCGCCCGGCGCGAGCGCTCCGGCGAGGGACAGCACATCGACCTTGCGCTGCTGGATGTGCAGATCGCCTGTCTCGCGAATCAGGCGGCGAATTACCTCGTCGGCGGCGTGATACCTCGACGTATCGGCAACGCCCATCCGAACATCGTCCCGTACCAGGAGTTTCCGACGGCCGACGGCTACATGATCCTCGCGGTCGGCAACGACAGTCAGTTCGCGAGTCTGTGCGCTGTATTGGGCAAACCGGAATGGAGCAGCGACGAACGTTTCTCCACCAATCCGCAGCGGGTGAAGAGCAGGGACGAACTCGTCGCGATGATCCGCTCCGCGACGTTGCGCCGTCCGACGAAGGAATGGATTGCGGTGATGGAAGCGGCGGGCGTGCCGTGCGGCCCGATCAACGATCTCGAAGCGGTGTTCTCGGACCCTCACGTGCAAGCTCGCAACGTGCGCATTGAAATGCCGCATCCGTTGGCGAAGCAGGTGGCGCTGGTCGCGAATCCCATTCGCCTGTCGGAATCGCCCGTGCAGTACCTGCGATCCCCGCCGACATTGGGGCAGCACACCGGCGACGTGCTTCGCGACTGGCTCGAGATGGGCGAAGCGCAGATCGATGATTTACGCCGCACAAAGCTTCTGTAGTCGCGGGGGCATTCCGCTACCTGGTACAGCAGCGGCGCAACCAGCCTGGAACATTGATAAATGAATCTCCCGGAAATCGGCGGCCCGCGCGAGTCGATGGAATACGACGTCGTGATCGTCGGCGGCGGCCCGGCCGGCCTGTCGGCGGCGATCCGCCTGAAGCGGCTGGCGGCTGCGAAAGGCGTCGAGCTTGGCGTGTGCGTGCTGGAGAAAGGCTCGGAGATCGGGGCGCACATCCTCTCGGGCGCGGTGATGGACCCGCGCGCGATCACCGAACTGATTCCCGACTGGAAGGAACAAGGCGCGCCGCTCACGGTGGACGTGACCGAGGACCGCTTCCTGTTCCTCACCGAAACCGGCTCGAAGAGCGTGCCGGGCTGGGCGCTGCCGGATAACTTCAGGAACCACGGCAACTACGTGGTCAGCCTCGCGAACGTCACGCGCTGGCTGGGCGCCATGGCCGAAGCGGCGGGCGTCGAGATCTTTCCGGGCTTTCCGGCTGCCGAGATCCTTTACCACGACGACGGCTCGGTCAAGGGCGTCGCGACCGGCAATCTCGGCATCGGCAAGGACGGCCAGCCCACCGAGAACTTCCAGCTCGGCATGGAGCTGCATGCGAAATACACGCTCTTCTGCGAAGGCGCGCGCGGGCATCTCGGCCGTCAACTGGACGAGAAATTCAGGCTGCGCGACGGCGTCGATCCGCAGGTCTACGGCATCGGCATCAAGGAACTGTGGGAAATCGAGCCGTCGAAACACAAGCCGGGTCTGGTGATGCACACCGCCGGCTGGCCGCTGAACACCGATACCTATGGCGGCTCGTTTCTCTATCACATGGATAACAACCAGGTGGTGGTGGGCTTTGTGGTCGGCCTCGGCTATACGAACCCGTATCTGTCGCCATTCGAGGAATTCCAGCGCTACAAGACGCATCCGGCGATCCGCGGGTTTCTGGAAAGCGGCAAGCGCGTCTCGTATGGCGCGCGGGCGATCACCGCGGGCGGGCTGATGTCGCTGCCGAAGCTGGTGTTCCCCGGCGGCGCGCTCGTCGGTGACGATGCGGGCTTCCTGAACGCCTCGCGCATCAAGGGCAGTCACGCGGCGATCAAGACCGGCATGCTGGCCGCCGAGGCGGCGTTCGATGCGGTGCAGGCCGGCCGTCGGAACGATGAACTCACGGCCTACCCGGAGTCGTTCCGCACATCGTGGCTGCACACCGAACTGCATCGCGCGCGCAACTTCAAGCAGTGGATGAGCAAGGGCCTGTACCTCGGCACGCTGATGGTCGGCATCGAGCAGAAGCTGTTCGGCGGCAACGTGCCGTGGACGCTGCATCACCAGCACGCCGATCACGAGATGCTCAAGCCCGCGTCGCAATGCACGCCGATCACGTATCCGAAACCGGACGGCAAGCTGACGTTCGACCGGCTCTCGTCGGTGTTCATCTCGAACACCAATCACGAAGAGAACCAGCCGGCGCATCTGACGCTGAAAGACCCCACCGTGCCGGTGAACGTGAACCTGCAGACCTATGCCGGTCCCGAAGCGCGCTACTGTCCGGCCGCGGTCTATGAATTCGTGAAGACCGACGACGGCGGCGAGCGCCTCGTGATCAACGCGCAGAACTGCGTGCACTGCAAGACCTGCGACATCAAGGACCCGACGCAGAACATCGTGTGGGTCACGCCGGAAGGCGGCGGTGGGCCGAACTATCCGAACATGTGAGTGAAGAGCGACATGCAAACAATTGGAATCGTCGGCGCGGGGCAAATGGGAAGAGGCATTGCGCTGGTCTGTGCGATAGCGGGCCTCGACGTGATCGTCACGGATCTCGATGAACACGCGCTGAAACGCAGCATCGAAGGTATCGCGGCGAATCTTGACAGGATGGTATCGAAGGGCAAAACAATGCCGGCGGAGGCAGCGGCGGCGCTGGAACGAATCAAGGGAAGTACTTTGTTGACTGACCTTGCCGACCGCGACTTCGTGATCGAAGCAGCGACGGAAAATATTCAGATCAAAGAGGGGATCTTGAAGAAGCTGGATGCGATCGTGCGGCCGAGTGCGATCATCGCAACCAATACGTCGTCGGTATCCGTCACGAAGCTCGGTGCGATGCTCGATGACCCGAGCCGCTTGACGGGAATGCACTTTTTCAATCCCGTTCCGTTGATGGCGCTCGTCGAAGTCATTCGCGGGATTCAAACTAGCGATGCCACCTTCGACGCCACCGTCGACCTCGCAAAGCGTATCGGCAAGACCGCGATTTCTGTGAGGAATTCTCCGGGCTTCGTGGTCAATCGCATTCTGATACCGATGATCAATGAAGCGATTTTCGTACTGCACGAGGGGCACGCGAGCGCCGAAGAGATCGACGAGGGTATGAAGCTAGGCGCGAATCATCCGATTGGACCGCTGGCGCTGGCGGATCTCATCGGACTCGATACGACGCTCGCGATCATGAACGTGTTGTACCGCGACTTCAACGATCCGAAGTATCGCCCGGCGCCTTTGCTCAAGGAAATGGTGGACGCCGGCTATCTCGGACGAAAGAGTGGGAAGGGTTTTTATCCCTATCCTTAACGCCAAGGGAAAGACATTTTGAAGATCATTGTTGCTGTGAAGAGAGTGGTCGATTACAACGTGAAAGTCCGGGTGAAGTCGGACGGCACGGGCGTCGACATCGCGAACGTGAAAATGTCGATGAATCCGTTCGACGAAATCGCGGTGGAAGAGGCGGTGCGTCTGAAGGAAGCGGGCGTGGCGACCGAGGTGATCGCGGTGTCGTGCGGCGTCACGCAGTCGCAGGAAACGCTGCGCACCGCGCTCGCGATCGGCGCGGACCGCGCCGTGCTGATCGAATCGAACGAGGAACTGCAGCCGCTGGCGGTCGCCAAGCTGCTGAAGGCGCTGGTCGACCGGGAGCAGCCGCAACTGGTCATTCTCGGCAAACAGGCCATCGACGATGATTCGAACCAGACCGGCCAGATGCTCGCCGCGCTCGCGAACCTGCCGCAAGCGACGTTTGCGTCGAAGGTTGTCGTGGCCGACGGCAGGGCCACCGTGTCGCGCGAAGTGGACGGCGGTGCCGAGACGCTGTCGCTCAAGCTTCCCGCCGTGGTCACGACCGATCTGCGCCTGAACGAGCCGCGCTACGTGACGCTGCCGAACATCATGAAGGCGAAGAAGAAGCCGCTGGAAACGCTCAAGCCCGAGGACCTCGGTGTTGACGTCACGCCGCGCCTGAAGACGCTGAAAGTCGCCGAGCCGCCGAAGCGCTCCGCTGGCGTGAAGGTGGCGGATGTGAAGACGCTGGTCGAGAAGCTGAAGAACGAAGCCAAGGTGCTTTAAGTAAAACGCGGAGACAGGGCAAATGACGAATCTCGTATTGGCAGAACACGACAACGCATCGATCAAGCCGGCGACGCTGAACACGATCGCAGCGGCGCAGAAGATCGGTGGCGACATTCACGTGCTGGTGGCGGGCTCCAACGCGCAGGCCGCGGCGGACGAGGCCGCGAAGATCGCGGGTGTATCGAAGGTATTGCTGGCCGACGCGCCGCAACTGGAAGCGGGCCTCGCGGAAAACGTCGAGGCGACGGTGCTCGACATCGCGAAGGACTACACGCACATCCTCGCGCCGGCCACGCCTTACGGCAAGAACATCACGCCGCGTATCGCCGCGAAGCTGGACGTCGCGCAGATCAGCGACATCACCGCGGTGGATTCGGCCGACACGTTCGAGCGCCCGATCTATGCGGGCAACGCGATCGCCACGGTGCAGTCGCAGGACGCAATCAAGGTCATCACCGTGCGCACGACCGGTTTCGATGCGGTCGCGGCCGAAGGCGGCAATGCAGCGGTGGAAAAGATCGAAGCCGCCGCGGACCAGGGCATCTCGCAGTTCGTGAGCCGTGAACTGACGAAGCTGGACCGCCCCGAACTGACCTCGGCGAAGATCATCGTCTCGGGCGGCCGCGGTCTGGGCAATGGCGAGAACTACACGAAGGTGCTCGAGCCGCTGGCCGACAGGCTGAACGCGGCGCTGGGCGCCTCGCGCGCGGCGGTCGATGCGGGCTTCGTGCCGAACGACTACCAGGTCGGGCAGACCGGCAAGATCGTCGCGCCGCAGTTGTACATCGCGGTCGGGATTTCGGGTGCGATCCAGCATCTGGCGGGCATGAAGGACAGCAAGGTGATCGTCGCGATCAACAAGGACCCGGAAGCGCCGATTTTCAGCGTCGCCGATTATGGTCTGGTGGGTGATCTGTTTACGCTTGTGCCTGAGTTCGTCGAGCGGATTGCCGACGATCATCGTTAGGCACAACCGTGTTCGCATCCGTCAAGCCGTGGCGCCGCGCGGCGAAGCGCGTACCGATGTCTTGGTCGGCGAGCCCGGTTTGCGCGTGCTGCCCCGCACGATGAGTGTCGCTGGCGAGATCGATGTGTAGGGTGAAGCGGTAGCGGAATTCTGCCGGACGTGATGCACGAACCACAGCCCGCACGCGGTGGCGAGATCGTGTACGGGAAGTCCCACGGTGGTCAATCCCGGTCCCCACCACCGGAAGCCGAGTTCGTCGCCGAAGCCAACGACCGACAGGTCGTCCGGAACTCGCACGCCCTGAGCCAGCAATTCTTCCAGGATGCCTTGGGTCATCTGGACCGAACCGGCCACGATTGCCGTCGGCGGCTTGGACAACGACAGGAGCCGGCGGGTTGCGTTAGCACCGAAGTCGACCTCGCTCGGCGCGCCCAGTTGCACAAGGGCGGGCTCGCCCGCTGCAACGCCGCTCAGTGCCTTGTGATAACCCTTGAGGCGCGCGGAACCCGTAGGCAGATCGTCTGTGCCGCCGATATAGCCGATCCGGCGATGGCCGAGCTGCACGAGGTGACTGGTCGCCTCGAAGATCGCCTCTGTATCGTCAATTCCGAACCACTGATCCCCGATCGCCGCATGCCTGCGCAACAGTTGCACGTGCGGGGACAATTTGATCAAGCGGATCGTTTCGCGATGGGGCTTCGCGGTCGGCACGATGATGATGCCCGCGACATTCGCGCTCGCCAGTTCACGGACGCTCTGCAACTCGACCATCCGGTCGTCGTCCGTTTCCGACAAGGCCAGTTGATAGCCGGCTGCCTGCAAGCATTTCGACAGCGCATGGGCGATGGTCGCGTAGAAACCGTTCCTGATGTCCGGCAGAACCAGGCCCACGAGATTGCTCGAGACGCCTCGCATCATGCGTGCAGCGAGATTGGCCACGTAACCCATTTCATCCGCGACTTGAGTCACTTTCTGTTTGGTGGCTGCGCTGATGCGTGGGTCGTCGGCAAGCGCCCGTCCTACCGTGGATGGGGAGACCTGTAGACGCGCGGCGATGTCTTTGATGGTGACCATTTGAGTTATCCGTTCAAGGCGCTTTTTTTGTAACGATAGCACAACGGTGAAGCTCGCAATGGACCGAGCCGTGCGCCACTGATCGCCGCGTTTGCCTCTGAAGTTCGCGGTTGCAAATGCTAACGCGAGCTCATTTGCATAGCCAGATTTATTTGACGCGTGGAAAAACGCCCTTTATCATTGTGCTAACGTTAGCGCACTAGATGAAGCGGGCGCGTCGGGTAACCGCAGTGGTCCGTGCCGAAGTCCATTCGCCATTGGCCGGCTATGCGGGGGCAGGAGGGGAAGCCATGTTTGAAGAGAAATCCTTGCGGTTCCATGTCGAAAAGTGGTTTGGGCGAACAGCCATTTCGTCATTGGAGGTGAGCCGCGTCAGGCCGGCGAAACTGGGACCGAATCGATGTGTCCAGGTCGTGTCGCCGCAGTCGGAGAACCGCGTGACGATATTTTTCTTCCAGCACGGCGACGGTCGATGGAGCGTCTTTCCGCCGCCCACCCGGCGCGCCACGCCGACGTTCGCAAACCGCTAGCAGCACGCAGCATCGAATTCAGCTTCAGTTTCCCGACCTGCGCAGACAGGACCGGCGACTCAATAAACGCAATACAAAGGAGACACCACAATGAACGCCCCTAGGCACGACGTTCGCTATGAACGCGGGACACTTGCGCTTCTCGGCATTGGGTTTGGACTGGTCGGCTTCGATCGCTGGCTGCTCGCTCCGCTGTTTCCGCACATCATGCGCGACCTGGGGCTGAACTACTCGCAACTGGGCAGCCTCGTGGGGATACTCGGCGTCGCGTGGGGCCTTTGGTCGATCGCCATGGGGCCGCTTGCCGACCGCATCGGCCGCAAGAAGATTCTCGTGACGACGATGATCGCCTTCTCGGTACTGTCGAGTCTTTCCGGCTTGGCGAGCGGCTTTATCAGTTTGCTGCTGTTGCGAGCCGCGATGGGCGTCGCCGAGGGCGCATTCACGCCGGCGAGCATCGCCGCGAATAGCGAGGCGTCGCTGCCGGCGCGCCGCGGGCTGAATCAGGGCATACAGATCAGCATGATTCCTTTGATGGGCCTCGGCTTCGCACCTATCGCCGCCACGCAATTGCTTGAAATCGTCCCGAACTGGCATTGGGTGTTCACGCTGTCGGCCGTGCCCGGCTTTATCGTGGCAGCGCTGATCTGGCGCTGCGTGCGTGACCGCGATGCGCCCACGGTCCATGCGTCGCGGCAACCGGTCGATCGGCCGCGCTGGACTGAATTGTTTGCAAGCCGCAACGTCGCCGTCGCGACCGTCGCCATTCTTTGCGCCATGAGCGGGATATTCGTGATCGGCGCGATGGTGCCGATGTACCTGGTTTCCGTTGTGCATCTCGACATGCGAAGCATGGGATTCGTTGCGTCCGCAGTGGGATTCGGCGGCTTTATCGGGTGTTTCGCGCTTGCCGGGCTCTCGGACTTCATCGGTCGCCGCCCGGCTGCCTTGATCGGGTTCGTCTGCGCGGCCGTTCTTCTGTATCTGTTTTCGCGCACGGGTCCCAATCCGACGATGCTGTTCATTCTGCTCTTCGGTGTCGCGATGTTCTCGATGGGTCTGTTGAGCCTGCTCAGTGGCCCGATCGCGACGGAGGCCGCGCCGGTCGGACTCATTGCGTCGACGATCGGCTTCGTGTCGGGCGTAGGCGAGACGTTTGGCGGCGGCGTTGCGCCGGTCATCGCAGGTTTCATCGCCCAGCATTTCGGCCTTGCACGCACGCTCGATTTCGCGCTTTACAGTCTCGCAACCGGAGCCGTGGTTGCGTTCTTCCTCATCGAAACCGCGCCGCGCAAGCGCCGGGACGAAGCGGCACGAACGCAGCCGGCTGCGGACGGCATTGGCGGAGTCATCGCGCGCAACGGCGACGCATGAACTCGCGTTCGAAAGACACACGCTCGCCATCACCAACACGATTACCGCCATGCTCCCAGTACTTGTCAACGTTTCATTCGCGGATTGCCCGCCGTTTCCAGCGTTGTCGACCGAAACGCATGCGCTTGCGCTGGCCTATTGGGCGCGGGTGGGTTTGCGCGGGGCGCACTGCATCGAGACATTCCTGCGTGAGTGGGATGCCAACGCGGCTTTGCTAAAGCGGATCTCCGACGATCCCGCGACGGCTGATGCAATCGAAACACGCGGTGCGCCGCTGTCGAGCTTTCGCATGCACGCTCCGGTCGCGCCGCGGCAGGTCTATTGCACGATCGGCAATTACCGCAGCCAACTACTGCAAGCCGCTCTCGATGCGGACGACGGACCGGATGGTCCCGGCGCCGCCGCACGCCGCGCCGCGCTGCTGGATTCCATCGAAACGCGGCGGCGGGAAGGCGCTCCCTACATCTGCCTGAAAGGCCCCGCCTGCGTTGCGGGACCGAACGACTTGCTGCCTGTTTCGCGCGACCTCACGACGCTCGACTGGGAAGTGGAAATTGGCGTCGTGATCGGCAAAAGCGCGGTACATGTCCGCGCCGAAGATGCGCTCGCCTGCGTCGCCGGCTATTGCGTCGTCAATGACATCACGTTGCGTGAGCGGATATTTCGTCGGGACGCACCCGCATTGGGCGCGGACTGGCTGCAGTCGAAGGCGCGGCCGGGCTGGCTTCCCGCCGGACCGTGGATGGTGCCGGCATGGCATATCGCCGATGCGCAACAGCTCGGGTTATGGCTTCGCCTGAACGGATCATCGATGCAGGAGGGCGCAGCCAGCGACATGATCTTCAGTATCGGCGAGCAGATTGCCTATCTTTCCAGCTTCACGCGGCTCGAGCCGGGCGACCTGATCTGCACCGGTACGCCAGCCGGCCTGGGCACCCACCATGGGCGCTACTTGCGCTCCGGCGATGTCCTTGAAGCCGGCATCGATGGTCTCGGTGTGCAGCGGGTGACGTGTGTCGAGGTTTAAGTCGTTGCGGGCGTGGAATTTCGCAGTTTGCCCAAACCAACAACATGGATTTCAAAGAGGAGATCATCGTGCATAGATGTTCACGACAATGGGTCGCGGGGTTGCTCATATCGGCGATGCCGCTCGTCGCGCAAGCACAGGGCATGGGGGCGAGCGCCCCCATGCCGTCGCGGCCGGACATGATGCCGGCTTCCGCGAGCAAGGCCGACAGCAAGGCACAGAGGCAGGCGCTCAAGGCACAACGCGAGGCACAACGCAAGGCCGAGAGAAAACAGGCGCGTCAGGTGAGAAATGCCGAATTGCAGAACCTTCAGCGCAACGGCTATGGGCCGCAGGCAGCGCCCGATCAGTATCCCGAGAACCTTTTGAATGCGGAACGCAAGTCCGCCCCTCAGAAGGCAGCGCCGGCAGTGCCCGCATCGTCGAATTGAGCGATTCGGCTGGACGAACCCATAAAGGAGCTGAAATGGAAAGGAGACAATACACGCCCATCGCAAAGATCCTCCACTGGACGATGGCGGTAGCAATCATCTGCGCATGGATCGCGGGGTACTACTCCAGCACGCTGAGTCTTCCGCAGAAGATTCAGACTGACAGCATCATGCTGCACAAGTCGATTGCGACGATCACGCTGTTTCTGCTGGCGGCCCGGATTCCGTGGCGGCTCATGCACGGCGCGCCTGCGGCGTCATGCGGCGTGCCGTCGCTGGAGCGCGCCGCAGCGCGTGTTGGGCACCTGCTGCTCTACTTATGCATGCTTGCACTGCCATTGTCGGGATGGCTCTGGAGTTCGGCGGCGGGGTTCAAGATTCCGGTGGCCGGCCTGTTCTTCTTGCCGCCCTTGATGGATAAGACGCCCGCGCTTGCACCCGTCTTCAAACAGGTGCATATCTTTCTCGCGTATGCGATCGCCATTCTGGTCTGCGGACACGTATTGATGGCGTTGAAACACTACTTCGTGGATCGCAGCGATTCGCTGGAATCGATGTTGCCGTCCTGGCTTGTTCGCCGGCGCGATGGCGGTCAGCGGAAGGAGCGTTCTCCCGCGGGCTAGATGTCGGCTCTGCCAATACTCCGCCAATAAGCAAGGCGTTTCGTCATTCGCGCGCGAGAGCGCGAACTTTTGCCCGGCGTAAGCCGGGTTTTTTTGCCTGGCGTTGCCGCGAAGCTTGTACCCGTGCGTGCCGCGCGCATCAAGAACCACTGGAAGCGGAAAATTGCCTCTCATATACTCTGGCACAAACACCACTTAGGGGAAGGCTATGCGGCGCGTGATCGTCCGGCGATCTTCGGTTCATGGGAAGGGCGTATTCGCCATGCGGCCGCTTTCGGCGGGCGAGCGGGTGCTCGAATACAAAGGCGAGTTAATCAGCTGGCGCAAAGCCGTGCGCCGGCACCAACGTGAAGGCGTGGCCGGACACACGTTTCTTTTTGGCTTGTCGGATGGGCGCGTGATCGATGGTAGCCGCGGCGGCAACAGCGCCCGCTGGCTGAACCACGCGTGCGCGCCTAACTGCGAGACCGTCGAAGACGCCTGCCGCATTTTCATTCACACGCTTCGTCCGATCGAGGCGGGCGAGGAACTGTTTATTGAATACCTGCTGGAAACCGACGATCCGCCCGACGAAGACATTAGAGCGCAGTATGCGTGCCGATGCGCCACGGCGGACTGTCGGCAGTCGATGTTGGCGAACGCCGTCTGATCGGGCGGGGGAAAGGGGAAGAACCGATTACGCGCGAGGCTGGCTATCCATAAGCGAATGGCTATGATCTCCCACGGAATGTCTAATTGTCGTCAAGCTGCAGACGGCCCTATGCTTGCTTCTTGCAATGAGAAGAGATGGGCCGGTGAGGCATCAATCTAAATGACGACTACCCTTGTTTTTTCCCATGCAGCGTGTCTGGATCATCGCCCAGGTTCCGGTCATCCGGAGTCGCCGGAACGTCTGAAGGCCGTGCTGCGCGCATTGCGGTCGCCGGAATTCGCGGCGCTGGAATGGCGCGAGGCGCCGCTGGGCACACTCGAGCAGGTGCAATTGATCCACGACCCGGCGTTCGTCGACGAGGTCGAGCAGATTGCCCCGCAGCGAGGTTATGTGCCGCTCGATGCCGGCGACACGGTGATGTCGCCAGGTTCCTGGGAAGCCGTCATGCGCTGCGTTGGCGCGGCGTGTGCCGGCGTCGATGCGGTAATGAACAGGGAGGCGCGCAACGCGTTCTGCGCGACGCGTCCATGCGGTCATCATGCCGAGCCGGCGAGGGCAATGGGTTTTTGTATCTTCAATCAGGCTGCGATCGCCGCGGCTTACGCTTGCGAAGTACACAAGCTGGAGCGCGTCGCGGTCGTCGACTTCGATGTTCATCACGGTAACGGCACGCAAGCGGCTTTTTTCCATCGCCCGGAATTGTTTTATGCCTCCAGCCACCAGTCGCCTTTGTATCCCGGTACGGGCGCCGCATCCGAGACGGGCGTGAATCACAACATCGTGAATATTCCGTTGCCCGGCGGTTGTAATTCGACGCTGTTCCGCGCGCGGATTGCGTCGGACATGTTGCCCGCCGTACGCCGGTTCAACCCCCAATTCATCATCATTTCCGCGGGCTTCGACGCGCATCGCCTGGATCCGCTCGCCGGCCTGAATCTCGAAGACAGTGATTTCGGCTGGATCACCGACGAGCTAATGCATATAGCCGATGCGACATGCGAAGGACGCATCGTTTCGATTCTGGAAGGCGGCTATAGTCTGGAGGGTCTCGCGACCGGCACGATGGCGCATGTCCGTGCGTTGATGAACGTCGACGGCAACGGGGCTGGCTCACAGGTCACGGGCACTGCCGGATGAGCTCGGGTCGCGCGCGGCATGAACATGGCCGGCGCGGACGGCTGCTCTGCATCACCAGTTCGCCACGGCGCCGTTGAGCGAAGGCCGCAGCCTTCCTTCACCCAGCAGTTCTCCCCATTCGTAGTCGATGTTGTCCGGCGTGAAAGGCAAGACGCCCGCGCCGGGGGTAAACGTCAACTCCCCGAAGTACACCGCGTTATCCGGTGCGTACAGATCGACCCGGACGTAATCGAAGTCTTCGGAGAGCCGGACTGCCGCATCCAGCACCGAGTCGAGATGTTGTGGCCGAGGCGCCGGAGCTGGGCTACGTTTGTAGTAGCCGATGGCCACGTCGAGATGATTCCAGTTCTCGTCGTACACGTCCCCTCGCGTGTTTGGCCCGAAGCGGTCGGAAATCACGAGAATGTACATGATAGGTCGCCCTTGGCGACCACCGAAGCAGTGCACCTTGAAATCGGCGGGAATCTGTCCACGCTGATCCAGTAGCAGCCGTTCGAAGAAGATGCGCGGGCTGATCTTTCGGTAATGCCGCTCCCGCGAAACGTTATAAAAATCGATGGACAGCCAACGTGCGGCAATCTGTTCCAGCCGCTCGAACGACGTCTTCGTTTTGTCTCCGACCACCTCGACAAAGCTGCTGCCGTGGTTTGCCTTCATCACGAATGAGTTCGGCAGCGCGTCGAAGACCTGACGATTGAAGACATCGGGAACGGCGATCAGGGGAATCAGATGATCCTGGCCGAGCTTGGCCGCCACATAGTTGCGTACCGTAAGCTTGTCTGTCAGGTTGACGAAACGCGGATCGGGCTTGAGGCTGCGCTGCAGGATCTTCTCATTGAAAGTGGCGGGGTGAATGAGCTTGGGGTACCGGCCAATGCATTTGCGGTGTAACAGACTCAAAAAAAGTACATCGGGCAATGTGAACTTCGCCCTCTCCTTGATTCGTCTGACTATCGAGTGTTGCTCTTCCGGATCACCGTGATAGCTCGTCAGGAGCGACCGGATCGTCGGTTCACTTTGTCGATGCACTTTCAGATCTCCGCCAGTGGATTCCGGCGATTATGCGTTATCTTGAAGCAGACTGAGTGTAGGTTTTTTCGGTCCGTGCGAGAGAAGCCGCTAGCAGGTCTTCACCACCGCCAGTTCCATCGGCAGCGATTCGGTACTGTATCGACATCCGTTTTCAGTCTCCAGGTTCGGCGCGCCGGGATCAAATGGCTGGCGCGCGCGAAAGTGCGTCGGGGACATTCCGTATCGTTCCTTGAACAGTCGTCCGAGACGATTTCCATCGCCCATGCCGCAGCGTCGGGCAATCTTGTCCACGGGCAGATCGCTCGTCCTGAGCAAGGTGATAACGACGTCGAAGCGGACCCGCAACAGGTACTCGAGCGGCGTCGTGCCGAATTCGTCCTTGAAACGACGCTGATAATTGCGCTTGCTCATTGCCGCGGATTCGGCGGCCTGGGCAACCGAAATCGGCTTGCTGTAGTTCTCGTGCATCCATCGAGCGGACGCGCGAATTTTTTCGGCTGTCGTGACAATGCTGACGCCTTCCATTTCGGGTCGTGTATGTTCGGCAAACTTCGCCTGCATGGCGCGAGCTACCTTTTGCGCAGTGTCGGCGCTGAGATCACGCTCGATCTGAGTCAGCGCCATTTCCGTGGGCGTGACGCCATGCGTCGGCGGCGCATCGGGGCCGTCGTCGAAAAGAAAGACCGGTACGGTTGCCTGTAGCGGTGTCTTGCGCACGATGGCGACACTGGCGCCTTGCCGGATACCGCTCGATGCGATGAATCCCTGCTGCGTGATCCACGATAGCAGCCGCTCGTTAGACTCCGCCGTGATCGCGGCGTCGCAACCAGCAACGAAGAGCGCATGGAAATCGGCCAGGCTGTACCGTTCGAGCCGCTGGGTCCAGATTGGAATGCTGGAAGAGGTCACGACAAAGCCGCCCTCGTCCGAGAGAACCGAAAGTCGGTACGGCGGCGGCGCACCTTGCGGCGGTTGCAATGCGTTGGCAAGGCGGAAAACTTCCCCAATCGCCCCAGTGGTCGCAACAGAGCATTCCTGAAAGACCAGCAGTCCGATATGGCGCTCAGCCTTTGAGTCGTCGTTGCTATTTGTAATACGCGGCGTGGGAAAGTTTGTAATACCGATCATATAAATTCTCCGCACGGAATGTACATTCCACCCCTTGAGCATAACGTACCGAATTACTCATGCGGCGACCTGTCCGGTTATCCGGATGTATTGGCGAAATCGTCCGAATTCGAGAAATTGTTGCCGCGCAACACGCTAAAAATCACACGGAAGCGCAGCAAATAAGGAAGTTTTTGCCGACGCAACGATAGGGGAGTCCTTGCATTCATCTGGCCGATTCAACTGAATGGGCCAATAGCACCCGACTTTATGCCGACGCCGACGCTAGTGCTTATGGCGGACTATGCTTCGATGCAGCATTGGAAGAAATTCTTGTAGTGAGTCACATGTGGATACCGGTCTGCCCGAGCCACGTCGTAGTTCTCTTTCAACCCCGCGCGGGTCGATTGCCGTTTCAATTCGCTTTCAAATCTGCATTGCGAAACAAATGCCGATTTGTTTGTCGCATGGAAATTTTACGTGTCGAATTGATTGGATTGCCATGGAGTGGCCGCAGGCGTGGTGCCGTCGAAACGTGCCTCGTTGCTCTCCGGTAGTTCATTACCGCATCACTTACGTTCGACAAATAAACATGTGAGGAATACGCCGGTGGATTACTACCATCAAAATTCGCTCCCTCACGCCGCTGTCACGGAACGCGGTCAGCTCACCGCGCGCGAGATGTTGAATCTGATGCGCGATCACGTTTGGGAGATCGCGGCCACTACCGCGATATTCCTGATGCTGGCGGGACTTTATCTACTCATCGCGCCAAAGATCTACTCGGCCGATGTTCTCGTACGCGTCGACCCGCCCGAGCAAAACGCGCTCGGCATTGCCTTGCAGAACCAGGAGACGCTACCGCCTCCCGCACCATCGCCCGTGACCGAAATGGCTGTCATGCGCAGCCGTTCGGTATTGGGGCCTGTCATCGAGCGATACCGGTTCGACGTCAGCGTCACGCCACAAGCCATTCCACTACTGGGCGACATCGCCGCGAGGTTTGCCACGCCGGGCAAGCCCGCAGCGCCGTGGCTCGGATTGAAGTCGTTCGCATGGGGCGGAGAAAGCGTTCAGGTCGGCGCATTGAAAGTTCCGCGCGATCTCGAAGAGGAGAAGCTCACGCTCGTTGCTCTCGAAGGCGGCGCGTACGAATTGCGCGCTCCATCAGGCGATCTGCTCGTCGAAGGCAGGGTAGGTGCGGTCGCGAACGCAAACGCAAACGACGTGTCGGTGCTCATCAAGCAACTGGTCGCGCGGCCCGGAACCCGGTTTACGGTGATTCGCTGGAACGCGCTCGACGCCCTGAAGCGCTTCGACGACCTTGTGAAGGTGACGGACAAGGTGAAGGATTCCGGTCTGCTTGAAATCGAGTACTCGGACAAGAGTGCGTCGAAGTCCGCGGAAGTGGCGAACGCATTGGGACGGCAATACCTGGCAACCGCCATCGCCAGCCGTCAGGCGAACGACACGCAGACGCTCGCATTCATCAACGGCGAACTCCCCAGGTTACTGGCTGATCTGAAGAAGACCGAGGCTGCGCTGAAGAGCTTTCGGTCCAGTTCACAATCCATGCAGCCCGGTTCCGAAGCCCAAGCCTACTTGCAAGGCGGTCTCGACCTCGATAAGCAGATTGCGGGCTTGCAACTGCAGCGGACCCAACTCCTGGATCGCTTTCAACCGGGTAGCCGCTGGGTGCAGAGCATCGATACGCAACTGGAGCAATTGAAGGCCGCAAAGGCGCAATTCGATAACCGCTTTGGCGGAATGCCCGCGTCCGAGCGCGAAAGCGTGGATCTGCTTCGCGCGCAGAAGGTTGCCGAAACGATCTATCTGGGCATGGTGCAGAAAGCCGAGCAATTGCAGGTCCGGCGTGCCAGCACCACGGGTGGCGCGCATATCGTCGACCCGGCGATCGTACCGTACCGGCCTGTGAAACCCAAGCCCGGCGTCGTACTGCCCGCCGGCCTCGCGCTTGGCGTGGTGTCGGGCATGCTCCTCGTCTTCATGCGTCGCCACGTGATGATCGGCGTGACGGATCCGCAGTACGTCGAACGTCGCCTGAGCGTGCCGGTGTTCGGCGAGATCCTGTTTAGCCAGCAGCAAGCGCTGCTCAATCCGAATTCATCAGGCGCTACCCGCAAGCCATTGCCGGCGGGCGGACGCAGCAGTTTGCCGTTTCAGCGAGGCGGAGCCCGCCTCGAACCGCTCCTTTCCGGAAACCGGGTCGATGCGGCGGATCCGTTCAGTACAGGCAGCAATCGGATTCTCGCGGCGCGCTTTCCGCATGATCCTTCGGTCGAGGCGCTGCGCGCCGTGCGAACCGCGATGGCGCGTGAGCTCGTGCATACGCCCAACAATGTGGTGATGGTCATCGGGCCGACGCCGTCGGCGGGCAAGAGCTTCGTGGCGGCCAATCTGGCTGTCCTGCACGCCGAGATCGGCGCCCGCGTCGTTCTGATCGACGCCGACATGCGCCGCGGCCACCTCGCGTCCTTCTTCAAGCAAAGCAATCGTGAGGGTCTCTCCGAAGTACTCGCCGAGCGAATGCCCTTGCGCAACGCAGTGCGGCGCACCTGTATCGACGGGGTGTCTTTTCTCGCCTGTGGCGCGCGCCCGGAGAACCCCGCCGCCCTGCTGATGAAGCCGCATTTCAAGGAGGTGCTGCAGCGGCTCGGCAATCAATTCGACCTGGTCATTATCGACACGCCGCCGTTTCTCGCGGTGACGGACGCCTCGATCATGGCGAGCGAGGCCGGCGCTTCGTTGCTCGTTCTGCGCTCCGGGATGCAGAGCGAGGAGGAGATTGCCGACACGGTGAAGAAGATGGACCGCTCGGACGGGCGCATCGCCGGTGCGGTCTTCAATGGCATTCCGCTACGGCCCAGCACGCGGAACTATGGCTATCCGACTAACTATGCGAGCGACTTCGGCGACGTGGAAACCACGAAATGACATACGTGGGCGAGTAGGGACATTGTCGTCAGAGTTCTTGTGACTGCGTAAAACGGAGAGTGCCATGCCCTTCGCAATCAATGGAAAGTTCACCTCGCAGCCGATCACCGGTGTTCAGCGAGTCGCCTATGAATTAACGAGAGCCATGCAGATGCGCGCACATCCGGGCGATGAAGTGGAGGTGTTCGTGCCGCAGGACATCATCGAACCCGGCGCGTTGCTGAAGCGGCAGCGGCGCCTGCCGTGGCTGCGCGGCACGCTTTGGGAACAGATCACGCTTCCGCTTGCGGCAAGAGGCGTGACGCTTCTGAACTTCTGCAATACCAATCCGGTTCTGAAACGCCGGCAGATCGTCATGGTTCACGATATGGCCGTGTACGACGTGCCTCACGGGTTCTCGCGCAAGTTCCTGCTTTGGTACCGGTTCTGCTTTGCGATGCTGCCGAGAATGGATCCCACGATACTCACCGTGTCGATGTTTTCGAAAGCGCGGATTTGCGAACACCTGAAGATTGCCGAATCACGCGTCTCGGTCGTCACGCCGGGCGCGGATCATCTGGATCGCGTTGTCTCCGACGCGTCGATAACCGAGCGGCTAGGACTCGAGAAGGACGCCTATTGCGTCATCGTGGGCAGCCTCGATGCCCGCAAGAATCTTCAGCGCGTGCTGGATGCCGTTGGCCGGCTCAAGCACCGGCGCGACATCAGGTTCGTGGTGGTCGGCGGAAGGAACCCGCGTATTTTCGGCAACGGCTCCGTCTCGAGTTCAACGAACGCCGAGCAGGTGACCTGGGCCGGATTCGTTTCCGACGGGGAATTGAAAGCACTTTATGGCAACGCGGGCTGCCTCATATTTCCGTCGCTTTACGAAGGGTTCGGCTTGCCGCCGCTCGAAGCCATGTACTGCGGATGCCCGGTGATCGCCTCGACGCGCACCTCGATACCCGAGGCATGTGGAGACGCCGCGATGTACTGCGACGCGACGTCGGTGGATGATATTGCCGAAAAGATTTCCCTGATGATGACGGACGATGCGCTGCGGCAGCGTTACCGCGCCAAGGGCCTGCTTCACGCAAGGGAGTATCGCTGGGATCGTTCGGCGCAGAAGTTGCTGGACATCCTGCAGGGTCGGACGAGCGACAGCCTCGCCTCGCTTGCACCGAACGTATCGGCGGGTTAATCGATGCTGACGAGGTGGCGACGTTATCAAGTCCGCAATGTGTCGGGAAGGCGCCGGGCGTTGTCGAAGCTGGCAGCGCTTGCGGCTGCGATGCTACCGCTCGCGCGCCCGACGGCGTCGTTTGCGGCCGTTGCCGACTCGCAGTTGCAAGCAAGCCGCGGCAGGCGGATCACAGACATGCTTGGAACCAACGGCTGGGCCGGATCGGCGAGCGACCTCGCCATGTGGCGCGAGATGGGACTGACGTGGGGCCGCGATTCGGTCGGCCCCGGCCAGCCCGATTCGCCGCGCGACCCCATGCGTGTCGACAGGACGGGCGTTCAATACAACAGCGAACTGCCGCCTGTCGTGATCCGCAATAACCGCAATGGCGTGCGCTCGCTGCTGCTGCTCGCCTATACGCCCAAATGGAATGCGTCGGTGCCGGGCGACTCGAAATCGGCTCCCGTCGATGTGGACGCGTGGAAGCGGTACGTCGACGCGGTGGTGCGCAAGTACTCCGCGCCACCCTACAATCTGCGCCACTTTCAGATCTGGAACGAGGCGGCGGGCAAATTGTCCGGCGGACAAGTGCAGGCATCGTTCTGGCACGGCCCGCATTTCAATGAGGATCGGAAACTGTCACGGCCCTACGAGCGCGCCATGCAGGACTATGTCGAGCGAATCCATCTTCCCGCCGCGCGAATCATTCGCAGCTACGGCGCCTATGTCGTTTATGGCGGCTGGCCGGACCAGGGCGGTCTCGACAATTTCCGCCAATGGCTCGAATACAGAAGTCCGCTCTATGACGAGCGAATGCTCGACCAGGTCGATTACATCGACACCCATTATCTTCCTGTCCACGAGCTCGATCCGCTTTACGAGCAATACGTGAAGCACGGTCCCGCCCGCGGCATCTGGCAGACGGAGATCGGCGATACGTACATGAAGGATCCCCACTACTTGCCGCGCTACTTCTTCGAGTTTGCGGCGTGGGCGCTCGATCGCGAGTGGAACGACCCGAACAAGTACGTATCGATGATTTATCACTGGGATGGTTACGAGCCTTTCCGTCTGACGCATCGCGGTCCGCCGGCGCGCACTTATAACGTATCGGGACAAAGTCTCGTGGTGCTGCGCCGGACCGTCGCGGGATCGCTGCAGCGCTTTCCGGCACCGCTTGCGTTCGGCGGCGATACATCGGGGACGGCAGTGCTGTCCGACAGCGATATCGTGATTCAGGTCAGCGCCGCGACCGGTTGGCGAAGCGTCACCGCGACCGGCGTGAAGCCGCCGGCTGCCAGAACGGCAACCGTTGAAATGATCGACGGCCTCACTGGCGCACGGAGCGACGGCGAGAACATCGCGTTGACGTGGAAGGACGCGACGTTGAATGTCCGCTTCAAGGTGCCGTCCGAGGTGAACGGACCGCTTGCGAAGCCCCCCAGACATCTTGCATATATCGTGGTGCGTCGCGCGGCATAGGCATTTGAATCGGCGAAGCGGAGGCTGGAACCCGCGATTGCCGGCCGATTAAACTCTTTACAGAGCATTGCGAGATCATGGACAGAATCACAATAGTCATCTGCAACTACAACTACGAGCGGTATCTCGCCACGGCAATCGACTCGGCGCTGCAACAGGACTATGCGGCAACGCACGTGATCGTGATCGATGACGGTTCGACCGACGGCTCGCGCGCAATCATCGAAGGCTATGGCGACCGGATACAGTCGGTGTTCAAGAGCAACGGCGGCCAGGTGTCGGCGTACAACCATGCGGTCGAGATTGTCGATGCGGAGTTCGCCATCTTTCTCGATTCGGACGATCTGCTGTATCCGTCCGCGGCGTCGGAAGTGATGCAGGTGTTCGGCACCGGCGACTGGGCGAAGGTGCAGTTTCGCCTTGACGTGATGGACTCGGCCGGAAACACGACCGGCGCTTATGTGCCGAACTCCTCCGCTCCGCGAAATTGCGACACCTTGTTGCGAGGCGGCTGGCTCTATCCCTCGCCGCCTGCTTCGGGCAACGCTTATCGGGTAAGCGCTTTAAAACAGGTGTTTCCGATTCCGGAGGCGATTGCCGACCGCTACGGCGCGGACTTCTATGCGATCTACGGAACGGCCCTGGTGGGTCCGGTCGCGGACATTCCGAAATCGCTGGGCGGTTATCGCGTCCACAACACGAAGAGCTCGAACGTCTCGTTCGCCAACTCGGAGCAGATCAACAAAGCGCCAAAAGCCTTCACCATGCGATGGCAGATCCTGAGAACGACCGCCGCGTCCCGATTGCAGATCGATCTTCCAGAAGCGTTTTACGACTTCTCGCATGAGAAGGCGCTGTTCTGCTCGGGCGTCTATCACGCACCGGTTGCGACGCGGTGGCGCTGGATGATGCGCGACTCGCACGATTATCTGCATACGATCGTGGCGAACCCGTTCTGGAGCCTGAAGAAGAAAGTCGGCACCCTCGTTCTGTCGTGCCTCTGTCTCGTACCGTACTCGCCGCTGTCCGACTTCGTGGTTCGCTACATCAACAACCCGCTCGCCCGCCGGCGAGCGGTTGAGCAATAACACCTGGAACAGCGGTTGCATCGGCCTGAAGGAGGCGGGATGGATCGACGAAAACACGTCAATATCATCGCATTCGTGTATGGCGGCTATTTGATGAGGTATGTCTACCTCATCATCGTGGTGCCGTTTTACGGACGCATACTCGGTGTGGCGGAGTACGGTCGCGTTCTGGCGGCGATGTCGCTGATGAACGTCATCTGGATGCTGGCTAGCTACGGCTTTACCTTTGTCGGCATGCGCGAGGTATCGAGAGCGCAGTCCAACGGCGAATGCAACAGCATTTATTCGCTGCATACCAGCGCACGTCTTTGTCTCGGGCTGCTGGGGGGATGCGTCGGCATCGTCGCCACGATGTGTTCACCGGTCTTGTCCGAACGACCGCTGATCGGTGTGCTCGCCACGCTGCTCGGCGTCGTCTCCGCGCTCAACCTCGGCTGGCTGTTTCAGGGGCGTCAGCACTTTCGCACGCCGATCATGATCGAGGTGTTCGGCTTCGCCTTGAGCCTGGTGCTGGTTCTGAATCTGGTGAAGGGCCCCGCCGACTCCGAATGGGTGCTGGCAAGTCTGTTGATTGCAGGCGTGGCCTCGATGATCATTTCATATGGGCTGACCACCTGGCAGCTCGGACTGCCGCGTTTAAGGGCCGCCGGCATCGTACCGCTGATCCGCGGTTCGACGATGCTGTTCTGCTATTCGTCGGGTTCGGTGGTGCTCACGGCTTCGTCCACTTATCTGCTTACGTTGTTGTCCACGCCGGCGCAGGTGGGGTACTTCGGCGCGGCGGAGCGCTTCGCGACGATCGGGTTGAGCCTGATGGGACCGGCGGCGCAGGTGTTCGTGCCCACCATATCCGCGCAACTCGCGCGAGGCGACAAGGATGGCGCGCATGTCACCACGCGGCGCGGCGCGGCGTTGCTCATGGGCTACGGGTTCATTGTTCTGTGCGGCGCGCTGACGTTGTCACCTTTCTTGCTACCCCTGATCCTGGGAGCGGAGTTCGAACCGAGCGCCCGTGTGCTGCAGTGCTTCGCATGGATGTTCCCATTTGCCGCGTTCAATGAATTCGTCGCGTTCTACGTGTTCGTGCCTCGCAAGAAAGACCGCTTGCTGGCGATAGCCGGCGCCGTCTCGGGAGTGGCGAATCTCGCGGCGGCGCTCTATCTCGCACCGCGCTATGGGGCGATCGGTATGGCATGGGCTCGCGTGATCGGAGAAGCGACGCTGTCCGTCATGCTGATGAGCATCATGGTTCGCCTCGAACTGGTCGGACTGGTTCCCGGCGGGCAACGGGCGCTCGGTATGTTCAGACTGGCATGGGGTGCTCGCGTGCCGCCGGGCGCCAAGGATAAGTAAAAGGTTCTTTCCGACGCGTCGTGCCGGGTTGTGCTCTCAACGGAGGTCGAAGTGAAAGTCGCTATTGTTCACGATTGGTTGGTCGTTTCGGGCGGTGCTGAAAAGGTGCTCCAGAACATCATCGAGTGCTTTCCGAAAGCGGACATCTTCGCCATTGTCGACTTCATGGAAGACCGTGACTGTGTGAAGGGCAAGTCCGTCGAGACGTCGTTCATTCAGCGCCTGCCCTTTGCCCGCAAGCGCTACCGCGGCTACTTGCCGCTCATGCCGCTGGCGATCGAACAGTTGGACCTGTCCGGTTACGACCTCGTTATTTCCAGTTCCCATGCGGTGGCCAAGGGCGTGCTTACCGGCCCCAACCAGGTTCATGTGAGCTATGTCCATTCGCCCATTCGCTATGCGTGGGATCTTCAGCATCAGTACCTGAGGGAGTCGCACCTGACACGCGGCATGAAGTCCATGATGGCGCGGGTGCTGCTGCATTACATCCGCGGATGGGATTCCCGCTCGGCGAATGGCGTCGATTACCTGATCGCCAATTCGAGGTTCATCGCTCACCGCATCAGGAAAGCGTATCGACGCGAAGCGACGGTTATTTATCCGCCTGTCGACTTGAAGAACATGACGATGTCCGCCGAGAAGGAGGACTTCTATGTGACGGCCTCGCGCATGGTTCCGTATAAACGTATCGACCTCATCGTGCAGGCGTTTTCGCAGACCCCCGAACGGCGGCTGGTGGTGATCGGAGACGGCCCGGAGATGAAGAAGATCAAGGCCGTCGCCGGAGCGAACGTGACGATCCTCGGACATCAGCCCATCGACGTTCTCGTCGATCATCTCCGGCGAGCGCGGGCGTTCGTATTCGCGGCGGAAGAGGACTTCGGCATTTCGGTGGTGGAAGCGCAGGCATGCGGAACGCCCGTTATCGCTTTCGGCAGGGGCGGCGCGCTGGAATCCGTCGTGGGTTTGCCCGCGGAGCGGCCGACCGGGGTCTTTTTCCATGAACAGACCACCGAATCGCTGTTGAGTGCCGTGGTGCGATTCGAGCGCAACGCGTGTCTCTTCGATCCGGGCGAGTGCCGGAGAAACGCCGAGCGATTCTCGTCTGAGAATTTCAAGGCGGCGCTGACCGGTTTTATCGAAGCGCGGCTTCCTTATAGCTTCGTCGACCAGTTTGTTCCATCACGTCCCGGCGACCGCTCCGTCGAGCCCGCGCCGGCCGGCAAGCGTCGATTCTCGACCGTGGTCTCGTGAAAGTGGAATGGATGACGGCGCGGGTGGAGATAGGTGGCGAATGCAAGCGTATGCCGATGGATTGCGGGCGAATGCCTTTCGATCAACCGTTGAAGCGGAGTCGTGTGCCCGTACGCCAGCGCTGCAACCAGCAGAATGCTGAGCGCCGACCAGAGCGGCGGGAACCGCTCCACGTCGACATGACGCGCACCGCGTAAAAAGATCAGCGCAACGGCGACTCCTATTACCCAGCCCGCAAAGACTTCGGGTAGCGAGTGCGAACCGTTCAATACCCGCGACATGCCGGTAAGAAGCCCGACGATCAGACCCATGACGACTCCGGCTGCGGGCGGTAGACGCCACCACTTGAATTGCAGCGTAAAGACGACGATCCATACGGACGTCGAGAGCATGGCGTGTCCGCTTATCACGCGGAAATGAGAAGCCGGGAAAGACAGGCCCCACCCCGCGTGGAGGATCTTCGTGGCGCCTACGATCGACATGCCGACTGCCAAGGCCAGAAGCCAGCGGTATGCCGCGCGCACGTCGAATAGCGCGATCCAGATGCCGCAGGTCAGCGCCACGGGCAACGTGAGCGCGGCGTCCCCGAGATTGGTAAACATTCGCCACATGGCGTCGTCGTTTCCTTCGTTGTTTGCTTTTGTCGCCCCGTCCGGGCTACGGACGGTTATTCGGCACGAGTGGCGCGGCGCCGCGCCGCTGCCGCGTTATCGTTGGGTCGCCTCGTCGTGTTCGATACACCGGCGGTCCGGACGTGGGGGCGGCCAACGGCCGCGATGCGAGCAGTAGCGAAATGACGAGAGAAAGAATCAGGACATTCGACGGCGACACCAACCGGTGTTCCGTTGCCGCCATCACGAGCAGGCAGACCGAGGCGAGCTCGACGAACCGGAATGCCACGAAGTTCTGCACACCGGCCATCAACTCGGCGTTGGCCGCCCCTCTGCGGCTCCATTCAATGAGCTTCCAGAAGAAGTTCAGCATCAGGCCCAGTCCCACCACGCCCATTTCCGCCAGTAAATTCAGGTAAGAGTTGTGCGCATGAGAATCGCTGTGTTCGACGGTCACGTCCGACGGTATTCCCAGGAGATCGAAGTAAGACACGACGTGGCCGATCTGATCGTCATACGAACCGAAGCCGAGCCCGACCACCGGGCTTTGGCGGAAGTACGCCAGCGCGCGCGGCCACAACCATTCGGATCGCGTGTCGAGGTTGGCGACCTTCGCGTCCTGGTTATGGATGTTGAAGCTGTAGCCCATGTAGTTGACGTTCGGCTCGGTATGAATGAACGCAATCGCCACCGAGCCGGCTACGAGGCAGCCCATCAGCGTGCCGAGCATCCAGCGCTTACGGCCAAAATACAGATACGGGAGCATCACCAGCGCACCGAGCAACGACCCGCGGCTATAGGTGGAAAAGAGCATCAGTCCGTTCATGGCGAGTAACGCCAGAATCAGCTTGCCGCGTTTTTGCAGGTAGCACGCGGTGCCGAGACAAAACAGCATCGCAAGAAAGCCGCCCGCCGCGTTACGGGCGATAAAGTAGCTGCCGAAGCTGTTGTCCGGATGCGTGAAGATGCTCAGCAGCCCGTTTTGCAGAATGTAGTAGGCGTAGGGCGGCACATTGATCGCCACGGCGAAGATAAAGAACGTTCGCAAGACCTTGTTGAGATCCCAGCGGTGCGCATAGAGGCACCCGGCGAAGATCGGGGCATAAGAGACGAAGAAATTGCCGTCGCGCCGGTAAAACTCGAATTCGATGAGAGAGCGCGGGTCGTAGAGCAGCGTGGAGATGAGAACGAATAACGTGAAGGCAGTCAGGGCCGACATGAAAGCCGGGTAGCTTCTACCGAAGAAACGCCACGAACATAAAACGATCGGTAAGAATCCAGCCGCGCTCACCGGAAGCAGATTGGTCACTGTCAGGAATAGCGCCAACAGGGATATATAAGCCATTGCGACTCCATCGAGAGCATACGGATGGCCGGTAACGAACAGGGCAACTGGCAGCGGGCAGCGGGTGCGCGAGACCGTCGGAATCCTATCTTTGGAAGTTCACCAACCACGCGGTGCGTTGACTCGAAGTTATCACGGCTCGGCATTGATCTCCAAACCTGCTTCTACTTTGCGCGCACCTATGACGGCCTGCCAGCTACAACGCGCAAACGGATCGCGTGGACACGGCCAAAGTTTCAACGGTTCGCGCCACGCATGCTGTGGTGCAGCGTAACGTGCCTATCATTGAATCGAGTAACGCCCACCGCGTTTCGTGGCGGCATTCGAAGTTCGGATAGCCAACGGATACAACTTTGCAGGGGCTTTAAATGGGCAATGTCACGCTGGAAGTCAATGCTTCGTCTGTCGAGTTGGCCAATGACACTGCAGCCGCGTGTTCGCGGATGGTTCCGGTGATCCTGGCCGGTGGCTCAGGCACACGATTGTGGCCCGTATCGCGCGAGCAGTTTCCCAAACAACTGATCGATGTGATTGGTGACAAGACGCTGCTTCAAGCCACCGTATCGCGAATGGACAATTTCAAGGGACGGTGGGAAGTCGCGCCGGAGCCTGTGATTGTCTGCGGGGCGGAGCATTACTTCGCCACTTACGAGCAGACTCGTGACAGCGGTGTCAACGCGCGCATCATCGTCGAGCCCGCTCGACGCGATACCGCGCCGGCGTTGACGCTGGCCGCATTGACCGCAACCGCCGAGGGCCACGACGCCATATTGGTCGCGATGCCCGCGGACCACGCGATTGCCGATCTCGACGCGCTGCATCGCTCGATCGCGATCGCCGCAGGCTATGCGGAGGGCGGCGCGATCGTGACATTGGGCGTGCCACCGGCTCGCCCGGACACAGGCTTCGGCTATATCCGGCTTGGCGCAGTGCTGCAGGACGGTGCCTATCTGATCGATCGCTTTGTCGAGAAGCCCGCTGCCGAACTTGCGGCTCAGTACGTCGAGGCAGGAAACTTCTGGTGGAACAGCGGCATCTTTGTCGTTCGTGCTTCGCTATGGCTCAAGGTGATCAAGCGCTTCCAGCCCGACATGCACACGGCTTGCGCGCAAGCGCACGAGCATGGAAAAAAGGCGGAGGGTTGCGTCATTCCCGCCGCGGTGGAGTTCTGCCGCTCGCCATCCGATTCAATCGACTACGCGGTGATGGAGCGCCTGGGCAAGGCGGATTCCCCTTGCCTTGGCGTAGTCGTGCCGCTGGAGGCCGGCTGGTCCGATCTCGGCTCATGGGACGCGGTGTGGCAAGCAATGCAAAAAGATGAATCCGGCAATGCGGGAAGCGGCCGGGTGTTGTTCGAAGGCGCGACGAGCACGTATGCGCGCTCGCAGGGCGGGCGGCTTCTGGCTTGCGTGGGTACGACCGATCTGGTTGTGGTCGAGACGGACGATGCGGTGCTGGTTGCCGATCGCGCGCATGTGCAGGACATCAAGGGTCTGGTGTCGCGGATCAAAAGAGAGAAATCGCCCGAGGCCGAGGCGCACAGAAAAGTGCGCCGTCCGTGGGGCTTCTACGATTCGATCGATCACGGCGATCGCTTCCAGGTCAAGCGCATCGTCGTGAACCCCGGCGCGCGTCTGTCCTTGCAGATGCATCACCATCGCGCGGAACATTGGATCGTGGTGAGCGGAACGGCGCTCGTCACACGAGGCGACGAGCAGCTTCTTCTGAGCGAAAACGAATCGACCTACATCCCCCTGGGTGTGCGCCACCGTCTCGAGAATCCCGGGTGTGTCCCGCTGCAGATCATCGAGGTGCAGTCGGGCGCCTACCTCGGCGAGGACGACATCGTGCGATTCGACGATAAATACGGTCGTTGCGGCTAACCGGCCGGTATGAACAATGCGCGTGCTCTGGGAGCGTTGCAATGCGGGCAATCATTGGTTTACTGGCAAGATCGTTCGATGTCGCGGTAATCGTGGGGGGCGCTTTCGTCGCGCTGATATTCCGTTTCGACGACATTTCCCAGCACAGTTTCTACATGGCGTTCGTCGCCTTCGCCGCGGCGTTTTCGCTCGCGGTCTTCCCCGCGCTCGGCGTCTACGAGTCGTGGCGCGGGCGCTCGAAGTGGGTGCTCGCGGGGCAGGTTGCGCTGGCGTGGCTGATCGTTCAGGCGTGCGCGATGGCGTTGATGTTTTCACTGCATCGCATCGACTTCGTGTCCCGTTTATGGTTCGCGTATTGGACGGGCCTGTCAGGCGCCGCGATGATTGCCGGACGCATCTTGACGCATAGCCTGCTCGGCCGTGTTCGACACGCGGGATTGAATTTGCAGCATGTCGCCATCGCGGCATGCGGCGAGCACTGTGAAGAAATCATTCAAAAGATGGAGGCAAAGCAGGCTGCCGGATTCCGCGCCAAGGCGCTTTACAACCTGGGCGTTGGCGGCCGGGTGACATCGTCTGTCGCGGTGTTCGACCAGCACGCGGCGTTCGTCGACTATGTCCGTGAGCAGAAGATTGGTGAAGTTTGGCTGGCTCTGCCATTGAGCGAGGAACGCGCGATTCTCAAGCTGGTCGACGAGTTCAGAAACGATCTGATCAATATCCGTTTCATGCCTGACGTGCGCGCGCTTGCGTTGTTCGAAGGAAGCATTACCGAATTGCTGGGCGTTCCCACCATCAATCTGGCGGCGCCGCCGCTGCCGCCGAACGCCATGCTGATAAAGGAGCTGTTCGACCGGGTGTTTGCTTTCGGCGCGCTTGTCGCGGTGTCGCCGATCCTGCTTGCGTGCGCGATTGCCGTCAAGCTGAGTTCGCGGGGGCCGGTGTTCTTCAGGCAATGCCGTAAAGGCGCCGACGGCAGGGTGTTCACCATCTACAAATTTCGTACGATGCGCCTGCACGAGCAACAACAGGGTGTTCTGAAACAGGCGACTCGCGACGATCCCCGCATCACCCGCGTGGGCTCGTTTCTGCGTCGAACCAGCCTGGACGAATTACCGCAATTCTTCAACGTGCTGCGCGGCGACATGTCGGTGGTGGGTCCCCGGCCACACGCGCTGGAGCACGACGATCTCTATCAGAACATCGTGTCAGGCTACATTCACCGATACAGGATCAAGCCGGGCATTACCGGTTGGGCGCAGATCAACGGCTTTCGCGGCGAAACCGACCACATCGAAAAAATGGAGGGGCGCGTGGCACACGATCTGTACTATCTGCGCAACTGGTCGTTCGGACTGGACGTCAAGATCATTCTTGCGACGATATTCAAAGGTTTCCATCACCGCAACGCTTATTGAGCCGCCTTATCGAAGATCATGTACGCGCCGTTGGCGTTGTTACGGCATTAAAGGATGCGCCTCAAATGGAAGACGATCTGGGCCATTGGGAAAGAGTGGAGCGTGACGACCGACAGGCCGAACCGGATCCGGACGCTGGCGAGCGGTTGTGGTGTATCCACATAGAAGGACCGGACGATTTCATCGCGGCCGCATCTCAAGAAGCGGCCCAGCACGAAGTGTCGGCTATCAACGCGTATCTGGAGAGGTTCGAAAACGGTCATCGCGCATCCGCCGCGCACGCGGTGGTGATGGAATGGCCGTTTACAGCGGAGAGTCACGCACGCTCGCTGGAAGTCGACTGGGACGATCTTCAACGAATGCCGCACAGAGGGCGATCCGCCAGTTCGTCGGCGAATGTATTGACCACGATGGCGCGGCACCTCAGGGAACTCGTAGGGATGGCTCGCCATCGGTGAGGGTCATTTCCGGGCCGCACCGGCTCCTCAAGAGCCTGCCCGCGCAGCGCTTACTTCTTCATGATCATCAACTGGTCGAAATTGACGGTGCATTCAGGTTGCTCTGGCCGATTATCGGTGGCGACAGGGAGATTGTCGTCCCGCAAGTCGAACGCCCAGTTCATCTCGGAGGGTGTCAACCTGATTGGCCGTTGATCGCACATTTCGTGGACCGCGGCCACGGCGCCTTTATAGTGGGCCTGTTTAAGCATGATGTAGCCCGCGACGCTGGCCGCGGATAACAGGGAGTTCATCGCGGCAAAGACGATGATTGCATGGAACTGCTGCCGGCTGGTTGAAAACGCCGCGGTGATCAGCAATGGAACCGCGTAAAGCATCGGCACGTATCGCGCCCACCACGATTGTGGGTGGATCAGGACGATAGCCAGCGTGGCGAGCAGGAAAATCGTCAGGAGATCGGCGCCCTTCCTTTTCCAGAAGAAGGGGATGACACCGATGATGAGCATGACCCCAAAGAAAGGACCGAAGCCGGCAAAGCGCGTATCGGCCGTGTGAAGCGCGATGAACGCCTCGCGTAGATGCTCCGGCGACAGCGAAAAGCTGGGCTGCGCGTTACTGCAGGCATTACAGTTACTCGGCACCGAAAAATACGACAGGAAGAGCCTGTGCAACGGGTTCATGCTTAGAAATTCCGGCGATGCCTGCCGCACGATGATATCCACCTTATCCTTGCCGAGAATAGGGTAGAAGATGTGCTTACCCGAGGCGATGTTTTCGATGTAGGGCGAATAGCCGATTACCGCGACGGCGACGAACGACCATACAGCCAGTTGCCCGATCACCACTTTGTGCTTTCCGATAAAGCCTCTTTTTTCTCCGCCGAAAAATGCCGCGGCGAAGAGCACTAAAACGGAGACACCGGCGAAAACCAGTCCTGTCATCTTTGAACCGACCAGAAGCACCAATGCGGTACCCAGTTGCACCGCGGAGTACGGCCGGTTTCTGATGGCGAACAGGAGATTGATGGAGAAGATCGTCCAGCAGTAATAGTGGGCAGCGTCGACGTAGAGCGTTGTCAACTGGCCGATCGCGACCGGATTGTAGACGCAGGCCGCCGCGGCTAGGAACGCGGCTCTCGCGGATTGAATCGCCGTCTGGAACAGCCGCATTAGACAGATCAAAGCGGGAACGCTGAGCAACAACGTGAACGATTTGCCGCTGTTGAAGTGCGTGGTGAGCACCTTGGCCGTGTAGGCGAAAAACTCGAACGCCTTGGGATAGTGCTCGGCCCAGAAGATACCGCCGGGCGCGCGCATGCCGGCAGACCAGGCCGATTCGCGGTCGAGCAGCAGGGCGACCGCGCTGTGGTAATTCAGACCATCGTAACTAAATTCCCTCAAGTGTCCGTAGCCAAACAGTACAGCCGCGATGAACGCTACGGCGAGAAGCGCTGTGCGCCATCCAGTCCGGAAAAAATACCCATATATTCCGATCGCGACAATAAAGGCAAGCCCGACGATTCGTTGCGATGACGGGCTGTAGATTCCAATGTTATAGAGCGTCGCCGCGTACAGAGACGACGCGAACACGAAGACAACGACATAGTCGCAAAACCTGGTCCAGTCCACATGTTTGAAGGTGTTTTTCATCGTCGTCGTAGACATGGATGGGCCTTCTCTCAGGTAAGGGAAAACGTAGAGCGATTGTTGCGGGGGTGATGCTGCTTTTGTTGAATTGCCCGTAGCCGGCATTGTTTCGAAGGAGCGCCGATACGAAACGGGGCACGGCAAAGCTGTGAATTTGCCACGACAGGGAACGCGGCGATCGTGGACAGCGACGTCGCTAGCGTGAAGATATCAATGAGGATTATGGGCGCATGTGCGGCGGCGCACAAGGAGCGTGCTTCCCGCTATCGACCCGCTATTGCCCATGAGTCAGCCGATGATGATTCGCACGTATGAGCCCACATGCAATTGGCCGTCGGCAGTGATATTTCGTCATCTTTTCGGGAGGTCCCGGGAGCCTCTTTATTGGAGCCCCGTGCTAATTTGAGTATCGTGCGACGCAGCGCGTCCCACCTTCGCCGGCCCCGTATGTTCAGACATCGGCGTGCGGCTCAACGCGCAAGTGATGGGAGCCGCCCCGGCGCTTTGCTCAGGCTAACACTTCGATAATCGTTCGAGGCTACCGATGGCTGCTGCAAGCATCCCGCTTTGTGTCGATCTCGACGGCACACTGACCCATAGCGACCTGTTGATCGAGTCGTTCCTTGTTCTGATCAAGAAAAATCCCCTCTATCTGTTCTATTGCGTCGTCTGGCTGCTGCGGGGAAAGGGATATCTGAAGGCCCAGATCGCCTCGCGCGTCGCCATCGACGTATCACTGCTGCCCTATAACGCCCGCGTGGTTGATTTCCTCAAACGCGAGCAGTCGAGTGGCCGTGATCTCTATCTATGCACGGCGGGTGACCAGCGATTTGCCGAACAGATCGCCTCGCATTTCGGATTCTTCAAAGGCGTGATGGCAAGCGACGAGTCGCGCAATCTCTCCGGCACGAACAAGGCGGGAGCCTTGCTGGCGCGCTTCGGTGTGCAGGGCTTCGACTACTGCGGCAATGCTCGCGCCGATGTGCCGGTCTGGAAGCAGGCGCGCAGGGCGATTGTCGTGGGAAACAGGCATATGCAGGCGGCGGCGCAGAAAGTGAATCAGACAACCGTCTTCTTCGAAAGCAAGCGTTCTTTCTTGCGGCTCGCGCTCAGGGAAATGCGCGTTTATCAATGGGTGAAGAACCTGCTGATCTTCGTGCCACTTCTCGCGTCCCATCGCTTCACCAATATCGACACGCTGATCGCAGAGGGCGTGGCGTTCCTTTCGTTCTGTTTTTGCGCGTCGTCCGTGTATCTGTTAAACGATATGCTCGACCTCGATGCGGACAGGCGTCATAGCCGCAAGTGCAAGCGCCCGTTCGCTTCCGGTGAATTGTCGCTGGTCTCCGGCATCTTTCTGATGTTCATCCTGCTGGCGGGATCGGCAAGCCTTGCAGTCATGCTGCCGCAGTCGTTCCAGTTCGTGCTGGCGTGCTATGTCGTCACGACGCTCGCGTATTCGTTTCGCCTGAAGCGCGTGATGCTGGTGGACGTATTCGTGCTCGCGGCGCTTTATACCACCCGTATCGTGGCTGGCGGCGCGGCCGGCGGCGTTGTGCTGTCCGACTGGTTGATCATGTTCTCGGTGATGATCTTTCTCAGCCTCGCGATGGTCAAGCGCTACACCGAACTCGACAAAACGCAGCGGGACGGCAAGGCTTCGGCGGCAGGCCGGGGGTACTTAACCGACGACATGAGCATCGTGCGCTCATTCGGAACGGCAGCCGGCTACGTCGCGGTGCTGGTGCTGGCGCTCTATATGAATTCGGCCGACGTCAAGGTGCTGTATCAGCATCCGCACAGGCTCTGGGTTCTCTTTTGTCTGCTTCTGTATTGGATCAGCCGCATCTGGATGGTGGCGTTCCGCGGGCAGATGCACGATGACCCGATCGTCTTCGCGATCAAGAACCGCGCGAGCCTGTTCGTCATCGCACTGTGCGTGCTGACTGTGCTGGCCGCGATGTGAAGAAGAGGAAAGGGCGTTCCGGAGCGCCTGTTCGCGTCTCCGGGGTCTTCGCGCTGTTCTGGCGTGCCACTATTCCGAGCGGGAAAGTCCCGGCCGCGCGGCTGCGCTGCGATTGATGTGGACGGCGATATCCCTTGCGATTCTTGCATTCGAAAACTGCGGGCGCCAGCCAATAGCAAGCGACTCGTCGATCGAGAGGACGTGCTGGAGTTCGAGCATCAGCAACTGTTCGCGCGCGAGCAGCCTGTAACCGGAAAGAGACGATATCCACTTCACGGGAAGCAATGGAATCGCGATTTTTCGCACATGCCGGACGCCAAGCTCCGCTGAGATTTCGTCGATCCACTGGCGAATCGACAGCGGGTCTGGATCGGCGGCATTGAAAAAACCGGCGGCACGCGTTTCCGCGACGCGATAGATCAGGCTCGCCACGTCGAGGACGTGCACCATGTGGATCTTATGGTTGCCGTGACCGGGAAATGCAACGAGACCGAACTTCGTCATCATGTTGACGAAGCCTCGGAACAGGCCCTCTCTTCCTTCTCCGCCAATGATGCAGGGAATGATCGTGGCCGCCCCCGGCACGGTGTCGACGAACGCCTGGGCAGCCATCTTCGAGCGGCTGTACACGCCTTCACCACCCATTCTGCTGTGTATGTCGTACTGGTTCTGTCCGGTTTGGCGGTACATCATGCTCGTGCCGACGTGAATGAAATGCGATCCCTGGAAGCGATAGCGCTCGCAAAGGTTCCTTGCCGCCAGCACGTTGTTCCGTTCAAAGAACGACTTTCTGAAGAGAAGGGGGACGCCTTTGGTAACGTATTGAACCGCCGCGCAATTGACCACCACGTCGACGTTCGGCAGCGAAGCAGTGAACGCGGCATCGGCGAGATCGCCTGGCAAGTCGACTGGGCCGGTCCTGTCGGTGGTAGTCACGTCATGAGCGCGCGCCTTGAATTGCTTGACGCACTCGCTACCGAGAAAGCCCGCTGCGCCGGTGATCAGTACTCGCATGATGCGACTCCCTGTTCGATCCCTACGATTTCGCAACCAGATAGACACCGACGATGATGACGGCGATGCCCAACAATTTCTGCGTCGACAGATATTCTCCGAACAGATACCACGCGGCTATCGCGTTCACCACGTATCCGATCGACAGCATCGGATACGCCACGCTCACCGGAACCTTGGACAGCGCCACGATCCAGATCGCAACGCTCAGTACGTAGCATGCCAGCCCCGCCATGATGTGAGGCTCGAATCCCACTCTGAAGAGCGCTGAAACGGCTGTTTGGCGACTGAATCCAAAGGCTCCCAGCGCATTGGTTCCCGCTTTCAGCCAGAGTTGCGCCATTGCATTCAGCAGGACGCCGGTCACGATCAGAACAAAGCTCGCAATGCTCACTTATCCTCCGGGAATGGATGCCAGAAATCGCGAGAGATCTCGCCATCCTGTTCGATCAGAAGAAAGACGGAAACGGCGAGCGTGAAGTGAGACCATGATACGTGGCTAATAACGCGGCGCGCGGCATAAATTCCGCATTCACGGCCAAACGTATCGAATAGCGCGGCGCGTGGTTCGTCAAGGGAGTGCCGCATGTGGAAGATGTCCGCTGAACACGATGTGTTGGCGGATTCGACCGAGGCTCGCCGAGAAACGCATTCAACGCTGTCGTCAGTACATTGAATGTAATGACAAACGCAGCCGATAGGTCAGTGCAAAAGAGAACATTCTATTTTCAACTTAGCCATATTGGAAAATGGCCCATTAAATATCGCCGATTTCGATCTATTTAAAACAACTCGTTGGAATAGGAATGTCTTGTTGCAACCACGGCGGTCTACTCCGGTCGAGTGAGTACAACTTGCCCGGTTGCGCATCGCGCATCGGGAGGCGGCCGCGCGCGGGGGAAGGGTGGCCTCACTTCGGCGGGTGCGCGCCGCCTACCCGGCGGAAAAATAAAGCCCCATTCCAATAGGGTCGAAGTGCCAATTGAGCGCATCAGTCCTCTGATGATCATAAGAAAGTAGGAATTTTCGCTGCGTCTCAAATTGTTCGAAAGATTCCTGCTTTCTGGCGGAAAAAAACTATTTCCACTGTAATTCAAACCGCATTCCGGGTACGATTTACTCCGTCGCGCCGCATTTGTGAATAACTTACCGAACAGATCCCACGTCGGTCGTCCTTCCGGTGAAACGTTTGCGCCACGCGCGGCTCGCGGTTTGAGCAGCAGATCAATACCGTGTCAGGTCGTCTCCATCGTTTGCAAAAGAGATAGTGGACGTGCGGGTAGGCTCGCCCGGAGGATCGGCGACGCTCGCGCGGCGGATTACTGCGTCTCTTCAAACGTCTTTGTCGACCACTAATCAAGCATCAGATTTGTGCGCGTATGCGCAGGACTTTCTTCGCCCTTAAGCGTTCCGGGTTAATGGGCGGCGAGTCTTGACGCATCTACTCAATTCGAAAACTCCAGAAAGTTAATACTTGGATTTTTTATCGGGAATTTTCTCGACAGCGGAAATTATTTGACATGGTGAAACGACGTCAATTCATTGGTTGCCTAACGGCTCTTGGTGGCAGTTATCTTTTGAGCGCCTGTGGCGGCGGTTCGGAAGACGGCAACAGCACGGATCAATCAGCCGTCAATAAAGCAACGGCACACGCGGGCACCCCCTCGGCCAGCGGCACCGCAATTCCCCCTGCAAGTTCCATTACCGACAACTCGGGCGCCGTGTGGACGCTGGCGAATGGCTCGGTGTATCGAAACGGCGCGAAAGCCGGCAACACCTACAACGTCGCATTGGTGCTGTACTACAGCGGCGGTGTGTATCACCAGGGCTCCGGCGGCCAGTTCTATTCATGGACCGGCTCGACATGGGTAACGTGCAACGACCCGCGTATGGGCGGCACTTCAGCGGAGGGTACGACGCTCCCTACGTCGCCGTACATTATCGACAAGACGGCCGCGGTCTGGACCCTCGTGAATGGCGTCATTTACAGGAACGGCGCGACCGTGGGCAACACCTACAATGTGTCGCTGGTGCTCTGGTACGGCGGCAAGATCTGGCATCAGGGTTCAGGCGGCCAGTTCTACGTGAACGTGGACGTGCGCAACGTCAAGGCCCAATGGCTGCCGTGCAGCGACCCACGTATCGCCGTTGCTCCCGCGGCAGGTTCCTTCTACGGAATGAACGGGCACTGGGATTACACGTACACGCCTACTCAACTGGTCTCGATGTTGAAAGACATGGGCTGTACGACCTATCGCGTCGGCTGCACGGACGACCCGAACCAGATCAATGCCGTCGTCAAAATCGCGCAAGCCTTCCAGTCAGCCGGACTCAAGCTGCTCGTGCTGATCCAGCAAGGTGTGTACGACTCCAGCGGTACGGTGTTTTCTGGCGAGTCGGCGGCTTATACCCGCGCTTTCGCTTGTGCCAGGACTGTCGCAAACGCAATGAAACCGTACGGCGTGACCATGTACGAATGCGGAAATGAACTGACCCGGCAGAACGCCACGGTCATGAACTTCTCCTACGCGGGTTCGTTGGCGATGGACTTCAACAATACGAACTGGCCCGCCATGCGCGGCGCCATGCGCGGCATGATCGACGGCGTGAAGTCGGTCCAGTCCACGGCGAAGTGCGGTATCAATTTCTGCGTTGCCGATATTGGCGCGGCCGACGCTTTGTGGGAAGGCATGCAACCCGACGGCACGGGCGGTCATCCGAAGGTGCGTTGGGATATCACCACCTGGCACAATTACGATGCGTATGGGGACATTTTCAGAATCGGCTCCGACGGAAACGGCCCCACCTTCGACCTTCCGACGTATTGCAAGGCCCGATATGGCGTGCCTTTCATGATTACCGAATGGAATACCGGCCCGGACCAAAGCGAGTCCTTCCGCGCGAACTACATCACCACGCAATTGGGCGAGTTTTATCAAGCGAGAAAGACGCACAACATTCAGTCCGTGATGTACTACGTGCTGGATAGCGGGAACACGACCTACGGCATTATGATCAACACGGTTCCAATAACCGAGCCGTACAATGCGTTCAAGACCTTCACGGCGGGCCACCCGGACAACTGATCGACGGGTTGTTCATTCGTGACGAAAGACCGGGTCTCCTGCTTCGCGCGGAGACCCGGTTGCATCGTTTACAGACGTACTCGAGACGCCACTCAACCAGGCGCTCGACCGTGAGCCGCGGTTGTCGAGTCGCGGCCAATGCGAATACCGTCATTCGCAAACCTGTCGCTGTCTTGTCGCTGTCTTGTCGCTGTCTTGTCGCTGTGAAGCGTCAAAAGCAAGTGCTAAAGAGACGGTCGGCAGGTTGCGGCTTCCTTGAACGGCTCAGCTATCTGGTCTGCCTTGCATCGTCTCGATGCTGCCCGCTCCCGCGCCAGCCCTTCTCTCTCGGGACTCAAAAGCGCTCTGCATACGGAGCTGTTCCGGTCGTCGAACGCACGGCGTTGACAGCCCATACGTCCACCATGCGTCCACCATTTTCGGCCATGCTGTCCAAAACTGCGGATGTAAATTCCTTACGATTTTTTTCAGTCTCCGTTAGGCTTGCTGTGCAGAGACGAGGATCGCGAAAGGCGGCGCTGCCGCACTTTTGCAAAATTATTAATTGAATCCGATTGGCTTGAGGAAGACCGAGGCCGGAGCAAATCCGGCCACGCCAATTGCCTGAACGCCCGCGTTAGAACACGCGAGCGCAGGCGCCAGCTATTGCCATACTGGCAAGCGATATCTCACGACAGCGCAGACCCGTCGCCAAAGATGTGTCAGCGGGACGACACGCGGCCAATGCAAATGCATGGGTGCCGCCATTAAATGGAGGAGTCATGCCGTACGCTACGATAAAGCGCAGAACTTTTCTCGGCGCCGCCGCCACTGCCATGACATGGGCGTCGTTTCCGTTTTTGGCAAGAGCGTCGACTACGTTAGTGATTCGTATCGAATGGCAGCAATTCAAGACGACGCCTCACTATGCTTCATTTCTTAACGCGGTGCGGACCATGCTGGCCAACCCGAATGCGGCCGATCCGAATTCATGGCAGTACTGGACCAACGTCCACATGAACTACTGTCCGCATCGGCAGCCATATTTCCTTGCCTGGCATCGCGGATACCTGTACTACCTGGAGCGTCAGATCAGACTGATTTCGGGTGACAGCGATTTCACGCTGCCGTACTGGGACTGGTTCAGCAACCCGAACGTGCCGGCGGAATTCACCGATACGGCAAGCGGTAATCCGCTTTATTGTCCTCGACTCAATACGAACGTCTATAACGCGCTCGACCTGTCGCCTTTCTCGTCCTCGGTCGTGAACTTCCAGCGCGGCACGGCCAATTCATTTGAAGAGAAGTTCGAGACGGCACCGCACAATCCGGTGCACAACATCATCGGCAATTCGATGGCTACCATGCAATCGCCTCGTGATCCGATTTTCTACCTGCACCATGCGAACGTCGACAGGCTTTGGCACGCGTGGGCGCTGCCGGACGGAAGAACCATGCCGGCGCCGACCGATCCGTATTGGGCCGGGACCTTCACTTACGCTTCCGCCTTGACGATCAACAAGGAGCAAACGTACTCTCCGCGTTCCCGGCTCGGCTATGACTACGCCAACACGGCGAGACCCACCACCTTGCCGCCGCAAACACAGGTGGGCCGAATCATTCGGGTGCAGGCGCAAACGACCGACCTTCGAGCACGCCCGCCCGTCGTCAGCTTCTCCCTAAGCTCGGCGCGTGATATTACCTCTGGGCGGCATTCGATCGGCGGCGTCACCGGCGTTGCGCTGAACGAGGCATCCATCACGGTTCGGATTCTGGGAGAGGCCGCCTCGATTAAACCCGTTCAGGACTTGCTTTCGGCGACCGCTGCGTCATACGACGCGGCCGCGCAAGGCCTGGTTGCCCCTTCGACAACGACCGCCACGACGTCCGGGAAATATCGTTCGGTGAAGGTCGTATTCGACGACATCAAACTGACGGCTCGAGGTGCGGCGGGGGGCTATTTCTACAACGTGTACCTCAACCTTCCCGACAACTTCGGCGATAAGGCGGTGCGCGCTCAGCACTTCATCGGGACGCTGGGTCCCTTTGAAGTTTCCGGTGCCGCGCATCATGGAGCGGTGACTTTGGACTATCCCGCTACCGCGGCGCTGTTGAAGGCCGTGGATCAAATCTCGCGAGAGTTCTTCGTCTCTCTCGTCCGTGTCAATGGTGCGAACGCGCCGAAAGGAACGGTTATCCAGGTGGGCGAGTTACGGATCGAGTTGACCACCGAACCGGCGTACATCGTGTCGCCGGTTGCTCCTCCCGGCTCCGGCGTGCCTTATTAGGCCGGTCGGCAGCGCCGCGCGGTTCGAAGACCATGTATCGGCCTTCCTTCCGTGGCGCGTGCTTGCCAGTCAACGCATTGAATACGTTTCGAGTTGTGATCGTTCGCCTGTCAACGCAATAGTCGACGTCTGTGATAACTCAACGATTAAGGAGGCTTCTGTGTCACGTCCAAGAAGAGTCTTTCAAGCGGAAACCGCGTTTCAGGTAAGCCATGCCCTCAATGCACCATTCGGGAGGGGAGAGAGCATTGGCGGGACACCTGTCGGCCTCGAAAGGCGGATAAAAGAGCATGCCAAGGATTTGCTGCCGGATTTTCTCTTCCTGTTACTTTTGCATCGCAAAGAGGTGGGCCGCTTTCCCAATCTCATCAAGCCGAGAACATTCAACGAACGCATTCTCAGGCGAAACCTGCAACCGGATCCTCGATTTGCGCCGTTGACGGACAAGCTTGCCGTGCGCGACTACGTGGGCCGGATTCTGGGAGAAGAATTTCTCGTTCCTTTGATTGCCGCGCCCACCAGGTTCACGCGCGCGGACTTCGATTCTCTTCCAGACTCGTTTGTCATGAAGGCGAATCACGGCAGCACGTTCGTCGAGATCGTCCGCGACAAATCACGAGAGAGTTTTGAGCGGCTTCACCAGTTGGCCGTCCGGTGGCTATCGACCGATTTTTACAAGGTGGCGCGCGAGCGCCATTACCGGGACATCGAACCGGGGCTATTCTTCGAGACGCTCCTGCTCGATCGAAACGGTCAGGTTCCCGCCGACTACAAGGTGCATTGCTTTCGTCGAAGTGCGGGGCGACCGGTCATGTACATCGTGAAAATCAGCGACCGGTTTGGACCGCTGCCGCGTGGCGATGTGTATGACGCGGACTGGAACCATCTCGACGTAACGATTGGCGAGTACGCGCGCGGCACCACGCCGAGCGCTCCGCCAGATAACCTGGACGCGATACTCGAGGCCGCCGCGAAGCTATCCAACGGCTTCGATTACGTTCGGGTCGATCTTTATGCACCGGACAATGCGCTGTACTTTGGCGAGCTCACGTTTACGCCTGGCGCGGGCGTCGTACCCATGTTTCCCGACCGCGTCGATTTCGAATGGGGCGAACTGCTTATGGAATGAAAGTACGTTTCTCTTGAAACGCGAGGGAGGGGCGAGGGCTCCTGGTTGCCGTTACAGTTGCCCGAGCCTCGACTTCGCGAAGCAACGCCGAACGGTGAGGCCAATGCGTTTAGAATGCGGATCAGCAAAGAGACGGTGTCGTTTCGAATCCACTACCGACACCGATCGCCGCTGCCCCGAAACGCAAAGACCAGGCAAAATGACCGGACTGTCTCACCTGAAATATCTAACCGGCTACCCTCCGGCGCTGCAGGAAAAAGTCAGGAAGCTGATAGCCGACGCGCAACTGGGCCCGTACCTCGCTGAGCGATACCCGAACACACACGACGTGCAAACAGACCGGGCGCTCTACGCCTATTGCGCGGACCTGAAACGCGAACATCTGCGCAGCGCGGAGCAAATCGACAAAGTCACCTACGACAGCAAGCTCGACGTCGTGCGTCACGCATTGGGCCTGCACACCAGCATCTCGCGCGTGCAAGGCGGCAAGCTGAAGGCGAAAAAGGAAATCCGCGTTGCCTCGCTGTTCAAATCCGCTGCGCCGGAATTTCTGAAGATGATCGTCGTGCACGAACTCGCTCATCTGAAAGAGAGCGACCACAACAAAGCCTTTTATCGACTGTGCGAGTTCATGCAGCCGGGCTACCACCAGATCGAATTCGATCTGCGCCTCTATCTCACGCATCGGGAACTGACGAAAAGTCCGGCCTGACGACGCGTCAAGCATCAAGCAGCCAGCGCGTCAGCTTCCGCAGCCTTCAGCAAGACCGGAATCGACTTCGAAGTCGGCGTCCCGGCGCCATCCGCCACCGAGGAAAGCGGCACGAGCGGATTCGTCTCAGGATAGTAAGCGCCGAGACATCCGCGCGGAATGTCGTATTCCACGAGCAGAAACCCCTTCACGTGACGTTCGATTCCGTCGGCCCATACGCTCGTGATATCCACGCGCTGCCCGGCGGCGAAGCCCAGCATCGCGAGATCTTCCTTGTTGGCGAACAACACGCGCCGTTGGCCGTATACGCCGCGATAGCGATCGTCGAGGCCGTAGATGGTCGTGTTGTACTGATCGTGCGAGCGCGTCGTCATCAGGGTCATCAGGCGCTCGCCGTGCTCTTCGCGCGCGCGATGTATCGGCGTGTCGAGCGCGATCGCGTGCACGATGAACTGCGCCTTGCCGCTCGGCGTTTTCCAGATCCGCTCGCGTGACGCGACACCCAGGTGGAATCCGCCTGGATGCTTCAACCGCTCGTTGTAGTTCTCGAAGCCCTCGATCACCTTCGCGACGCCGTCGCGGATCAGCGAGTAATCGGCCGCGTGCGCGAGCCAGTCCACCTTGTCGCTGCCGAGCGTCGCATGCGCCATGCGCGCGACGATTGCGATCTCCGACAGCAGATTGTCCGAGGCCGGCTTGTTCATGCCGTAAGAGATATGCACCATGCTCATCGAATCCTCGACGCTCACGCCTTGCGGCACGCCATTCTGCGAATCGATCTCGGTGCGCCCGAGCGTCGGCAGAATCAGCGCGTCACGTCCGTGCACGAGGTGGCTGCGGTTCAGTTTGGTCGTGATGTGCACGGTCAGGTCGCACGACCGCATGGCTTCCCAGGTACGCGGCGTGTCCGGCGTCGCAATCGAAAAATTGCCGCCGAGGCCGATGAACACCTTCACCTTGCCGTCGAGCATCGCCTGAATCGTATTGACGACGTCGAGTCCATGTTCGCGCGGCGGCTCGAAACCGTAGACCTCGCCGAGCCGGTCGAGAAACGCCTCGGTCGGTTTTTCCTCGATGCCGACCGTGCGGTCGCCTTGCACATTCGAATGCCCGCGCACCGGGCACAAACCCGCGCCGCGCCGGCCGATATTGCCGCGCATCATCATCAGGTTCGACAGCAACTGCACGGTCGGCACCGAGTTCTTGTGCTGCGTGAGGCCCATGCCCCAAGTGGAAATCACCGCGCGGCCCTTCACGTAGATGTCGCCGAGCTTCAGCACGTCCTCGAACGGCACGCCGGATTCGGCGACGATGGTGTCCCAGTTCTCCGCCCGCAGATCGTCGGCGAACGCGTCGAAACCCACCGTGTGTCCGGCGATGAAGCCGACGTCCAGCACTCGCTCGAGGCCCGACGCGAGCGCCTCGTCGTCGAGTTCGATCACGCGCTTGGCGACGCCTTTGAGCAGCGCGAAATCGCCGCCGACTTTCGGCCGGATGAACACGGAGCTGATTTTCGTGCTGCCCATCGTGATCATTTCGACCGGATGCTGCGGACTCGCGAAACGTTCGAGGCCGCGCTCCTTGAGCGGATTGATCGACACGATGGTCGCGCCGCGCTTCGCGCATTCACGCAGTTCGCCGAGCATGCGCGGATGGTTGGTCGCCGGATTCTGGCCGAAGATCAGCAGCGTGTCGGCGTGTTCGAAGTCGTCGAGCGTGACCGTGCCCTTGCCGATGCCGACCGTATGCGGCAAGCCGCGGCTGGTCGCTTCGTGGCACATGTTCGAGCAATCGGGGAAATTGTTGGTGCCGTACATGCGCACGAACAACTGATACAGGAACGCGGCTTCGTTGCTGGCGCGGCCCGAGGTATAGAAGGCGGCGCGGTCGGGATCGTCGAGGCGCTTCAGGTGGCCGGCGATGAGGTCGAAGGCTTCGTCCCAGCCGATCGGCACGTAGCGGTCGCGCAGCGCGTCGTAGACGAGCGGGTCGGTCAGACGGCCATGCTGTTCCAGTTCGAAGTCCGACTGCGCCATCAGTTGCTCGACCGTGTGTGCCTCGAAGAACGTCGGCGTCACGCGCTTGCTGGTCGCCTCGGCGGCCACGGCCTTCACGCCGTTCTCGCAGAATTCGAAGGTGGACGCGTGCTCCCGATCCGGCCACGCGCAGCCGGGGCAGTCGAAGCCGTCGGGCTGATTCTGTTTGAACAGCGTGCGGTAATTGCCGCCCGTGACCTTTTCCTTGATCAGATTGATCGCGACATATTTGAGCGCGCCCCAGCCTGCGGCGGGGTGCGTGTACGGTTCGATGCGAGCTTCGGGTTTCTTCATGATGGTTGCCGCGGATACGCTTTGACGAGGCTTTTAAGCCGATACCTGCAAGCCTACTGTGTTCCAAAGGCAGCGCAGCATACAGAAAAATGGAAAGCCGAGGGATACAGTTGTCTGCGTTTTGTCATAGACTGGCGCCTCAACTCACGCTTTCCGTTTGAGCCAGGTCCTTGAAACTCTACGAAAAACTCGCCGACGACATGACCGAAGCCGTGCGCCGTGGCGTGTTCGCGGCGGGCGAGCGGATTTTGTCGGTGCGGCAGGCGAGCCAGCAGCACGGCGTGAGCATCAAGACCGTGCTGCGCGCGTATGCGTTGCTCGAAAGCCGTGGGGTGGTCGAGAGCCGTCCGCAGTCCGGCTACTTCGTGCGCGACGCCGCGGCGAGAGCGGCCAGGGCGGCGGCGCTCGATGAGCCCCGCCTGAGCGGCAAGCCGGCAGCCGAGACCGCGCCCGTGGCCGCCGAGGTCGACGTCAGCCGGCTGGTGCTATCGACCCTGCGCAGCATCCGCGCCCACGACGCCGTGCCGCTCGGCTCGCCTTATCCCGACCCGTCGCTGTTCCCGTGGCGGCGCATCAATCAGTATGCGAACGCGATCGCCCGGCGTAGCGCGAGCTGGAATCTGATCGACGATCTGCCGCCCGGCAATCCCGAACTGATCCGGCAGATCGCGCGCCGCTACGCCGAGAACGGCGTGCCGGTCGATCCCGGCGAAATCGTCATCACGCTGGGCGCGACGGAGGCGATCAACCTCAGCTTGCAGGCGGTCGCCAAACCCGGCGATACGGTGGCGGTCGAATCGCCGACCTATTACGCGATGCTGCACGCCATCGAGCGCCTCGGCATGCGCGCGATCGAGGTGGCGACGCATCCGGCGCACGGCATCGACATCGAGGCGCTGGCTCAGGTGATCGCGACGCAGACGATCGCCGCCTGCATGGTGATGCCCAACTTTCAGAATCCGCTCGGCTTTCAGATGCCGGACGCGCGCAAGCGGCAACTGGTCGACCTGCTCGCCGCGCACGAGATTCCCGTCATCGAGAACGACGTTTATCAGGAACTCTATTTCGGCGACGCCCGGCCTTCGACGCTGAAGAACTTCGACACAAAGGGACTGGTGTTGCATTGCGCGTCGTTTTCGAAGAGCCTGACCGCGTCGTACCGGATCGGCTGGGCGATGCCGGGGCGCTACCGCGCGCAGGTCGAGAAGCTCAAGTTTCTCAATACGCTGACCACGCCTTCGGTGCCGCAAGTCGCGGTGGCCGATTATCTGAAGCAGGGCGGCTACGACCGTCATCTGCGGCACGTGCGCAAGGTTTACCGGCAGCAGGCGAGCATCATGACGGCGATGGTGCGGCGGTTTTTCCCGGTCGGCACGCGCATGTCGGCGCCGCAAGGCGGCTACGTGCTATGGGTGGAGTTGCCCGAACGCGTCGATTCGATGCGGCTTTACCAGGCGGCGCTCGCGCGCGGCATCACGGTCGGGCCGGGCATGATGTTTTCGACGCGCGACGATTTTCGCCATTTCATCCGGCTCAATTACAGCTATCCGTGGACGGCGCAGACCGAGGCGGCATTGAAGACGCTGGGCGAACTGGTGGCGCGCATGGCTTGAAAGCAGAGAACGAGGAGACACGATGGAAGAAAGCGAAAACGATGAACTCGATCCGGTGCTGGTCGCCGTGCTGGCGCAACTGTGGCGCGCGCACCGGGAAACGCCCGGCGGCGCATGGTCGCTCGCCAGATTGTCGAAGCAGGCGGCCGTGCCGATGAGCGGCTTGCGGCGACAGTTGACGGCCCTGGTCGATGGGGGACTGGTGGATACCACCTTCAACGAGGAAGGCACGGGCACGGCGCGCTTGAGCGAACTCGGCGCGGGCCTGTGCGCCGAACTGTTCGGCGATGGCGAAACGCCGGACGAGGATCAGGCCGACCCGGCGCCACGGCTTCACTAAGCGCGCGGGCGGCCTGAGCCGCGCCGCCACCGGCAGGCATCGCATATCGACCCTGCCGGGCCACCGGCGCCGTGCGCCGCCTTAAAGCTGACTCATGCCGCCATCGGCGATGATTTCCGTGCCGACGATGAACGCCGATTCCGGCGCCGCCAGATGCAGCACGGTCGAGGCGATTTCCTCCGGCGTGCCGAAGCGGCCGACCGGCACCTGGCTGAGAATCTGCGCGGCGGTGGCTTCGAGCGCGGCGGCGTCGAGACCGAGCTTGCCGTAAAGCGGCGTCTGCACCGGCCCTGGGCTCACCACGTTCACGCGCACGCCTTGCGGCAGCAATTCCGCCGACAGCGTCTTCGCGAGCGAAATCACCGCGGCCTTGCTTGCCGCATACACCGACGATCCCGGCATGCCGATATGCGCATTGATCGAGCCGTTGATGACGATCGAGGCGCCACGATTGAGCAGGGGCAGTAGCGCCTGAATCTGGAAATAGGCGCCCTTCACGTTGGTGTTGAACATCGCATCCCAGAAGGCTTCCTCGACATCCGGGAAGGACGCGAACTTCGCGGTGCCCGCGTTCACGAACACCGCGTCGAGCCGGATGCCGGCGGCGCCGATCGCGGCGGCCAGTTCGCGGGCCGCGGCAACGGAGCCGGCGTCGTTGCGCACGGCCACGGCGTTCGCGCCGAGCGCGGCTTTCGCGGTGTCGAGCGCATCGGCATCGCGCCCGGTGATGACGACGCGTGCGCCTTCGTCGGCGAAGGCCTTGGCGGCCGCGAAGCCGATGCCGCTGCTGCCGCCGGTGACGAGGATCGATTTACCTTGGAAGCGAGTCATTTGATTTCTCCGAAAGAGTGGAAACGGGTTGATGTACGGATAGTGCGCTTCGGGCGGGCGCTTGCCGTACCACTTTGCCGATGTACCCGTTCGACGGAATCGAACGTGTTTGCCCGCGATCAGCATACGCGCCCGGTTATGGCCGGAATAACGAATAAAAATTTTGGCGGTGAAATTGACCTTCGAATATGGCCCCCTATGCTGGAGCCTTGCGCGAGAAGTCCCGCGCGCGGTGGCAGGCACGTTCGAACATCTTCGGAGAATCCATGAAAACAAAGCTGGCGCGGGTGCTGCATCGTTCATTGCGCATCAAAACCATCCGATCCGTTCTTGCCGCGACCGTCGGCGCGACCTTGGCCCTCAGCGCCGCGACGGCGGCCGCCGCGACCGCGCAGCCGCTCGGCATCGCCTTCGTCTATCTCGGCAATCCGGGCGATGCCGGCTGGACCTATGCGCATGAACAGGGCGTGAAGGAAGTGGAGGCGAAGTTCGGCGACAAGATCAAGGTGACGCGCGTGGAGAACGTGCCGGAGTCGGCGGATTCGGAGCGCGTGTTTCGCGATCTGGCGTCCAAGGGCAACAGGATCGTGGTGGGCTCGAGCTTCGGCTTCCAGGACTTCGAGCTGAAGGTCGCGAAGGACTTCCCGGACACGCTGTTCGAACACGCGACCGGCTACAAGAAAGCGGCCAACTTCGCCACCTACGACGTGCGCACCTATCAGAGCGCGTATCTCGCCGGTCTCGTCGCCGGCTATACGACCAAATCGAACACGCTCGGCTTTGTCGGCTCGGTGCCGGTGCCGGAAGTGGTGCGCAACATCAACGCGTTCACGATGGGCGCACGCTCGGTCAACCCGAAGGCGCGCGTGAAGGTGGTCTGGATCAATAGCTGGTTCGATCCGGGCCTCGAAAAGCAGGCCGCGGAAACGTTGATCGGCCAGGGCGCCGACGTGCTGATCCAGAACACCGATTCCACCGCGACGATGCAGACCGCCGAGCAGAAGAAGGTGCATGCGTTCGGCTGGGACTCCAACATGAAGAAGTTCGGTCCGAACGCGCAACTGGGTGCCTGCGTGAGCAACTGGGGCGTGTACTACAGCTATCTGGTGCAGCAGGTGATGGCGGGCACGTGGAACAACGCGCCGGTGTGGTGGGGGCTGAAGGAGAAAGCGATCGACCTCGCGGACATCAACACCGAGGCGGTTTCGCCGGTCGCGCAAAAAGCGTTGAGCCAGAAGCGCGAGGAGATCATCTCCGGCAAGTTCAATCCGTTCGCCGGGCCGATCGCGGATCAGTCGGGCACGGTGAAGGTCGCCGCCGGCAAGTCGCTGAGCGATGCCGAACTGCTGCGTTTGAACTGGTTCGTGCAGGGCGTGGACGGCTCGCTGCCGAAGTGACCAATCGATCGGCCTGCCAGATCAACCCTCCTCAACGGAGATCGCCCGTGAGCCTGAGCGTCTCGACCGGGGCCGCCGCAACGGCGGCCGAATATCCGCCGCAGGGTTTGCCGCCCACGCACGAGCAGATCGTGCGGCATCTGCGGCATGCGAGCCGGGTGGCCGAGCGGGCGACGTTGCTCGGCCACCATCCGTTCGGCGCGGTGCTGATCGGCCCGGACCAGGAAACCGTGTTGATGGAGCAGGGCAATGTCGACACGGTGAATCACGCCGAGTCGGTGCTGGCTCGCGTGGCGGCGTTGAATTTCACGCCGGCGTACCTGTGGAGTTGCACGTTGTACACGTCGGTCGAGCCGTGCTGCATGTGCGCCGGAACGATGTATTGGGCCAACATCGGCCGGGTGGTGTTCGGCATGACCGAGAAGCGGCTGCTCGAGGCGACCGGCGATCATGTCGAGAATCCGACCATGAGCGTCGATTGCCGGTATGTCTTCGATCATTGCCAGAAGCGGGTCGAAGTGATCGGGCCGGTGGCCGAGGTGGAAGGCGAAGTGATGGAGGTTCAGCGCCGGTTCTGGAACGGCAGATAGCGGTTCCTCTTCGGCTTCAACCGCGGTTGGGTTAGCCGTGCCTGCCGTGCGGGCATGGTTGCAGGGCAAGCAGGCACCAGCACGCTATCTCGGCTTATTGCGCGGCTCCATCGCGCATCTGCGTTCGCGTTTGCGTTTGCGTTTCTATCGGCGAGAGCATCGCCACGCCGCAAAACCAGTCGCCGCCGTGCGGCTTGTACTGCCACTGGCCGCTCTTCTCCCGGAGCACGGTCGGGCACGGCTCGTTCACCACGATCCCAGGACTCGCCGCCGTGCATTGAAGCATCGTGGTTTCGGTCGGTTGCGCGGCCGGCATCGGCGGTTTGCGCCGGGTGCCCGGTTCGGCGGGCGCGGCCGGCGTTCCCGTCCGCATGCTTTCGAGCAGCCGCCGCAGTTCCTCGATGCGCGTCGAGTACCACGTCCCCAGACAATCCGCATCGCGGCAATTCGCTTCCCGCCACGCCCACTTGCTGTCGCTGTCGGTGCGAAAGGCACGCCGGTCGACGATTCCGCGCCGCGCTTTCCAGTACAGTTGCCCCAAGGTGTCGTCGAGCTTCGAGAGCGCGGGATCGTTGCATATCATTTTCTCGGTGAGCGAGCGCCCCTTGTTGCAGTCGAAACTGGTGGCGTCGGCGTGCGGATGCGTGAGCGTCAGCGCGGCGATAAGAAGCGGGCGGAAGATTTTCATGGCGGTCCCGGCGTTGCATGGTTGTTTCATGCAATGGATGATCGGCCGGGACGCCTCGATGCAGAGGCCCGAAAAACGCATGACTTCGGATGAGTGGTTACCAAATCTTGCGCCGTGGGGGCGGCGCGCCTGGGTCTGTCTCAACGGGAACAGCACCGGGAACAGCACCGGGACACAGAGCGGGCCGCGCGAGCGCCGTCCGCAAAACGGGAGCAAGAATGAAACAACACCTCGTTCGATGTATCTGCACGGCGGCCGGTTTGCTGGCGCTGCCGGCTGCGGTCTACGCGCAGTCGCAGGCCTATACCAACGGCCCGGTCAACGTGCGCGCCGGCCCCGCGCCGGATTACCCGATCGTGACGCAGTTGCCAGGCGGCGTGCCGGTGAGCGTGATGGGCTGCCTCAGCAACTACGAATGGTGCGACGTCGCCGCGCCGAACCTGCGCGGCTGGGTGTATGCGGCGCGGCTCAGTTATCCGTACCAGGGCAGCAATGTGCCGCTGATCAATTACGGCCTGGTGATCGGCCTGCCGATCGTGACGTTCTCGATCGGCAGCTACTGGGGCAATTATTATCGCGGCCGGCCGTGGTACGGCCAGCAATCGCGCTGGGTGCATCATCCGCCGCCGCCGCCGCCGCCGCCTCGACCGGGCGCCGGACGGCCACCGGGCTGGCGTCCGTCGGGCGGGCCGCCGCCGGGACATTCAGGTGGGCGTCCGCCGGGAGATCGGCCACCGGGGCACGTGGGCGGGCGTCCGTCCGGAGATCGGCCACATGGGAATGCGGGCGGGCGTCCGCCGGGCGGCTCGCCGCAAGGGCATGTGAGCGGGCGTCCGTCCGGAGATCGGTCACAGGGGAATGCGGGTGGGCGTCCGCCGAGCGGCCAGCCAAGGGAGCACGCTGGCGGACGGCATCAGGCCGAACCATCGGGCAACCGGGGCGGCGGGTCGCGCGGCGCTGCGCAGGGCGGCGGGGGCGGGCGTCCACAAGGCGGTCCGCCGCCGGGCGGCGCGAACCGGCCGCCCGGCGGCGGCAACAGCGGGAACGGCCGGCAATAACAGCAACGGCGGGGCCGGCTGGCGCTCCAGAAGCGCGCCAGCCATCCGGGCCGCCTCATGCGTCCCGCTCCGCCGTCTGCCTCCCTCGTCGTATGCATCGGGGATTAAAAGTGCACGCGGCTCGCGTAAACCCGGATGCGCCGCCTACACTGAAATGCCGATGTTCGGTTAGGGGGCGTACATATGAGCTGGAAAGCGACATCAGAGAACGCGATGGGAGCGACGCCCGAAGGCGCCTGCCATCGGCCGGATCTGGCCGAGGAGGTGTTGGCGTCCGAGCGCAGCGTGTTGCGGCTCATCACCCGCAACACGCCGCTGCCGGAATTGCTGGAAGAAGTCTGCCGCCGCGCGGAAGCGCTGCTCGGCGGAGGTGCGTCCTGTTCGATCCTTCTGCTGGACGCGGACGGCCGGCACGCGCGAGTGGGCGGCGCGCCGTCGCTGCCGGCGCAGTTCAACGCGGCGATCGACGGCGTCGAGATCGGCCCGCAAGTGGGCTCGTGCGGCACCGCGATGTTCGAACGGCGTCTCGTGGTCGCGGAAGACATCGAAACCGATCCGCTGTGGGCGAACTACCGGCATCTCGCCTTGCCGCTCGGCTTGCGGGCGTGCTGGTCGGTGCCGTTCGAGAACGACGCCGGCGTCGTGCTGGGCGCATTCGCGGTCTATCACCGCACGCCGCGCCGCCCGAGTGTGGAGGAAGAGGCGGTGCTGCGCGACATCGGCCGCAGCGTCGGCCTCGCCGTCCATCACGACACGATGGCGCGGCGCCTCGCGCACAGCGAGGAACATCACCGGATGGTGGTCGATCATCTGAACGAGGGCATCGTCGTGCAGTCGCGCTCGGGCCTGGTGCTGGCCTGCAATCCGAGCGCGCAGCGCATTCTGCGCACCGGTCCGCAGATCGTCGGGCGCAGTATCCGAACCGCGATGGTGCGCGCCTATCACGAGGACGGCTCGCTGGTGAGCGAGGCCGAGCGCCCGACCGTGCAGGTGCTGGCGACCGGCAAGCCGATGCTCGGCGTCACAATCGGGGTGGAACTGGTCGACGGCGATGTCGTCTGGATCACGGAGAACATCGTGCCGATCGTCAAGCCGGGCGAGAGCGAGCCCGGCTCGGTGCTGATTTCCTTCACCGACATCGGGCCGGTGCGCGAGGCGCAACGGCAGCTCAAGTTTCTCGCCACCCGGGACCCGCTCACCGGGCTATATAACCGCGCCTATCTGACCGAGCGCATGCGCGATCTGTTCGAGCCGGGCGGGTCGGCAGGCACAGGCGAGCTTGCGAGCGTGGCCGTGCTGTTCGTCGATCTCGACGGCTTCAAGAAGGTGAACGATACGGCGGGCCACGAAGCCGGCGACGCGCTGCTGTGCAGCGTGGCGCAGCGGCTCTCGGCCTGTATCGGCCGCGACGACACGCTCGCGCGCGTGGGCGGCGACGAGTTCGTGATCGTGATCAGCGCTTATGAGAATAGCGGCCAGCTAATCGGCTTCGCGCACCGCATTCTCGACATGATCGCCGTGCCGTTCGCGGTGGCGGGCAACGAGTACTACCTGGGCGCTTCCATCGGCATCAGCCTGTTTCCCGAGGACGGCCAGGACGTGGCCACGCTGATGCGCAATGCCGATTCGGCGATGTACCACGCGAAGCAGCGCGGCCGCAACAACTTCCAGTTCTTCACCGCGGAGCTGAATCAGCACCTGCAACGCCGCTTCATGATCGAGCAGTCGTTGCGGCGCGCGCTCGCCGCCGACGAACTGAGCCTCGTGTATCAGCCGATCGTCGACAGTCATGACGGCGGCACGATCGGCGCGGAAGCCCTGCTGCGCTGGTACAACAGCGAACTCGGCAACGTCTCGCCGGTGGAATTCATTCCGGTGGCCGAGGACTCGGGTCTGATCGTCGAGATCGGCGACTGGGTGCTGACGCGCGCCTGCGAGCAGGTCGCGCAATGGCGGCGCACGCTGGCGCCGGATCTGATCGTCGCGGTGAATCTGTCGCCGCGGCAGTTCAACGACGGTCTGGTGGCGCGGATCGAGCGCTGCCTCGCGCGCTCCGGGCTCGAACCGGCGGCGCTGGAACTGGAAATCACCGAACGCCTTTTGATGAGCGACACCGATACGGTCCTGCCCATGCTGAACGCGTTGACCGCGCTGGGCGTGCGCATTTCCGTCGACGACTTCGGCACCGGCTATTCGTCGCTGTCGTATCTGAAGCGGTTTCCGCTGCATAACCTGAAGATCGACCGTTCGTTCGTCGCGGGCTTGCCGGATCATCGCGACTCCATTGCGATTACCCAGGCGGTGGTGGCAATGGCGCATTCGCTCGGCATGAACGTGACGGCGGAAGGCGTGGAGACAGCGGAGCAGGCGGCGTTCTTGCGGACGATCAAGTGCGACAAGCAGCAGGGGTACTTCTATAGCCGGCCGGTCGGCGCGAATGCTTACGCCCGCAGCCTGTGCGACGCGCAAGCGCGGCTGGTCAACGTGTCATGAGCGCGTAGGCGGCCTGCGCCGCTATCCCGCTTGCGCGGGCGCACGTTGGGCAGGCGCTGGGCAGGCGCAAGCCGCTTCCCGGCACGGAGCGCCGATTGTTCAGTTTCCCAAACAAGTGCCTTCGCGTTCGCGGTATTTATCCGCGACGTCGTTCTCCCTAGAATCCTCCCATCGAAATGGAAGTTGAGCGCGGCGCCACGGCGGTCCCGTGCGATGGGAGCCGTCATGCCAGCCTTGATCAAAAACCAGCTTTACCGGCCATCGGTGGTCTTGCCGATGGTCGCCCTCATGCAAGTCATGGTGTCGCAAGACTTCAATCTCGGCCAGGTCGGCTGGGTCATGGCGGCGCGCGGCGCGCGGGCCGCGCTGCAACGCTCGCGCGAATTGATCTGCGCCGCGCATTGCCACGCCTGAGCGCGGCGACAGGAGAATCGCGCCGTGCCGGTTCGCGGCGCAAAAACGGAAACGCGGTAAAGCGGTAACGCGGTGACGCGACTTCAGGCGCTGGGCGTAAGATGCTACGACCTGCACCCCAGCCTCTGGAGAGTTGCCATGCCACAGCACTTCGACGCAGTTGTGATCGGCACGGGACAAGGCGGCGCGCCGCTCGCCGTGCGTCTCGGTCAAAGCGGCCGCAAAACCGCGGTCATCGAACGCGCGGCCTTCGGCGGAACGTGCGTGAACGTGGGCTGCACGCCGACCAAATCCTATGTGGCCAGTGCCCGCGCGGCGCACGTGGCGCGCCACGCGGCGGAACTGGGCGTGCAGGTGAGCGGGGCGGTCGGCGTCGATCTGGCGGCGGTGAAAGCGCGCAAGGACCGGATCATCGGACAATCGCGCGACGGTGTCGAGACATGGCTGCGCGGCGCGCACAACGTGACGGTCTTCAACGGCCACGCGCGTTTCACCGGCGCGCATGCGCTTTCCATCAGCGGGCCGGACGGTGCGCTGCTCCACGAACTCAACGCCGACGAAATCTTCATCAACACCGGCACGCGCGCGGTCGTGCCGCCGCTCGAAGGCATCGAGCGGATTCGTTACTACACCAACTCCAGTCTGCTTGAGCTGACGGAATTGCCGAGTCATCTGGTGATCGTCGGCGCGAGCTATATCGCGCTCGAATTCGCGCAGATCTTCCGGCGCTTCGGTAGCCGCGTGACGGTGCTGGTGCGAGGCGAGCGCGTGCTCACGCGCGAGGATGCCGATCTCGCCGAATCCGTGCAGAAGGTGCTGGCGCGCGAAGGCGTCGAGTTTCGGTTCGGCGTGCAGCCTTCACGGGTCGAGCCGCATCCGCATCGCGCGAACGAGGTGTGCATCGGCTTCGAGCAGAACGTTCCCGCGCTCGAGGCGTCGCATTTGCTGTTCGCCACCGGCCGCGAGCCGAATACCGACGACCTCGGCCTCGCCGCCGCCGGCATCGCGACGGATAAGCACGGCACGATTCCCGTCGACGGCCAGTTGCGCACCAGCGTGCCCGGCGTGTGGGCCATCGGCGACGCCAACGGGCGCGGCGCGTTCACGCATACGTCCTACGACGACTATCAGATCGTGGCGGCCAATCTGCTCGACGGCGGCGCGCGCAGCGTCGACACGCGGATCATGGCGTATGCGGTGTTCGTCGATCCGCCGCTCGCGCGCGTCGGGCTCTCGGAGGCCGACGTGCGCAAGTCGGGCCGCGACGCGTTGATCGCCACCCTGCCGATGTCGCGCGTCGGCCGCGCCCGCGAACGCGGCGAGACCGACGGCTTCATGAAGGTGCTGGTGGACGCGCAAAGCAAGCGGATTCTCGGCGCGGCGATTCACGGCATTGAAGGCGACGAAGCGATTCACACGTTCATCGACATCATGACGGCGGGCGCGCCGTATCCGACCTTGCAGTACGCCATGCACATTCATCCGACCATCAGCGAACTGGTGCCGACCTTGCTCGACGGACTGAAGCCGATGAAGTGAACGGCGAGTGCGATCGACGAGCACCATCGACCAATACCAGCAGCGAGTCCATGCGATGAAACGCGCAATCCGCAGCGGCAATCTGTTCGACCACGGTGAGCCGGCAAGCTCGGACGAACGAGTCGACGCGCTCGTCGAGCGCGGCGGGGTGACCATCGAGCGGATCGTATCGACCGGGCAGGCCAGCCCGCCGGGCTTCTGGTACGACAGCCCGCGCGCCGAATGGGTCGTGCTGCTGAGCGGCGCGGCCGCGCTCGAATTCGAGGGCGAACCGCAGCCGCACCCGATGAAGCCCGGCGACCACGTGCTGATCGAAGCGCATTGCCGGCATCGGGTCGCATGGACGAGCGAGACGGAGCCGAGCGTATGGCTTGCGGTGTATTACCCGGACGGCGCCGCGGATTGAGCGTTGTTGCTTGCGCCGTAGATATGCGTTGTCGGTCGAGAGTCGGCGCGCATGTGTGCAAGCGGTTCGAACCCGCATCGACAAAGCGGCGCGGCATCGCCGATAATCGGCGGCGGCGCGAGCCGTCCGCGGGACGCGGGCGACGCTATGCGCCCAACCGCATTCATCATCAGGAAACCGACCGATGGGCAAGGGACGCATCGAAGCCTTCAGCGATGGTGTGATCGCCATCATCATCACGATCATGGTGCTCGAACTGAAGGTGCCGGAAGGCCACGATCTCGCCGCGCTGCGCCCCATGCTGCCGGTGTTCTGCGCATACGTGCTGAGCTTCATCTACGTGGGCATCTACTGGAACAATCATCACCACATGTTCCATGCGGTGCAGCGGGTCAATGGCGCGGTGTTGTGGGCCAATCTCCATCTGCTGTTCTGGTTGTCGCTGATGCCGGCCGTCACGCATTGGATCGGCGAGAGCCATCTGGCCTCGTGGCCGACCGCGATGTACGGCGTCGTGCTGTGCATGTCGGCGATCGCCTACTTCATTCTCACGCGCGTGCTGATCCGCGAGCATGGCGGGGACTCGACGCTTGCCAAGGCGGTCGGCAGCGACTTCAAGGGCAAGGTCTCGGTGGTCATCAACCTGGTGGGCATCGCGCTCGCATTCGTCGTGCCGTGGGTCTCGGCGGCGCTCTATACGTTGGTCGCGGCGTGGTGGCTGGTGCCCGACCGGCGTATCGAGCACGTGCTGGAAGCGTAAGCGTGTTGCTGGCGCTCAAGCTCGCACTGGTGCCGGCGTTTCTTGCCGCGCTGACCGTGGCGGGGCGCGTCTGGGGACCGTCGGTGGCGGGATGGCTGGCGGGGCTGCCGGTCGTCGCCGGGCCGATCGTCCTGCTGCTCGCGCTCGAACGCGGCCCGGCATTCGCGGCGCAGGCGTCGGCGGCGTCGATCGCGGCGATTGCGGCATCGGAAGCGTTCAACTTTACATATGCGTGGACGTGCCGGCGTTTTGCGTGGCCGCTTGCGCTGACGGTCGGCATGGCGGGGTGGGTCGGCGTGGCGATGTTGCTCACGCAACTGGCGAGCGGGCTCATGTGGGCGGTGGCGGCGGCAGGCGTGGCCGTCGCGGTTTCGCAAGGCGGCTTGCCGCGTGCGTCGGGGCCTGTGCCGGCCGCGCGCGGCGGGCTCGGCGATCTCGCCGTGCGCATGCTTGCCGGCGCGCTGCTGACGGTCGCGGTCACGACGTTGTCCGCGTCGATGGGCGCGACCTGGAGCGGATTGCTCTCGGTGTTTCCGTTGCTCGGGATCGTGCTCGCGGTATCGGCGCAACGCGCGCACGGCGCGGACTTCGTCGCGTTGCTCATGCGCGGCATGGTGATCGGCCGCGCGTCGTTCACGGCGTTCTTCGCGGTGACCGCGACGATGCTGCCGCATGACGGTGTATGGCTGAGCTTTGCGTGCGCGGCGGTGGTGTCGGTGATCGTGCAAGGCGCGAGCAAGCGGATGCTTGCTGCCGAGCGGCCGGTTGGGGCTTTGTCGCGTGAGCTTGTTGAGCGGCAATCGGTGGATTGAAGCCGTAGGGCCGTTGTGCCCCCGCTAGTTGACTGCAGGCGCGGAATCCGCCGAACCTGAATTCGCGGCTTGCCAGCGTTAGTTGGCCAAGCCGCTGCGGGGTTCGGTCGCAAGCACGAACTCGCGCAAACCGTTGCGCGCAAACCGAGCCCGTTTCGCTGATACTTGCGTCATGACTGCCCGCACAAAAAACGCTTCCTCCACCCGCGTCGGCCTCATCTCCGACACGCACAACCTCGTGCGTCCCGAAGCGCTGCGCTATCTCGCCGGCTGCGACGCGATCATCCACGCGGGCGACATCTGCAATCCGGCAGTGCTCGAGGCGCTCGTGAAGATCGCGCCGGTCACGGCGGTGCGCGGCAACAACGACATCGGCGAGTGGGCCGCATCGCTGCCGACGCACGCCAGGCTCGCCGTCCAGCAAGTGACCATTCTCGTCGCGCACGACATCGCCGACGTGCTTGCCGATCCGCACAGCGAGGGCATCGGCGTGGTGGTCACCGGTCACTCGCACAAGCCGTCGGTCAGCGAACGCGACGGTGTGCTGTTCGTCAATCCCGGCAGCGCCGGCCCACGGCGCTTCAAGCTGCCGGTTTCGGCCGGCATGTTGATCGTCGATGGCGCGCACGCGACGGCGCGATTCGATTCCCTGCTGACATAAAAAAACGGGCCGGCAAACTTGCCGACCCGTTCTGACACGTCAGTTCTCAACTACCGCGCTAGCGCGCAACCCGGCGTCACGCGCGCGCCGTCGCCGCCGCTGCATAACTTTCGTCCATCTCCGCGGCTTCACGCTCGCCGCGCAGCACCGCATGCGCTTCCGCGTGCGTGGCCACGCACGGGCCCGAGCCGAGGAGGGGCTTGCGCGCCGTTTCGCGCAGCGCGATTACCGAGACGATGCCGATCAGCGACGCGCCCATCAGGTAGTACGCGGGCATCATCAGATTGCCGGTGCTGTCGACCAGCCACGCGGCGACCAGCGGCGTCGTGCCGCCGAACAGCGATACGGAAATGTTGAAGCCGATCGCGAGCGCGCCGTAGCGGATTTTGGTCGGGAACAGCGCCGGCAGCGCCGACGGCATCACGCCGGTAAAGCATGACAGCAGCACGCCGAGAATCATCAGGCCGCCGAACACCGGCAGCACCGTGCCCATGCGGATCAACAGCAGCGCGGGAATCGACAGCGCGAACAGCCCCACGCAACCGAACAGCATGACCGGCTTGCGGCCGATCGCGTCGGACAGACGGCCGGCGGCGAGCGTCATCGGCATCATCAGCACCATCACGAGCAGCACGAGGAAGAGACCGTGCGTTTCGTTGAAGTGCAGCGTGGCCGACAGATAGCTCGGCAGATACGACAGCGCCATGTAATCGGTCACGTTGAAGATCAGCACGAGGCCCACGCACAGCAAAAGCGGCTTCCATTGCTGCGCGAGCAGCTCGCGAAACGATTGCTTCGGCAGCGACTTGTCCTCGGCTTCGCGTTGCTCGGCCTGCTTTTTGAACGCGGGCGTTTCTTCCAGCTTCATCCGGATGTACAGACCCACCAGACCCAGCGGACCCGCGATCAGGAACGGCACGCGCCAGCCCCATGACAGCAGCGCCTCGTTCGACAGTGCCGCGGTCAGCACGGCAACCGTCCCCGCGCCGAGCACGTAGCCGATCAGCGTGCCGAACTCCAGGAAGCTGCCCATGAAGCCGCGCCGCTTGTCCGTCGAGAATTCGGCGATGAAGGTGGCCGCGCCGCCGTACTCGCCGCCGGTCGAGAAGCCCTGCACGAGGCGCGCGACCAGCAACAGCACCGGCGCGAAAATGCCGATCGTCGCGTAGCTCGGAATCAGGCCGATTGCGAAGGTGCCGAGCGCCATCATGATCATGGTCATCGCCAGCACGCGCTGACGGCCGATGCGGTCGCCCAGCGGCCCGAACACCATGCCGCCGACCGGCCGCACGAGAAACGCCGCGGCGAACGTGCCGAAGGTGGCGATCAACTGCGCGGACGGACTCGACGACGGGAAGAACACCTTGCCGAGCGTGACGGCGATGTAGCTGTACACGCCGAAATCGAACCATTCCATCGCGTTGCCGAGCGCCATTGCGCCGACGGCCCGCTTGAGGAGTGATTTGTCGACGACGGTGATGTCGTCCAGAGAGAGGCGTTGTTCTTCTTTGTGGTGTCGCCAGAAGCCGTTGCTGGAAGCGGTCAAGGTTAAAACTCCGATGACTGCGACGAAACTCATGATGCGCATGAACGTTCCGCCACGGTTGCTGGAAAAGTGCGTTTCACGAAACCCGCGATGGCGTATGCCTCGTCGCAAGGAACGAAGAAGCGGGGCGCAAAAACACAACGCCCGTGCCTCGCGGATGATTCGCGAAAAACACTCGTCTGGATCGTGCTGACTGTTGCACCTGCGTGGCCGTGGAAGGGGGGCAGGTGCATGAGGACGCTGGGTTGGCCGAAAGCTGGCCCAGGCGCCGCTGGAAGGCTTGAAACGAAAAAGGCCGGTGCTTTATTCGCCGCTGGGGAAACGCGAGGGAACCTCAGGCAGGAAAACGACCGACAAGCCTTCTTGTATAAAAACTGTTCGATTTCAACATGGCACCCGCACTGCGGGCCACAATGAAAAGAAACGTTAATGAGGTGAAATGCTGTTGGAACGATGAACATGATAGCACGATGACAGAGGATCGCGCAAACCTTGGGCTCGCGGGGCGTCGAGCGAGGGCGTTCGGGAGGCCGGCGGCGCGGACCGCTGGTTGGTTCCGTAGTGAGATGGAGTAGGGGAAAACTGCGCCAGGGTAAAGCTAAAAATGACTGCTGTCCTTGCCGACTACAATGGATGGGTCACAGTCGGCGGTGGGACGACACCGCGAAAAGGATTGCGCCATGACCGCCTATCTGATTGCCGATGTCGATGTCACCAACCCCGCCGTTTTCGAAGAGTACAAACGAGAAGTGCCCGCTACCGAGGCGCGCTATGGCGGCAAATATCTGGGCCGTGGCGGACTGACGAAAATTCTCGAAGGCGATTGGCAGCCGCATCGTCTCGTCATCATCGAGTTTCCGGACATGGCTTCGTTGATGGCGTGGTATGAGTCGCCCGAGTACGCCCCTCTGAAGGCGATCCGCGAAACATGCGCGAGGACGCGGATCATCGCGCTGGAAGGGATTGCGGCCGTCCCGTCGTAGCAACGTCGCCGCCGGCACAAAAAAATCCGCGCACGCGGCGCGGATTTTTCAGTGGCGCACAAACGCCGGCAAAACGCGAAAACTCACTCCGCCGAGGGCGGCACATAACCCTGCGCCGTATCCGCGCCTTCTCCGAAAAAGAACTTCTCGGTCTGCTTCATCAGATACTGGCGTGCGCGCGGATCGGCCATGTTCAGCCGGTTTTCATTGATCAGCATGGTTTGCTGCTTCAACCACGCCTGCCAGGCTTCCTTCGAGATGCTTTCGTAGATCCGCTTGCCGAGTTCGCCCGGCAGCGGCGGGAAATCGAGACCTTCGGCTTCCTTGCCGAGCTTCGCGCATTGAACCATACGAGTCATGCTGTGCTTCTCCTGTAATCGAATGTGGGGCGGGCAGGCGCTGTATATGGGGCCGCTCAGAGCTGTTTCATCAGCACGAGCGATTTGCGCTGCCAGTTATAGAGTCTGCGGCGGTCTTCGGGCAGGTCGTCGACGGTCACCTTGACGAAGCCGCGCTTGAGGAACCAGTGCTCGGTGCGCGTGGTGAGCACGAAAATGCGCGTGAGGCCGCGCGCCCGCGCGCGTTGCTCGATGCGCTTCAGGAGCCGCTCGCCGTCGCCGGTGCCTTGCGCCTCGGGCGCGACCGTCAGGCACGCCATTTCGCCGATGCGCTCCTGCGTGTACGGATACAGCGCCGCGCAGCCGAACAGTACGCCATCGTGCTCGATCACCGAGAAATGGTCGATGTCGCGTTCGATCTGGTGACGTCCGCGCCGGACCAGCGTGCCGTCCGATTCCAGCGGCTCGATCAGCGCGAGAATGCCGCCGACGTCGTCCGGCGTGGCTTCGCGCAGGCTTTCGAGGTTCTCGTACGAGATCATCGTGCCCACGCCGTCGTGCAGGAACAGTTCGAGCAGCAGGCTGCCGTCGAGCGCGTACGGGATGATGTGCGCGCGCGCCACGCCGCCGCGGCAGGCGCGAATCGAATGCTTCAGATAAAAGCCCGCGTCGCCGGTGACTTCGCCGCTTTCATGCAGCTTGTAGGCGTCGTCGAGCGACAGTTCGCGGATCAGTTCGGCGCCTTCCTCGCCGGCTTGCATCAGGCCCGGCGTTTCGGTCAGGAACACGATCTTGTCGGCGCGCAGCGCGATAGCGGCGGCCGACGCGACGTCTTCCATCGCCAGGTTGAAGGCCTCGCCGGTGGGCGAGAAGCCGAGCGGCGAGAGCAGCACCAGCTTGCGGCTCGCGAGCGAATGGCGGATCGAGTCCGCGTCGATCTTGCGCACCACGCCGGTGTGGGCGAAATCGACGCCGTCCAGAATGCCGACCGGCCGCGCCGTCACGAAGTTGCCCGATACCACGCTGATGTGCGCGTGCGCCATCGGCGTGTTCGGCAAGCCCTGGCTGATCGCGGCCTCGATGTCCAGACGCACTTCGCCGGCCGCTTCTTTCGCCGATTCGAGCGCGCGCGCGTCGGTGATGCGCATGCCGTGCGAAAATTCAGACTCCACTCCGTGCAAACTCATCTGCTCTTCGACCTGCGGTCGCGAGCCGTGCACCAGAACGATCTGGATGCCCATGGCCTGCAGCAGCGCGATGTCGGACACGAGCGCATTCAGGAGCCCCTGATGCACCACCTCGCCACCGAAGCCGACGACGAACGTCTTGTTTCGGAACGCGTGGATATACGGGGCGACGGAGCGCATCCAGTCGACGAATTGCGCATGCTGTGCGAGGTTTTCCGTTGCTCCGGCGGGGGCCGGAGCGCTCGCGGGCGCGGGGACGAGGTCGGTTTGGGAATTCATGCCGGGGATTATAATGCGCCCCCATGTCGAATGTACCCAAAAGTCCCGCTGCGGCGAACGAGAATGCGGCGCCGGCCGCCGATCAGATGAATGCCGGCGACGCGAAGCGTAGCGATGCGCCGCCCACGCCAAAACCGGCGCGCGAGCCGCGGCGTGCGACGGAAGGCGCGCCGGTGTCGGCGCAGAAAAGCAAGCCGCCGCGTGAGGCGCGCCGCGAGCCGCGCGAGCCACGTGCGCCGCGCGCTCAGCGTATCGTCGAACCCAACCCGATTCCGCCGATCACCTTCCCCGAGGCGCTGCCGGTCTCCGCCCGCCGCGACGAGATCGCCAAGGCCATCGCGCGGAATCAGGTGGTGATCGTCTCCGGCGAGACCGGCTCCGGCAAAACCACCCAGTTGCCGAAGATCTGCCTCGCGTTGGGGCGCGGTCTGGGCGCCGGCGGCGCCGGTCTGATCGGCCACACGCAGCCGCGCCGGATCGCCGCGTCGGCGACGGGCCGCCGCATTGCCGAGGAACTCGGCACGCCGTTCGGCGAAGTGGTCGGCTACAAGGTGCGCTTCACGGACAACCTGTCGCCGGGCGCGTCGGTCAAGCTGATGACCGACGGCATTCTGCTCGCCGAAACGCAAACCGACCCGCTGCTCAAGGCGTATGACACGCTGATCATCGACGAAGCGCACGAGCGCAGCCTGAACATCGATTTTCTGCTCGGCTATCTGAAGGAAATCCTCGTCAGGCGCCCGGATCTGAAGCTGATCGTGACCTCGGCCACCATCGACGCGGACCGCTTCGCGCGCCACTTCGGCAGCGAGGAGAAGCCCGCGCCGGTGATCGAAGTGAGCGGGCGTCTGTATCCGGTCGAGGTGCGCTATCGGCCGGTGGCGGAAGACAGCCCGGCGGTGAAGGCGGCGGAAGGCACGTCCCCGGCGCCGTCGTCGCGCGAATCGCGTGACAGGCCGAAAACTCAACGGGAATTTGGCAAGGACCGCGATCGCGATCTGATGGAAGCGATCGTCGACGCCGTCGACGAACTCTGCCGCGAAGGCCCCGGCGACGTGCTGGTGTTCCTGCCCGGCGAGCGCGAAATCCGCGACGCCGCCGAGGCGCTGCGCAAGCACCATCCGCCGCACACCGAAATCCTGCCGCTGTTCGCGCGGCTTTCCGCCGCCGAACAGGAGCGCGTGTTCCGCACCTCGAACGCGCGCCGCATCGTGCTCGCCACCAACGTCGCCGAAACCTCGCTGACGGTGCCGGGCATTCGCTATGTGGTCGACTCCGGCCTCGCGCGCGTGAAGCGCTACTCGTATCGCAACAAGGTCGAGCAGTTGCAGGTCGAGTCGATTTCGCAGGCCGCCGCCAATCAGCGGGCCGGGCGCTGCGGCCGGGTTGCGGACGGCATCTGCATTCGGCTGTACGAGGAAAGCGACTATCAGGGCCGCGTGCGCTTCACCGATCCGGAGATTTTGCGTTCGTCGCTGGCCTCGGTGATTCTGCGGATGAAGTCGCTGCATCTCACGGCGATCGAAACCTTCCCGTTCATCGAACCGCCGCCGGGCCGCGCGATCGCCGACGGTTATCAACTGCTCAATGAACTGGGCGCGGTCGATGACGATAACGACCTCACGCCGCTCGGCCGCGAACTCGCGCGTTTGCCGCTCGATCCGCGCGTCGGCCGGATGATCCTGGCCGCGCGCGATCAGCAGGCGTTGAAGGAAGTGCTGATCATCGCGAGCGCGCTGTCCGTGCAGGACCCGCGCGACCGGCCGATCGAGGCGCAGGAGCAAGCCGACCAGGCGCATCGCCGGTTCGCCGACGAACGCTCCGAATTCCTGCAGTGGCTGAAAATCTGGAACTGGTTCGAGGAAGCGATCGCGCACAAGAAGTCGAACCGGCAGTTGCAGGACGAGTGCCGCAAGAACTTCCTGTCGCAACTGCGCCTGCGCGAATGGCGCGACGTGCATTCGCAACTATTGACGGTGGTGCGCGAGCACGGCTGGCGTCTGAACGAAGCCGAGGCGACCTTCGAGCAGATTCACCTTGCGCTGCTGACCGGCCTGCTCGGCAACATCGGCCTGAAAGCCGACGACGAACCGTATTACCTCGGCGCGCGCGGCATCAAGTTTTACCTGTGGCCGGGCTCGGCGCTGGTGAAGAAGGCGGGCAAGTGGGCGATGGCCGCCGAACTGGTCGAGACGAGCCGTTTGTACGCGCGCTGCATCGCGAAGATCGAGCCCGAATGGATCGAGAAGATCGGCGCGCATCTGCTGAAGAAATCGCTCTCCGAGCCGCATTGGGAGAAGCGCGCGGCGCAGGTGTCGGCGTTCGAGCGGGCGGTGCTGTACGGGTTGCCGATCTATCACCGGCGGCGCGTGAGCTTCGGCAAGCAGGACCCGGCGCGCGCGCGGGAGTTGTTCATTCGCGGCGCGCTGGTCGAAGGCGAGTTCGATACGAAGCTCGCGTTCTTCGTGCACAACCGCAAGTTGCTCGCCGACATCGAGCAACTGGAGCACAAGTCGCGCCGTCAGGACGTGCTGGTCGACGACGAACTGATTTTCGCCTTCTACGACCAGGCGTTGCCGAAGGGCATTTACACCGGCGCGTCGTTCGAGCGCTGGTATCGCGACGAGGTGAAAAAGAGCGGCCAGCCTGAAGAGAAGCTGCGCCTGCTGTATCTGTCGCGCGACGATCTGATGCGGCATGAAGCCGCCGGCGTGACGACCGATCTGTTCCCGAAGCGCATGACGATGGCGGGCGTCGAGATGACGCTCACCTATCACTTCGAGCCGGGTTCGCCGCGCGACGGCGTGACGCTCGCGGTGCCGCTCTACGCGCTGAACCAGGTCGACGCACGGCGCTGCGAGTGGCTCGTGCCGGGCATGCTGAAGGAGAAGACGCACCTGCTGCTGAAGTCCTTGCCGCAGAAGCTGCGCCGTCATTGCGTGCCGGTGCCGGAGTACGCGGCGGGTTTCGTCGAACGGCACGGCGGGCCGCGCTTCGGCGCGGGCGGTTTGCTCGAATCGCTGATCGCGGATATTCGCGAGCAGACCCAGGTCGCGATGAAACAGTCGGACTTCAAGCTGGAAACGCTGCCGCCGCATCTGTTCATGAACTTCAAGGTTATCGACGAACATGGGCGGCAGCTCGCGATGGGACGCAATCTGTCGCAACTGCGCGCCGAACTCGGCGGGCAGGCGCAGCAGCATTTTCAGAAGATCGCGTCGAGCGCGGCCGGGGCGGCGTTGGCGGGGGCGGGCGGTGGCGGTGTCGCGGGCGCTTCGCCGGTAGCCGCTTCCGCGGGCGCCGCCGGTTCGCCGGGCGGCGGCGCGCAGCGAGGCAAGGGCGCGGCGGTGAGCGGTCCCCAAACCGCGCAGCCTGGCGGCGCGCAAGGCACCGCGCTCTACGAAAAACTGACGACGTGGAATTTCGGCAAGCTCCCCGAGTTGCTCGAGATTCGCCGTGGCGGGCAGACCCTGTTCGGCTATCCCGCGCTGGTGGATCGCGGCGCGCACTGCGACGTCGAGGTGTTCGATTCGCCGGACGAAGCCGCGCGGATTCATCGCGCGGGTTTGCGGCGTCTGTTCGCGTTGCAGTTGAAGGAGCCGATCAAGTATCTGGAAAAGAATCTGCCGGGCTTGCGTGAGATGGCGATGCTGTTCATGCCGCGCGGCACCCAGGAGGAGTTGCGCGATCAGCTGATCGACACCGCGCTCGACCGCGCCTGTCTGCAAGAGCCGCTGCCTGACGACGACGTGAGTTTTCACACGCGCCGCGACGAGGGCCGCAGCCGGCTCACCTTATTGGCGCAGGAAATTTCGCGGCTGGTGGGGCAGATCCTCGGTGAATATGCGGGCGTGACCAAGAAACTGGTGCAGGCAAAGTCGTTCACGGCCGCGCACGCCGACATGCTGAATCAGCTCGATGGACTGATCGGCAAGCGCTTCGTGGTCGATACGCCGTATCCGCAGTTGGCGCATTTTCCGCGCTATCTGAAGGGGATCGCGCTGCGGGTCGACAAGCTGAAGGCCGATCCCGCGCGCGACGCCCGGCAGTTCGCCGAGTTTCAGCCGTTGTGGCAGAACTATCAGCGCGCGGTCGCGCAACGCGGCGGCGTGCTGGACCCGCGCTTGTCGGAGTTCCGCTGGCTGTTGGAGGAGCTGCGCGTTTCCCTGTTCGCGCAGGAGTTGCGCACGCCGATGCCGGTTTCGGTGAAGCGTCTGTACAAAGTGTGGGAGTCGATGCAGCGCTGATGGGGCGGCTCGCAGTCGCTCGATGCGGGCGGCTTGCGAGTATGCCGCCAGGCTTTGGCTTAAAAAACGCGCGATGGCGCTCCTTTTGAGAACGACATCGCGCGAAGGGCGCGAGGCTTGTTGTTGCGCGCCTGGGACGACAACGCTTAAACCGTCGCGATGACCGGCTCGATGCGAGCCGGCCCCGCGAATTCAGGCTTACCAGTGCATGCCGGCGCCGATCGCCGCGCCGAACTGGCCGCGCGAGTCGGTCGTGCCTTGCACCTTGTAGACCCACTTGCCCGTTTCCGACAGTTGCGAGACGCCGAGGGCCAACGCCGACTGGCCGGCATACGTGCCGCCCGCCATCGCGACCATGCCGCGACCCGGCAAGACCGCCTGCGGCAAGCCGGCCATCGCCATGGCGGACGCCGTGCCGCCGTACGAATCACGGCGGGCGGAGCGGATCTGGTCGTCGGTATAGCGGTTCGCCTGGCTGAGCGCGCCGCCGACGCTCTGCTGCAACTGATTGACGTTGACCGCGTCGGTGCCTTGCACGCCGGCCGCGACGTTGGCGATCTGACGCTCCTGCCCGGCCGCGCCGACCGATACCGTATTTGCCCGGTCCGCGACCGAACCCTGGCCTAACGCGACTGAGTTCTCGGCGCTGGCGTTGGCGCCCGCGCCGACGGCAGTGGCGTTGGTGGCGCTGGCGTTGGCGGCCGCGCCCAAGGCGGTGGCGTTGGTCGCGCTCGCGACGGCGTTTGCGCCGATCGCGACCGCGTTCGCGGCGGTGGCCTGCGCGCTCGCGCCCGACGCCAGTGAATGCGCGCCCGACGACACGGCGCCTTCGGCATCGCGATCGCCTTCCGCGCTGAAGAACGGATTGGCCGCGTTGACCACGACGTTGTTGACGATGTCGCTGACAGCGCCGCTGATGGCCGTATTCAACTGGCTGACGTTGACCGCGTCGGTGGCGTCCACGCCGTTCGCGACGTTGTGGATGACGGTGCCGCCGGCCGACGCATCGCCGAGCGTGATGCTGCTGTTGTCGACGCTGCCGTCCTCGTTCGTGTCGTACATGACGGCGCCGTCGAGCTTCGCCGTGGTGGCGGCGCCCTGGTCGCTGACCGCTTTCAACTGGGCGACGTTGACCGCGTCGGTGTCGGCCGTGCCGGCCGCGACGTTGGCGATCTGGCGTTCGTTGCCGGCGGAACCGACGGAGACGGTGTTGGCGCGGTCGGCGACGGAGCCCTGGCCCAGTGCGACGGCGTTGACGGCGTTGGCGCTAGCCTGATTGCCGAATGCGGCGGCATTCTCTGCCGTGGCGCTCGCCTGGTAGCCGAACGCGGCTGTGTTGGTTGCCGCAGCGCTCGCCTGATAGCCGAATGCCGTCGAGCCTTCCTCCTGAGCCGTAGCGAGGCCGCCGACCGCCGTGCTGAAATCGCCGCTTGCCGCTGCGCCCGTGCCCGCGGCCACGCTGGCTTGACCCGACGCCAGCGCGCCGCTGCCCATGGCGACCGCCTGCTCGCCGCTAGCGGAGGCGTCGTCGGTGCCGTCATTGGCGCCATTCGCCTTGAAATAGCGCGACGCGTTCTCGCTCGCCGCCTGCAACTGGCTGACGTTGACCGCATCGGTGGCATCCACGCCTGCCGCGACGTTGCGGATGACGGTGCCGCCGCTTGACGGATCGCCGAGCGTGATGCTTTTCCTGTTGATGCTGGTTCCGTCGGTGTCGTACATGACGGCGCCCTCGAGCTTCGCGGCGGTGGCGGCGCCTTCGTCGCTGACCGCTTTCAACTGGCTGACGTTGACCGCGTCGGTGTCGGCCGTGCCTGCCGCGACGTTGGCGATCTGGCGTTCGTTGCCGGCGCTGCCCACGGAGACCGTATTGACCCGGTCGGCGATGGAGCCCTGGCCGATGGCAACCGAATTGTCGGCGCTGGCGCTCGCCATGTAGCCCAGTGCGACGCCGCCGGCGCCGGTAACGCTCGAATACGCGCCGAGCGCGGTCGCGCCGTTGCTGTCGGCGAAGGACGACGCGCCGATCGACGTGGAGCCCGCGGTATTGGCGACGGCGCTTGCGCCGAGCGCGGTCGAACCCACGCCGCCAGCAGTGGCGCTCATGCCGACTGCGACCGCGTTCTCAGCCGTCGCAGCCGCGCTGACGCCTGCCGCGACCGCATTCGTGCCGTTCGCGACGGCGTCGTCAGAACCGGTGGCCGTGCCGTCTGCCTTGAAATAGTGCAGCGTGCCATTTTGCGCGACGGCCTCGACTTTGCCGTCGACCGCCTTCAACTGGCTGACGTTGACGGCATCGGTCCCCGCCGTGCCCGCCGCGACGTTCGTTAAGCGGCGCTCGTTCGCCGCCGAACCGATGGACACCTCGGCGATCGCCTTGGGGGCCTCGATGTCCGTCGCGCCGTTGCCGGTCGGTTGGTAACCGGGCAGAGCGGGGTCCGCCGTCGTGGTGGACCTGGCGCCCAATGCGACACTATCGATGGAGGTGGCCGTGGCCATGTAGCCGATCGCGACGGCTGAGTTCGCGATGGCCGCGGCCGCGGCGCCAAAAGCGCTCGCATAGCCGCCACGCGCTAGCGCGCCCGCACCCAATGCCATTGAGCCCGCACTGCCGACGTCCACGCTGGCCTCATACCCGATCGCGACGGCAAAGTTGGATGCGGCGTTCGCCGATCTGCCGCCGGCGAACGCGGCGGAGCCCGTGGTATGCGCTCCAAAGCCGAGTGCCGTGGACATATCGCCCATTGCCTCCGACGTGGCGCCCACGGCGACGGAACCCTTGCCCGTCGCTCTGGCGTGCGTACCCGTTGCGATTGAATTTTCTTGCACGGTAAGTGCCTGGAAGCCAGTCGCAATCGAGCCGCTGCCCCCGGCGATAGCCTCCGCGCCTATTGCAATCGTGGCGTCGTCGAGCGCTTGCGCAGTGAGACCTGCCGCCAGTGAGCGGGTGCCGTCTGCGCTCGCCCCGATACCTGCCGCCAGCGCGCCGGTTTTGGTCGCGCTCGCGTCCGTATCGGTGGCCGGATCGTTCGGGCTGGCCGTGAAGTAGATCGTCGCATGCGCCGCCGATGCCGCGCCCGCCAACGCTGCCGCGACCAGCACCGCTTGCGCGATGCGCTTCCTGCGCATGGCCGCGGTTCGCTTTTCGCCCGATATCGCAGGTTCCGGCGCCGCCAGCCGCGTGTGGGGTGCTTCACAGCAAACCAATGGGTTCTTCCTGTTCATCTTTTACGAGTCTCCGGGTATTGCTTGCGTGGACGGCGCATGGGCGCGTGTTAATGGAGAAGACTTCATCGCCTGAATAAATCGTGCAAAAAATAACCCGCGGACCTTGGCTTTCATGAGTCAGCGTCTTCGGCGTTTTTTGCGTGCACGAAACACCCGCGTCACGCTCATTCGTCCACAGGGATTGGCTGTGTGGGCGATGTAGCGGCGGGATTGTCCAATCTGGCGCTGCGCAAGCGATGTCAGGTAAATCTGAAATTGGCCCGGAAAAATCGCTTTATATTGATGCCTCTTAACTTGAAAAATCTAAAATAGAGGAAATAAGGAATTGAAGAAATTATTCTTATAAATGGATTATTTTATTTGGATATTTCTTGAGTTGTATGAGCAAATCAAGACTCGACGTTTCAGCCGCGGATCCATTTTCCGCGCGTCGCAAGGAGCACGAACCCGCTGCGCCAGGCCGTTCGAGGCGCGATCATCGGAGTCAATCGCGCCCCTGTTTTTTCGCGCGCTGGATACCCGATCCACGTCAACCGCTGGCCGCGGCAAACGTTCTACAATGACAGCCGTTCTCCGAAGTGAGTTTTCATGCGCAAATTTTTCCTTCCCGGCTTGACTGCCACGTTCGCCGCGGGCGCGGCGCTGGTTGCCGCCGCAGGCCTGTTTTCCCCGGCGGCTCACGCCAACAACGTGATCGTGCTCAATTCCGGCGAAGCCACGCTGAGCCTCATCGACGAGACCAGCCGCCAGGTCGTCGGCACGGTGCCCACCGGCAAGGAACCGCATCACCTGATGGTCACGCCGGACAGTTCATCGCTGATCGTCGCCAATTCGGTATCGAACAATCTGATGTTCGTCGATCCGAAGTCGGGCCAGGTGCAGCGCTGGGTCGAAAACATCGAGGATCCTTATCAGATCGGTTTTTCGCCCGACCGCAAATGGCTCGTCACCACCGGGCTGCGTCTGGACAGGCTCGACATCTATCACTACGACAACCAGAACAAACAGATGACGCTGGCGTCGCGCCTGCCGCTCGCGGTCATGCCGAGCCACATGGCGTTCACCAACGACAGCAAGACCGTGTTCGTCACGCTGCAGGTCTCGGGCGAACTGGCCGCGATCGATCTGGCCACGCAAACCGTCAAATGGAAGATGAAGGTCGGCAAGGTGCCGGCCGGGCTATGGATGACGCCGGGCGAGAAGTACCTGCTGATCGGCATGACCGGCGCGGATTACGTCGCGGTGGTGGACTGGCGCAACCAGAAGATCGTCAAGACCATCCAGACGGGCAAGGGCGCGCACAACTTCCGGTCGCTGGCCGACGGCAAGCACGTCGCGGTGTCGAACCGGGTTGCGAGCACGATCAGCATTCTCGACGAGGACACGCTCACGAACGTCGGCGACATTGGCGGTTTGCTGCCTGGACCGGACGACATGGAGCTTTCCGCCGACAAACGCTATCTGTGGGTGACGTTCCGCTTCGCGAAGCACGTCGGCGTGATCGACCTGACCACGCGCAAGCTGGTCCAGACGATTGCCGTCGGCCGTTCGCCGCACGGCATCTATTTCTTCAATCGCGCGCCGGTCACGGCGCCGAACGGCGCCTGAACAGCCGCTAGAATGAAGTAACCGGCCAGCACCATGTTCCATCTCATCTTCTCTTCGCTCGACAGCTTCGTCTCCGCCGTGCAGACGCTGCTGTACGTCGACGTGGTGCAGCCGCTGCTGTTCCGCTTCGATCTGATGGATTACGACGAAGACACTTACGACAGCCTGTACTGGCTGATCGTGGGCGTGTTCGAGGTGCTGGCCATGTACGCGGTGCTGCGGCCGCTCGAGGCGCTGCGGCCGGTGGAGCAGTGGCAAAACCGCAAGGCGGTGCGCGTCGACGTGATCTATACGTGGATCGCCAAGCTCGGCATTCTCAACCTGTTCTTTTTCTTCGCGCTGCAGCCGCTTTTCGACAACGTGCAGGCCTGGTTGCGGCTGCACAACATCGCGAATATCGAATTCGACAATCTGTGGCCCGGCGTCACCACGCAGCCGCTCGTCACGTTCGTCATGTACCTGCTCGCGCTCGACTTCGCGGGTTACTGGTATCACCGCTGGCAGCACCGGGTCGGCGTGTGGTGGGAACTGCACGCGGTGCATCACAGCCAGCAGCAGATGTCGCTGTGGGCCGACGACCGCAATCATCTGCTCGACGATCTGCTGCAGGCGTCGTTCTTTGCGATGATCGCGCTGGTGATCGGCGTGCCGCCGTCGCAATTCGTCGTGCTGGTCGCCATCACGAATCTCGCGCAGAGCGTGCAGCACGCGAATATCCGCCTGTATTTCGGCTGGCTCGGCGAGCGCCTGCTGGTGAGTCCGACTTTCCATCGCCGTCACCATGCGATGGGTTATGGCCATGAAGGGCTGAAATACGGTTGCAACTTCGGGGTGCTGTTCCCCTGGTGGGACATGCTGTTTCGCAGCGCCTCGTGGAGCCGCGACATGGAGCCGACCGGCATCGCCGATCAACTCGACGGCCGCCGCTATGGCGACGGATTCTGGGCGCAGCACTGGCTCGCGTTCGTGCGAATCGCCAGGCGTCTTTCGTCGAAACGCGGCACCGAAGGCGGTGACGCCGCCGCCGTTTGAGCCCCACGCGATTCGAGCCCGATTCGAGCCCGATCTTCGCCCGATTCCCGCCTGATTACTCCTGCGTCACTCCTTCATCACCCGCCGCCGGTTTCCCCGGCGGCGCATCACGTGGTTTATCCTGTCCACGTTTGCGCGCGCTGCAACGCTGTTCTGACCGGCTCGTCGCGCGCTTCCTTTTATCCCATCGTTTCGTTTACCGGCACTGGCACGCATGAATGATCTGTTGCGCTCGTTCGGACGCGCGCTTACAAGCGCGCTCCACCCGCGCATGCTCTGGCTGACCTTCATGCCGTTTTTCGCGGCCACGGTCGGCTGGGGCGTGATCCTGTGGTTTTCCTGGCAGACGCTGATCGGCGCGACCCGCACCTGGCTCGCGAGCTGGTCGTTCACGGCCACGCTCTATCAACTGTTCGACTGGCTCGGCTTTGCGTCGCTGCATGCGGCGATCGCGCCGTTCATCGTGATCGCGATGGCGATTCCGCTGATCGTCGTCACCGTGCTGCTGCTGATCGCCACGCTGTCGATGCCGGCGGTCATCCGTTTCCTGTCGACGCGGCAATTCACCGGCCTCGAAATGCGCCGAGGCGGAACGTGGTACGGTAGCCTCGGCCATGCGTTGTGGACCACCCTGGTCTGTCTGGTGCTGCTGATCGTCACGTTGCCGCTCTGGCTGGTGCCGCCGTTCTTCGCGCTGATTCCGCCGCTGCTGTGGGGCTGGCTGACCTATCGCGTGATGACTTACGACGCGCTTGCGCTGCACGCCACGCGCGACGAGCGTCGCGCACTGGTGCGGCGCTTCCGCCTGCCGCTGCTGCTGATCGGCATCGCCAGCGGTCTGATGGGCTCGCTGCCCACGCTGCTGTGGGTGTCGTCGGTATGGCTGATCGTGCTGTTCCCGGTAATCACCGCGGTGACGATCTGGATCTACGCGTTCATCCTCGTGTTCTCGGCGTTGTGGTTCGGCTACTACTGTCTGCGCGCGCTGCAACGCATGCGCGCGGAAGAGCACGGCGGCGCGCGGCAGACGGCGCCGGTTCCTTATTGATGAATTACTGACTAAGCGAAAGAGGCGGCAATGGCATTTGGCGTCATCATCATCGGCGATGAAATCCTGTCGGGCAGGCGCGTCGACAAGCATCTGCCGAAGGTCATCGAATTGCTGGGCGCGCGCGGACTGTCGCTCGGCTGGGCGGAATATATCGGCGACGATCCCGAGCGCATCACGGCGACGCTGCGGCGCACGTTCGCGTCGGGCGACGTCGTGTTCTCCACGGGCGGCATCGGCGCCACCCCGGACGATCACACTCGCCAGTGCGCGGCGGCCGCGCTCGGCGTGCCGCTTCAATTGCATCCGGAAGCGGCGCGGCTGATCCAGGAGCGCATCCGCGATATGTATCCGGCGACCGCGGCAACGCCGCTCGATCTGGAAACGCCGGAAAACCTGCATCGCCTGAACATGGGCACCTATCCGCAGGGCGCTTCGATCATTCCGAACGGCTACAACAAGATTCCGGGTTTTTCGATCGGCCAGCATCACTTCGTGCCGGGTTTCCCGGTGATGGCGTGGCCGATGATCGAGTGGGTGCTGGATACGCAGTACGCGCATTTGCATCACGCCATGCCGCACGCGGAAAAATCACTGCTGGTGTTCGAGTTGCCGGAATCGCGTGTGACGCCGTTGATGGAGAAGATCGAACGGGATTTTCCGGGCGTGCGGGTGTTCAGCCTGCCGAGCGTGGGCGACGCCGAACGCGGCGGCGTGTATGCGCGGCATCACATCGATCTGGGTGTGAAGGGCGAGCCGGAAGCCGTCGCGGCGGCGTTCGTCAAACTGCGCGAAGGGGTGCATCTGCTGGGCGGCGACATCGTCGAATTGGACGCGGCCGCGGCCAAACCGCGCGATTGATTCGCGGGCTACGCGAGCGAGTTTTTTTCGGCGCTCGTGAGGCCGTGCGGGCACTCTCTCGCCGGCTGTGCTTCATTGTGTAGTCGCCGCATCATCGGCCTGTCACACTCAGCGCCGACGATGCGTTTCAGGCAGGCGTGCGCGCATGCCAATGGCAACCGGCAACCGGCAACGGTCGGCCAACGGGTCAGCCAACCGCGCCAACCGCGCCGTCCGCGATCATGCGCCGATCCACGGCAAGCCGCGAAAACACCAGCCCGACACCGTCTTCCGATGCCCCTGGCCGTCCTTGTCGCCTTCGAAGCCTTCGAGCAGGTCGTACGCCTGGGTGAAGCCGGCCTGGGCCGCGGCGATCGCGGCGAGCTTCGAGCGCGCGGCGCTGCGGCACAGGAAGAGCACCGGCGTATCCGGCGAGGCGACCTGTTTCAACTGATCGAGGAATTCCTGGTTCGGCACCGCGCCCGGATAGCGCGTCCATTCCACGTGCGCGTATTGCCCGTCGCCGACAACCGGCCGACCGACCCAATCGAGTTCGGCGCGCGTGCGCACATCGACGAGACGCGCGCGCGGATCGAGTTGCAGCAGTTCGAACGCCTCGGCCGGCGAGATCGCGCCCGCGTAGGGCAACTGGTTTTCGCCGCGACGCTTTTCCGCCTGGGCGTATAGCTGTTCAAGCGTGCTCATGAGCGTGTCTCTCTCTTGGACCAAATAACCATTCTAGCGCGCAGCGCGAAGCGGAGAGGATCGGCGGGCGCCAGAAACCTTGGGAGTCGCCGCGCAAGTGTAATGTTCTCTAATGGTGCAAAATCTAGAAAATGCACCAAAATAGGTATAACGGCAAGGTCGCAGTTAGGTCATGCACGTTTTCGGTGCCATGCCCGAATCGCCGATTTCGGGGCTGCATGCCATTCGGTGCGCGCATTCCCCGCAAACGCGCGCGCACAATGGGTCTGCGCCGGCTTGGCGCATGCATGGCACAGAAGCTGCTTCATTGCTTCCGATCGACTTGTCCCACAGGCTCGAATGTCCGCCTCGACGAAACCAGGGGTGGACGCGCCGGGACGGGTCAGCTAGATTGGGCGGCGGCTGAACCCGCCGAATTCGTTAATCAGGAGATAGGTTATGAGTAAATCCGTGGCCGACGTCGTGCAACTCGTCAAAGACGAAGACGTCAAGTTTGTCGACTTTCGTTTCACCGACACGCGCGGCAAGGAGCAACACGTTTCGGTGCCGGTGTCGGCATTCGATGAAGACAAGTTCGAAAGCGGCCATGCGTTTGACGGTTCGTCGATTGCCGGTTGGAAGGGCATCGAAGCATCGGATATGTTGCTGGTCCCGGACGCGAACACGGCCTTCATCGACCCGTTCTATGAAGAATCCACCCTCGTGCTGACCTGCGACGTCGTCGAACCGGCGGACGGCAAGGGCTACGAGCGCGACCCGCGCTCGCTCGCCAAGCGCGCTGAAGCCTATCTGAAGAGCACGGGCCTGGGCGACACGGCATTCTTCGGTCCGGAACCGGAATTCTTCATTTTCGACTCGGTCCAGTGGAACACGGATCAGTCGGGCTGCTTCATCAAGATCGGTTCGGAAGAAGCACCGTGGTCGTCGGCGAAGGAATTCGAAGGCGGCAACACCGGCCACCGTCCGGGCACGAAGGGCGGCTATTTCCCGGTCGCTCCGGTCGACACGTTCCAGGACATCCGTTCGGAAATGTGCCTGCTGCTCGAACAGATCGGCATTCCGGTCGAAGTGCATCACCACGAAGTCGCGGGCCAGGGCCAGAATGAAATCGGCACCAAGTTCTCGACGCTGGTGCAACGCGCCGACTGGCTGCAGCAGATGAAGTACATCATCCACAACGTCGCGCACACGTACGGCAAGACGGCTACGTTCATGCCGAAGCCGGTGGTCGGCGATAACGGTTCGGGCATGCACGTTCACCAGTCGATCTGGAAGGACGGCACGAACCTGTTCGCGGGCAACGGTTACGCGGGTCTGTCGGAATTCGCGCTGTTCTACATCGGCGGCATCATCAAGCATGCTCGCGCGCTGAACGCGATCACGAACCCGTCGACGAACTCGTACAAGCGCCTCGTGCCGCACTTCGAGGCGCCGGTGAAGCTGGCTTACTCGGCTCGCAACCGTTCGGCGTCGATCCGCATTCCGCACGTGTCGAATCCGAAGGGCCGCCGTATCGAAACGCGCTTCCCGGATCCGATGGCGAATCCGTACCTGTGCTTCTCCGCGCTGATGATGGCGGGTCTGGACGGCGTGCAGAACAAGATTCATCCGGGCGAAGCTGCCGACAAGAACCTGTACGACCTGCCGCCGGAAGAGGATGCAAAGATCCCGACCGTGTGTGCCGGCCTCGACCAGGCGCTGGACGCACTCGACGCGGACCGCGAATTCCTGACGCGCGGCGGCGTGTTCACGGATTCGATGCTCGACGCGTACATCGAACTGAAGACGGGCGAGCTGCAACGCTATCGTCAGTCGGTGCACCCGATCGAATTCGAAATGTACTACTCGCTGTAAGCGGCAATGGCGCTTCGCCCTTCAAACGGCGAAGCGCTTTGCCCGACGCTCGCGATCGGTCACGAAGGGACGGCGGCGCCGTCCCTTTTTCGTTGGATCGAGCGCAACGTTTGCGATCCGCGTAGGCGACGTTCGCGACATGCGCGTAGGCGACATGCGCGTAGGCGACATGCGCGAGCCGCGGGCACCGGGCGACACAAAACGCGCTACACCTGATTTATCACCATCTCCTATCGGCCGGACTGCAAAGATGGTTCTCAAGAATCTGATCAAGGCAAGGAAAGGGCAGGAGCAAACGCTGTCGGACGACGCTCTCCTCGTGAGTTCCGGTTTGCTGCCCGGCTTCGAGGCGTTGCCGACAGTCGTGCTGGTGCTCGAAAAGCGCACGCTGCGCGTCGTGTTCGCGAACCCGTCGGCCGAATCGATGCTGGAGCTTTCGCGCCGGCAACTCACGCAGATGGCGTGGCCGGACATCTTCTCGAATGCGGACGAACTGCTCGCGACCATCTCCGCGATCGCCGCCCACCGTTTTCACGCGACGCATCTCGACGCCGTGCTCGAGCGTCCCGGTCACGAGCCGCTGCACGTGCATGCGATCGTCGGCTTTCTGGAAACGGCGCAGGACTACGTGCTGCTCGAACTGTTCGAGAACGAGCGGCATCTGCGCACCGACCGCGAGGAGCGCATCAACGACCTCACGGCGGTCAACAAGCAACTGATCCGCAATCTCGCGCACGAGATCAAGAATCCGCTCGGCGGGATTCGCGGCGCGGCGCAACTGCTCGAGTTCGAACTCGGCGAGCGTCAGCGCGACGAGTTGCGCGAGTACACGCAGGTCATCATCAAGGAATCGGACCGCTTGCAGACGCTGGTCGACCGCCTGCTCGAACCGCACCGTCATCCGCATATCGTCGGCGACGTGAATATTCACGAGGTGTGCGAGCGCGTGCGCCAGGTGATTCTCGCGGAGTTTCCGCGCGGCCTCACGATCGAACGCGATTACGACGTGAGCGTGCCCGATTTGCGCGGCGACAAGGAACAACTGATTCAGGCGCTGCTGAACATCGTGCGCAATGCGGCCGAGGCGCTGCGTGAGCGCATCTCGCAAGGCGACGCGCGCATCGAATTGCGCACCCGCATTGCGCGCAAGATCACGGTGTCGAAACGTTTATGTAAGCTGGCACTGGACTTGCATATCATCGACAACGGCCCAGGCATTCCCGAGGAGATCCGTGACCGCATCTTTTATCCGCTCGTGTCGGGGCGCGAGGACGGCAGCGGTCTCGGTCTGACGCTCGCGCAGACCTTCGTGCAACAACACGACGGACTGATCGAAGTGGAAAGCCGCCCGGGCCACACCGAGTTTCAGATTGTGCTGCCGCTCGACTGCTAAACCAAACGCATCTCAAGAATTCTGACCGACCCATATGAAGCCGATCTGGATAGTAGACGACGATCAATCGATTCGCTGGGTGCTCGAAAAAGCGCTCGCCCGCGAAAACTTCGCGACACGCAGCTTCGCGAACGTGCGTGAGGCGTCGGCCGCGCTCGATCACGACAGCCCGCAAGTGCTGGTGTCCGACATCAGGATGCCAGGCGGCTCCGGCCTCGAATTGCTGCAAACCGTGCGTGACAAGGTGCCGGGCTTGCCCGTCATCATCATGACGGCGTTCTCGGATCTGGATAGCGCGGTCGCCGCATTTCAGGGCGGCGCGTTCGAGTACCTCGCCAAACCGTTCGACGTCGACAAGGCCGTCGAACTGATCCGCCGCGCCGTCGACGAAAGCATGCGCGGCGAACAGACGTGGGACGACCGCGTCGCCGATGCACCGGAAATGCTCGGCCAGGCGCCGGCGATGCAGGATATGTTCCGCGCGATCGGCCGCTTGTCGCATTCCGCCGCCACCGTGCTCATTACCGGCGAATCAGGCACCGGGAAGGAACTGGTCGCGCGTGCGTTGCACCGACATAGCCCACGCTCGAACGGTCCCTTCATTGCCTTGAACACCGCCGCGATTCCGAAGGACTTGCTGGAATCCGAACTGTTCGGCCATGAGCGCGGCGCGTTCACCGGCGCGCAGGCCATGCGCCAGGGGCGCTTCGAGCAGGCCGAGAACGGCACGCTGTTTCTCGATGAAATCGGCGACATGCCGTTCGATCTGCAAACGCGCCTGTTGCGCGTACTGTCGGACGGGCAGTTCTATCGCGTCGGCGGCCACAATCCGTTGCGGGCCAACGTGCGCGTGATCGCGGCGACGCACCAGAATCTCGAATCGCGCGTGCGCCAGGGCCTGTTCCGCGAGGACTTGTATCACCGGCTCAATGTGATCCGCTTGCGTTTGCCTGCGCTGCGCGAGCGCAGCGAGGACATTCCGCTGCTCACGCGTCACTTCCTGCAAAAGAGTGCGCGCGATCTGGGCGTCGAGCCCAAGCGCGTGTCCGAAGACGCGCTGGCGTATCTCGCGTCGCTGCCGTTTCCGGGCAACGTGCGTCAGTTGGAGAACCTCGCCAACTGGCTGACGGTGATGGCGCCCGCGCAGACCATCGAGATCAAGGACTTGCCGCCCGACCTCGGTCCCGCGCAAGCCGGCGTGAGCGATCTCGCGGGCGGCGGCGGAGTGCTCGGTAATGGCGAAGCCGGCCTCGCGGCGACGGCGCCGATCAACGGCGCGAGCGCTTCGGCGCAACCGGCCGCGGCCGGCGGCTTGCCGGTCGCGACGCCTGTGAGCGCCTGGGAAGGCGGTCTGCGTACCGAAGTCGCGCGCCTGTTGCGCGAGAACTCGGCCGACGTCATGGACGAACTCGCGCGCCGTTTCGAAGCGGCGGTGATTCGCGAGGCGCTGGATTTCACGCGTGGCCGCAAGGTGGAAGCGGCCGAGCGTCTGGGCATCGGCCGCAATACGATTACGCGCAAGATTCAGGAGCTCAATCTCGAGCCTTGAGGTTCGTGCTGAGGTTCGTGCTTGAAGTTGGCGTGATGTGACGCGGAGCGGTTCGGGTATCGCTCCGTCGTTCGCGGCTTCATCCATGTCGGCGCTGGCGAGCATCGTCAAAGGCGCTTCGCTTCGCGCAGGGCATAATCAACGCTGTTTTCATTCGACAGCCGACGATGCCCGCTTCTCCCGCTACTCGCGGCCCCTTTCTCTGGCCGCTTTCTCCCGATTCCTTTCTGTCGCTCGAAGCGCTCGACGATCCCGCCGCGCTCGCGTGGGTCGACGCGCAGAATGTCCGCACGCGCGCCGCGTGGTGCAGCGGTGCGCAATTCGAGTCGCTCAGGCAACAGCTCGCCGACGCTTATCTGCCGCGCGAGCGTCCGGTCATTCCCGATCGCTGGAAGGATTGGGCCTACGATCTCTGGCAGGACGAGCGCAATCCGAAGGGCATCTGGCGGCGCACCACATGGGCCGCATGGCGCAGCGGCGCGCCCGTGTGGCAGACCCTGCTCGACTTCGACGCGCTCGGCGCGGCGGAAGGCACGCCGTGGGTATGCGTGGAACTCGACATTCTTTACCCGGATGGCGATCGCGCGCTGGTGACGCTGTCGCCGGGCGGCTCGGACGCATTGGTGGTGCGCGAATTCGATATCGACGCCCAACGTTTCGTCGACGACGGCTTCGTGATCGCGAAGGCCGGCAAGCACACCGCGTCGTGGATCGACCGCGATACGTTGTACGTCGGTTGGGACAATGGCCGCAAGACGCTCACGCGCTCAGGCTACCCGCGTGAAGTGCGCCGCTGGACGCGAGGCACGGCGCTGGCCGACGCGCCGGTGGTGTTCAAAGGCGCGTTCGGCGACATCGGCGTCGAAGCGCACTACGATCCGGTCGAACAGCGGCATACGGTGGTGAGCAGCGTCGACTTCTTCGATTCGCACACGTATTACCTAGAGAGCGCCGCGGCTGCCGCCGATGCCTGGCGCCGTTACGACGTGCCCTCGCATGTCGCGGTGAGCGGTTGGCAGGGCTGGCTGCTGCTGGAGCCGCGCCTCGATTGGCATTGCAACGGCGCGCATTACGCGGGCGGCGCGTTGCTGGCGATTCGCGAAGCGGCGTTCCTGCGCGGCGAGCGCGACGTCACGCCGCTTTTCATGCCGACACCGCGAACCTCGGTGTGCGAGTGGACGCATACGCGCAACCATCTGATCGTGTCGTATCTCGAGGATGTGCGAAACCAGACCTTGCTGTGGACGCCCGCGCGAGATGCCGATCAAGAAGGTTGGCATTGGCGGCGGCGCGTCTTTCCGTCGCGCGACGACGCGCAAGCCGAAGTCTCGCCGGTCGAGCCGACGTTGAACGACGAAGTGTTCGTCGATACCGACGACTATCTGCAACCGCCGGCGTACTGGCTCACCGACCTCGCCCGCGACGATCTGACCGGTTGGGAATTGCTCGATCGCTGGCCGACGCAATTCGACGCAACGCCGTTCGCAGTGACGCGCGCGCATGCGGTGTCCGCTGACGGCACGCGCGTGCCGTACACCGTGATCGGGCCGCGCGTCATGCAAGAAGCGTCGCAAGAGGCCACGTCAGAGCGCGCACGGCAACACGCGCGGCCATGCCTGCTCAACGGCTACGGCGGCTTCGCGATTCCCTTGCTGCCGAGCTATCTGACGGGACAGGGCATCGGCTGGCTCGCGCGCGGCGGCGTCTACGTGGTCGCGCATATCCGCGGCGGCGGCGAATTCGGCACGGAGTGGCACACGGCGGCGCAGGGCGAGCATCGGCAGCGTTCGTTCGACGATTTCATCGCGGTGGCCGAGGCGCTCATCAGCACCGGCGTGACGAGTGCCGCGCAACTCGGCATTCAGGGCGGCAGCAACGGCGGTTTGCTGGTGGCCGCGTGCATGGTGCAGCGCCCCGAGCTGTTCGGCGCGGTGGTATGCGAGGTGCCCTTGCTCGACATGAGCCGCTATCACCTGCTGCATGCGGGTGCCTCGTGGATCGACGAATACGGCGATCCCGATGACCCCGACGAAGCGCGCGTGCTGGCCGCTGATATGACTTTCCGTGTCAATCGCGATATCCAGGTTTGCGGTTTTTCCATAGGCAAAGGAATTTCCTGAGGGCGACGTAGCAGTAAGGTCGACGGTGAATCACGCTGATATCCGCGG
>NZ_JBQEPU010000018.1:0-155306 GCF_052045835.1 Paraburkholderia sp. 22099 | reverse complement strand
GACAATCCATGCTCGCTGCGCGCAAAGCCGGTCACGACGAAACCGCGGTTATCCAGCTCCACGCCGCTCGACGCGAGCCAATCCGTTTTCGGGTCCGCGCCGATGAAGAGAAACAGATGGCGCGACGCGAGCACTTCGTCGCTGCCGTCGTCTTCATGACGCACGCGAAGATGCGTGAGGCCCGCTTCGTCGCCTTCGAGCGAATGCAGCGTGCAGCCGGTGCATAGCGAGACGTTCGGCAACGAGCCGATGCGGTCGATCAGATACTTCGACATGCTCGCGTTGAGATCCCTGCCGCGAATCAGCATGCGGATGCTGCGCGCGAAGTTCGCGAGGAACACCACCGCTTGGCCCGCCGAATTGCCGCCGCCGATCAGCACGATGTCCTGGCCCTTCACCAGCTTCGCTTCGATCGTCGAGGCCCAGTAATACGTGCCGCGCCCCTCGAAGCGTTCGAAGTCCGGCACCGTCGGCTTGCGATAGGCGGCGCCGCTCGCGACCACCACCGTGCGCGCGCTGATGCGCTGGCCGTCGAGCAGCGTCAGCAGAAAGATGCCCTCCTGCCGGCTCACGTCGACGACCTTGCCGGGAATCGCCAGATGCGCGCCGAACTTCAACGCCTGCTGGAACGCGCGCGCGGCGAGCGCCTGGCCGGAAATGCCGGTGGGAAAGCCCAGATAGTTTTCGATGCGCGAACTCGCGCCGGCCTGGCCGCCTGGCGCGCGCTGATCGAACACGGCGACCGACAAGCCTTCCGTCGCGGCATAAACGGACGCCGCGAGTCCCGCCGGGCCCGCGCCGACGATCGCGACGTCGTACACGTGCGATGGCTCGAAGGTCGGCACGAGGCCGAGGCACGACGCGAGTTGCGCTTCATCCGGCGCGCGCAGCACGTTGCCGTTCGCGCAGAACACCAGCGGGAAATCGCCGGGACCGGTCGTCATGCCGCCCAGCAACGTGACCGCTTCGGGATCGCTGCGCGCGTCGATCACCGTCGCGGGGTACGCATTGCGGCGCAGGAAGCCTTGCAGGCGAACCAGCCGCGCGTCGTCGCCGTTGCCGACGATGATCGGCCCCAAGCCCTGCTCGATGAGACCGAGCCGCCGCAAGATCAAGGCACGCATGATGTGCTCGCCGAGTTGCGCATCGGCGACGATCAGCGCGCGCAGGCGGTCGGGGTCGATCACGAGCGTCTCGACATCCGTCAACGCGACGCCGTCGATCAACGCGGGCTTGCCGGAGAGTTGCGCCATCTCCGCCATGAAGTGGCCGTCGTCGTGTTCGGTGACGAGCGTGGAGCGCCCGAAGCTGTCGCGCGAATAGATACGCACGCGCCCATGCAGCAGCACGAAGAGCCCGAGCGCGACATGCCCGGTTTCGAAGATCAGTTCACCGGCCTTGAACGACATCGGCTTCGCGAAGCGCCGAAGACTTTGAATCTCCGCCGGCGAAAGACGCGGAAACATCTGATGCCGCCTATATTCCAGCGACGAATACGGAATCTCGAGTTCCGACGGTACGGACGCGTCGATCGGTAGATCGGGGGTGCTCATGACAATGGACCTCTCTCGGGCCTCGTCGAACCGACGACGTCCCGCAAAATGACGGCGTTGCGCTTACCAGCCGAACTTCAATTCGGCCCCTACGTAGTCGGCATTGCGCGCGCCCAGTTCGCGCAGCGACGGGCCGACCTGGAAATGCACGGCTTCGAGCGCGGCGGCGAGATTGGCGGTAACAGCCCAGTCCGCGCGCAGCTGCGTATAGAAACCGGTCCAGCGTCCGCCGTGTCCCGCCGTGCCCGGCACCACCGAGGAGCCCTGTCCGTACACCGCGTCCGCGGTGGTCTGCCGCCATTGCAGGCCCACGCCCGCCAGCAGCGTGAGCTTGCTGTTCGGCTTGACGATCAGCGACGGCTTGACGTGAATCAGGTTGGTGTAGCCGGTGTAGCCCGCGAGCGCGAAGTAGTAGCCGTTCGGAAACAGCGGATTGAACGTGCCGACGCGGCCGTCTCCCGGATGACGGTCGCCGGATGCGGCGTCGACCTGAATGCCGACACGCGGCGTCCACGGCACCGAGGCCAGCGTATAGCCCGCGAGCGAGCCCACCGCCCACGCGCCGATGGTCTTGTTGCCCACGTGCCCCGACTGATACATCGCTTCCACGTCCCAGTCGATCTGCGCGACCTTGCCGGCATAGCGCGCGTCGAATACGTCGCGATGCTCGTCGCCGGCCGCGTCGAGAAAGCGCGCATTGCTGCGGTTGTAGCGCGAGTAGTACGCGGACAGATCGCCCGGACCGACGCCCTGGCGCTCCACGCGCACGCCGCTGAACGTGAGGTGACGGTTGGACACGTCGTCGAAATCCGAGTTGTCGCGGTACTGCACCGGCTGCGTCGCGTAGGCGATCCAGCGCCACGGGCCGGTTTCATAGTCGGCCCAGATCGCGTCGAAGGCCTGGCGCACGTTCGGGCCGTCGCGCACGGAGATGAAGCGCTGCAAGTCGAACGCCATTTCCTGCCGCCCGACGCGGACCTTCACGGTGCCGGGACCCAGCGGCTCGGTGATCGCGACGAACGCCTGGCGCAAGTCGAGCGGATTCTTGTCGACCGGCGAAACGTTGTCCTTGCCATAGGGACGCGCGTCCTCGAATTGCGTAAAGAACTGCACGTGCGGACCGAGCCGCACATCCGCATGAACTTCCAGACGTTGCAGCAGATAGGTGTCGTCGTGCCCGGAGCCGAGGCCGAAAAGCGGCGCGTCGTTGACCTCCAGCCGCTCGCGCAACACCACGCCGAGCGAGATATACGCGTCGGGATTGCCGAATAGCGGAATGTACTTCAGCGAATCGAAAGGCCGTTTCGGCACGCACGGATCGGCGAGCGCCGACCAGTTTTCCTGCCAGCGATTGAACATGACCACCGGACGCGCGCACGAAGCGCTAGCCGAGGCACTGGTCGCGGCGGTATCGTCGGCGCTGCCGAGCGCGGTGTCCGCCGCCGAAGCCGGCAGCGCCGCCGCCAGCCCCGTGCTGACCAGCAGCGCGCGCGCGGCGCGCAGCGCCCGCCGGGCGCGCGCGTTGTGCGCCTTCGTTGCGCTCGCTTTAGCGGCCATCGTGCACTTCAGCGATGTAGCCGCCGGGGAATTCCAGCATCGCCGTCTTGCCCGATGCGCTGCCATACGGCGCGTACAGCACCTTCGCGCCGGCCGCCTGCGCGCGCTGCAGCGTCTGCGTCAGATCGTCGACGGCATAGCCGGTCGTTTCGCGTCCGAACGGGAACGGCAGCTTGCCGTCCGTGACGAACACCACCATGCGGCCAAAGCCCGATTCGAGACGAATCTCGCGGATGGTCTCGCCCGGCCGGCCAATCACGCCCGCGTCGGCGCGCGGATTGTCCGACACCACCTTGCCGTGCGAAAAATGCAGCCAGCGGCGCACGAAGTTGTCGGCTTCGTAGCGCGACACATACACGCGGTTATCCGGCACGCTGTGCAAGGGCGCGTAGCTGGGCGCCTTGGTGTGCCAGTAGAGTTGCATCGTCAGGCCGCCCGGCCATTGAACGATGGCGTCCTTGCCGATCGGATCGTCGAAGCTATCCACGAGCACGTCGGCGCCCGCCGCGCGCGCCGCCTTCAACGCCTGATCGATGTTCGTCACCAGATAGCCGGTGCGCTCGTTGCCGAACGGATAGGGAATCGGCGTTTCGAAGCCGAATACCGACAGCATGCCGACCGGCGTCTGCACGTACTGCGAGGCCGTCTTGCTCGGCGTCGGCGTGACCGTGAACACCGCGCGCGGCGAAGCCTTGCCGCCGAACGTCGCGACAAAGCTCGTGACGAACGCGTCGAGATCGGCGGAGGCGACATAGACGTGCGTGGTGTCGTATTGCGGACCCACGGAAACGTCGGCATGTTTCGCGGCGAGCGCGGTCTTGCCGTTCGATACTTCAGGCGGCCCCGCATCGGCGAATGCGGACGAGACCGGCGTCAAGCCGATCAGCAGCGCGGCGCAGACAAGCGCGACGGGACGAAAGCGTTTCAGCGATGTGAACATGTGTTGTAACCCGATTGTGTTGGCAATAATGAATAGCTTGAATAGCGTGAATAGCGTGATTAGCCGGCCACCTGCGAGGCCGCGTGAGTTATCCGTGGAAACCGCGCGCGCGTTCAAGCGACGGCGACGTATCGCCGTGACCTAATGGCTCGCGGGCGCCGCCCTTCTGTTCCATGCGAGAGCAAGCAGCACGGCCACCGGTAGCGCAATCGCGACGAATGAAAACTGCATATAAGCGAGCGCGCCGAGGATCGCGCCGGCCGCGAATCCGCACATGGCCGCCAAGGTCCATTTGAGTCGTTCGCTAACCTGCTGGCCATGTCCGCCCGCCGCGCCCCGGTGAATCAGCTCGATCACGTCCAGCACGATTTGCGTGACGTTGCCGGTCATCACCGTATTCGGCAGGCCGCTCACCTGAAGCAGCTTGCCGCGCGCATTCTGTACGCCCATCCCCATCGTTCCGAGCACGCCGCACAGCAGCACCATCGAGGCATCCGAACCCATCGCGGGCGTGATCAGCATGCCCGTGACGAGGAACGAAACGAGCAGCGCCGCCTGCAACAGATAGAGCACGCTCGCGGCATTCGGCGACTGATGCCGCTCCGTGAACTTGAAAATCACGCTGCCCAACGCAATGCCCACGATGAAGGACGGAAACGCCAGCAGCTTGAGCAGCGCGCCCTGGCCCACGCCCGCCACTTCCGCGCCGAGCAGCACGAAGTTGCCGGTCACGTGCGCGGTGAACAGGCCGAACAATGCGATGAAGCCAACCGTGTCCACATAGCCGGCGATCATCGCGAGAATCGTGTCTTCGTGCTTGTTCACGGACGATTTCCTCGACAGGAATAGACGCGTGCCGACGGCATCAACCGCCCTCTTTCGCCGCGCCGGGCGCGTTCGGCTTTTGCAGCGCCGAAGCCGCCGGGGCTGTCCCGGCTGGCGGCGCGGCCTGAACCGTCGGCGTCTGCGCGAACAACTGCGCCTTGACGACCGGTATCGCGTGTTCGCCCAGCACCATGCCGAGCAGACCTGCCAGCGCGATCAACGGCGGCGCCGGCGACTGCACCTTGAGCAGCCAGTAAAGCAGTCCGACGCCGAAGCCGACTCCCAGTGAAATGACGTAGCCCATTGCGTTTTCCTTTCCTTTCGATACCTGCAAATGCCTTAATTCGGCCAGTCCGAACCCAGCACCAGACCGCAGAAATTCAGCCGGCGATAGTTCGGGTCCCAGCGGTCCAGCACGTCCGCGTTCACCGTGCCGAACGTCGTCTCGGGACGATGCTCCATGCCGCGCGCGTAGGCTTCGATGATCTTCTTCTTGAAGTCCAGTTCGCGCGGACACGCCTGCATGATTTCGTCGCGCTGCTGCGCGGTGAATTCGTCGTAACCGTCGCCGCACACATCCATCTGCACGCCGGCGCGGGTCAGCGCGACGAGCGGCGACATATGCTCCGCAATGCCGGGCGTGGTGTGCAGCGCGATCGCCGTCCATACTTCGTGGATATCGCTTTCCGCCGCGCCGTGCTGCCGCACGAACGCGCGCGCCGCATTCGCGCCATCCACTTCGAATCGGTAAGGCGAGTGCCGGTACTGCGCATTCAAACCGGCGTTGTGAAACAGCGCGGCCATGTAAAGCAATTCCGCGTCGAAACTCAGGTTCTTGCGATAGCCGGTCAGCGCACCGAACAGAAAGACCCGCAACGCATGCTGAAACATCAACTCGGATTCCGTGGCGCGCATCTGGGCGGTTGCCGCACCAGCCATCGCACCGTCGGGAATCTCGACTCCCGCAATCATTTTCTTCATGTCACCTCCTCCCTATCGCCCATCCTCGCTCCTCGGTCGCTCCGCCGCGCGATGCCTGCCCACTGTCCGATGCAGCGTAGCGAATTAATCCAATAAAGACTTTGGCCGTTCCTTAAAAAGACTTAATTCGTGCGGCGCTTTTTGTGGGCCCGCTCAAATCGCCAGTTCATGAAAGCGCTGCAGACCGTCGCGTATCCATTGCAGCAAGCCGCCGGCGTGCTGATCGGCATGCTCGGGCGACGCGAGCAGCATCTTCTCGGTTTCATGGTGTTCCGTGAGCAGCCGGCACATCTCTCTCGCCACCTCGGGCCGCCGCGCGAGGATCGGCGTCAACGCGCTCTTGTCGAGGCGAAATACCGTGGCGCGCGTGAGCGCTCGCACGATCACGCCGGACCTGACGCCCGCCAGGATGCCCGACTGGCCGATCGAATCGCCCGGCGCGAGCCGTCGCAATTCGATCTCGCCGCCGCCCTTCGGCACGCTCACGCTCGCGACGCCGCGCGCGAGAATATGCAGCTCGTGGCCGCTTTCGTCGGCGGCGGCGTAGATCGTGTCGGCGGTGTCGAATTCGTGTTTCGTCAGCTTTGCCGCGAGTTCGGCTATTTCGCCGTCGTCGAGCGTCTGGAAGATCAATACATTGCAAAGCAGCCGGTGCTTTTCGTCCGTCGCTTCGGCGGCGGGCTCAGGCACCGACAACGGCCGCAACACGACGCCGCGCGACAGCAAATGCCGGTGCGCCAGATCGAACAGATCGTTGCGCACGTCGATCTTCTTGCTCAGGGTATCGACGTAGCAGACGATCTCGTACTCGATCGCGTCGTTGGTCGCGCGGCGCACGCTGACAATCGGCTTGGGGTCGGCGAGCACCGCGTCGAAACTGGCGGCGGCGTCGGCCAGCGCCTGCAACACCGTGGCCGGCCGGATCGTCGGCTTGACCGGCAGCACCACGCTGATGCCGTGCGTATGCGAGGGCTGGTTCGCGTTGACGATGTTGGTGCGCGCCGCCACGCTGTTCGGGATCAAGACGATATTGCCCTGCCCGTTCAGCAGGCTGGTCGCGCGCCAGTTGCTCTCCACCACCTTGCCTTCCACGTCGCCGATCGTCACCCAGTCGCCGATGTGAAACGGCTGCGTGGCGTTCAGCACCACACCGGAAAACACGTCGTTGAGCGTGCTCTGAATCGCGAGGCCAAGCACCACCGCGAGCGCGCCGGAGGTCGCGAGCAAACCGCGCACCGGCAGTTGCAACACGAACGCGATCGCGCCCACCGCCGCCGCGAGAAACACCAGCGCGCCGAACACGTCCTGAAACAGACGCTCCTTGTGCCACGACTCGGGCAACACGGTGCGATCCAGCACGATCGTCACGAGACGCGCGCCTTGCAGCCACCACACCACTTCGAGCATCTGCGCGAGCAGATGGCGCAGCGGCTGATCCTCCCACGGCGCGGCGCGCAACGGATTCATGCCTGACCTGAACAGCACGTAGGTCGATAGCCCGAACATCAGCGCGCGCAAGCCGAGACGCGCCTGCTCGCGCCTGATCGCGACGAAACGCCAGGCGAGGAAATCGAGGACCAGGATGCCTAGCCCGTACAGCACGCCGTCGGTCAGGGTCGGCATGAAGGTCCTCGCTCGCGTGGCGGCATGAAACCGTGGCTATCGGAACAATCGGAACAATCGGAACGGTCAGAACGCGAAGCAGCTACAGCCCAGCGCGCCCCAGAAGCCGTTCGAATCGCTGACGGGCACGTTCTTGCGCCAGGCCCAGCCGTGCGCATGCGCATGCACGCCGCACAGATTCACGCAGCCGTCCACGCACGCCACCGCGGTCGGCTTGTACCGGCTGTAGCCGCCGAACTCCGCGACCGGCGACCACGACGGGCTGACCGGCAAGTCGGGCGGCGCGAGCGGCGCGAAGTCGTCGGCTGCGTAGACCACCTTGCCGCCCACCACCGTCATCACCGATTCGAGATACTTGATATGGCTTTCGTCGACCGTGAAATAGTCGTCGCTGAGCACCGCGAAGTCCGCGAACTGGCCGGGCACGAGCGCGCCCTTGCGGTCGTCCTCATTCGAGAACCACGCGCTGCCGACCGTATAGCGGCGCAGTGCTTCCATGCGGTCGAGCCGGTTCTCGCTCGTGTACATCGCCGTGCCGCCGACCGTCTTGCCCGACACCATCCAGTACAGCGACACGAACGGGTTGAAGCTCGCGACGCGCGTGGCGTCCGTGCCCGCGCCCACCGGCAGCCCCGCATCGAGCATGTGGCGGATCGGCGGCGTGCGCTTCACGGCTTCCTCACCGTATTGCTGAATGAAGTACTCGCCCTGGTAAGCCATGCGGTGCTGAATCGCAATGCCGCCGCCGAGCGCGCGCACGCGGTCGATATTCTTCTGCGTGATGGTCTCGCAATGGTCGAAGAACCAGCGCAGGCCGTTGAACGGAATGTCGGCGTTCACGCGTTCGAATACGTTCAGGAAGCGCTCGATCGATTCGTTATAGGTTGCGTGCAGACGGAACGGCCAGCGGTTCGCCACCAGCAGCCTGACGACACCTTCGAGTTCCGCTTCGAGCGTGTCCGGCAAATCGGGACGCGGCTCCAGGAAGTCCTCGAAGTCGGCGGCGGAGAACACCAGCATTTCGCCCGCGCCGTTCACGCGCAGAAAGTCGTCGCCCTCGCCGGGCTTCGTCATCTTCACCCACTTCGCGAAGTCCTCGATTTCCTGTTTGGCGTTTTGCGTGAACAGGTTGTACGCGATCCGCACGGTCAGTTCATTGTGCTTCGCCATGTCCATGATGACGGCGTAGTCGTCGGGATAGGCCTGGTAGCCGCCGCCCGCGTCGATCGCGCTCGTCACGCCGAGGCGGTTCAGTTCGCGCATGAAATGGCGCGTGGAATTGCGCTGATCCTCCGGCGCGAGCTTCGGACCTTTTGCCAGCGTCGCGTATAACAGGCCCGCATTCGGCCGTGCGATCAGCATGCCCGTCGGATTGCCGCGCTTGTCGCGCTGAATCTCGCCGCCGGGCGGATTGGGGGTGTCTTTCGTATAGCCGACCGCGCGCAGCGCAGCGCCATTCAGGAGCGCGCTGTCGTACAGGTGCAGGATGAACACCGGCGTATCCGGCGCGATCGCGTTGATCTCTTCGAGCGTCGGTCCGCGCCGCTCGGCGAACTGGAATTCGTTCCAGCCGCCCACCACGCGCACCCACTGCGGCGCGGGCGTGCGGGCCACCTGCTTGCGCAGCATGTCGAGCGCATCCGCGAGCGACGGCACGCCGTCCCAGCGCAGTTCCATGTTGAAGTTCAGGCCGCCGCGAATGACGTGCAGGTGCGAATCGTTGAGACCGGGAATGACCGTGCGGCCTTTCAGGTCGACGTGGCGCGTGTTGTCGTTGACGTGGCGCATCACGGTGTCGCGCGAGCCGGCCGCGATCACGCGGCCGTTCGCGACGGCGAGCGCGTCCGCGAACGAGCGTTTGTCGTCCTGCGTGGCGATCTTGCCGTTGAAGAAGACGACTTCGGCCGGCGTCGGCGCGGAAGTGGTGGAAGTCATGGCGATCCTCATAGGGAGCGCTCCGCGTTTCACGCGCGGAGCGATTCATGGAAAACGGGCGCTCGTGACGCCCGCTTCCATGAAGCATTCAGAAACCAGCCGGCAAGCGGAATCCAGAGCGTCGGTAGACGCTCGAATTCCGCGCGACGGCGTGACGCGACGTGACGCGACGTGACGCGACGTAACGCGACGTAACGCGACGTGCTGCGACCGTTACTTGCGTGCCGGCACCGGCGCCAGCACTTCGTGCGTTCCCACCGCACGCTGGGCGGCCTTGTGGACCATCGTGTACGCGTAGTCCACGCCCATGCCGTAGGCGCCCGAATGCTCCTTGGCGATGGCCATGACCGCGTCGTACGTCTCCTTGTGCGCCCAGTCGCGTTGCCATTCGAGCAGCACCTGTTGCCACGTGACGGGCACCACGCCGGCCTGGATCATGCGCTGCATCGAATACTCATGCGCTTCCTTCGACGTGCCGCCCGATGCGTCGGCGACCATGTAGATTTCGTAGTCGCCTTCGTCCATCGCGCACAACGAAAACGTGTTGTTGCACACCTCGGTCCACAAGCCCGCGACCACGACTTTCTTCCGACCGTTCGCGGCGAGCGAGTCACGCACCTTCTGGTCGTCCCACGAATTCATGGACGTGCGTTCGAGCACCTTGTGTCCCGGGAATACGTCCAGCAGTTCGGGGTAGGTGTAGCCCGAGAAACTTTCCGACTCCACCGTCGTGATGGTGGTGGGGATGTTGAACACCCGCGCGGCCTTCGCGAGTCCGACCACGTTGTTCTTCAGTACCTGACGGTCGATGGACTGAACGCCAAACGCCATTTGCGGCTGGTGGTCGATGAAGATGATCTGCGAGTTTGCAGGCGTCAGAACTTCGAGTTTGGGGTTTGACATGGCTGTGTAGATCCTGAAAGGGTTTGATGGACATGCCGCACTGCGTTGAAGTGCGCGAAAAACTGAGGCCAGTCTATCGACGCCCTTCGGCCAAGTCCTTGGCAAAGCCCTTAATCGTTCTGAATTGAAAGTTCTGGAGAAATGAGCCCGCAACGGAAATCGCGGCGCGCCCGATCCTGGTTGCGGCCTCGAAAGCCGCTCCATAAGCCGCTTCAAGCCGCTTCAGAAAAATTCATGTTTTGTGCAGGACTTTACGTGCGCGCCGTTTCACACTTCAGTTGCCGGATTCAGGACCTTCGGCCGCACTTATCGACATCTAAAAGGAACCGCCATGAAAGACGCACAGACCGCAGCCGCGCATCGCGCCGCGCCGCTCAAGACACCGACCAGCCTCGGCGAAGACGCGACGCGCGACATCGCCGCCGCGTTGACGACCCTGCTGGCCGACGTGTTCGCGCTCTATCTGAAGACCAAGAACTTCCACTGGCATATGTCGGGGCCGTACTTCCGCGACTACCACCTGCTGCTCGACGACCAGTCCAATCAGATCTACGCGACCACCGACCCGATCGCGGAACGCGCGCGCAAGATCGGCGGCAAGACGCTGCGCTCGGCGGGGCAGATCACGAAGCTGCAACGCATCGCCGATAACGACGCGGAGTTCGTCACGCCCAGCGACATGCTCGCGGAATTGCGCGAAGACAACCTGGCGCTGGCGGGCTACATGCGCGAAACGCATGCGCTATGCGACGAATACGGCGACGTCGCCACGGCGAGCCTGCTGGAAAACTGGATCGACGAAGCGGAGCAGCGCGTGTGGTTCCTGTTCGAATCGGGACGCCATTCGTAAGCACGCGCGCGGTGCGTCAGCCTTCCAGCGCGGACTGAAGCCGCGCTTCGAGAAACTGAAGGAACGCGCGCACCTTGCTGGAATGGCGGCGATTGGGCAGATACGCCGCATAGACCACGGCGTCGCCATTGTGCGGCGTCGCCTCGAACTGCTCGAACAGCCGCATCAGGCGTCCCGCGCGAATCTCCGCGGCGACGAGCCATTCCGGCAGCAACGCAATGCCGCGTCCGGCGATAACGGCTTCCAGCAGGATGTCGATGCTGTTCGACAGCAGATGCCCGCGCACGTCGACCCGCTCTTCCGCGCCGTCGCGGCGGAAGCTCCAGACCTGGCGCGTGCGGTAACCGCCGCCATAGGCGACGCGCAGGCACTCGTGGGAATCGAGCGCTTGCGGCGTGGCTGGTGTGCCGCTGCGTTCGAGATAGTCGTGGCTCGCCACGACATAGCGCGGATTGTCCGCGAGCTTTCTGACGACCAGATTCGCGTCGCGATCGGGCAGGCCGATGCGGATCGCGATATCGATTCTGTCGAGTGCGAGGTCGGCGTAGTGATCGGCCACGACGACGTCGAGAAACACGCGCGGATGCTCGGCGAGAAAGGCGGCGAGGTGCGGCGCGAGCCGCAGACGGCTGAACGCGGACGGCACCGCGATGCGCAGCGCGCCGACCGGCGACGCGCCGCTGTCGAACACGCTTTCGTCCGCCTCGGCCAGATCGTCGAGCACCTTGCCGACCTGTTCGACGTAGGCAATGCCGGCGTCGGTGAGGCTGACCTTTCTCGGCGTGCGCGTCAGCAGCGCGGTGCCGAGCGAGGTTTCGAGCGCATCCATCAGACGCGTGACCGACGAGGTCGCGACGCCGAGACGTTGCGCGGCCTTCGAAAAGCCGCCGGCGTCGGCCACTTCGAGCAAGGTATTCAGGGCCAGGAGTTTGTCCATGCACGGCCTCAATGCGGGTTTGGTTGCGTCACACGCAACGGGGGATTGCATTCTAGACGTATTCACTCAATGGCGCGCAACGAATAACCTGTCGTCGTTACTTAGCGAGAGGTGCAGCATGCAAACCATTCAGGTCGAGGTCCATTACGACTTCATTTGTCCGTGGTGCTGGATCGGCCAGCGCAATCTCGCCGCGGCGCTCGCGGAGTCGGGCGCCGAGGCGCGCGTGGCGATCCGCTATGTGCCGTTCGAGTTGAATCCGGCGATGCCCGCCGAAGGCATGAACCGGCGCGACTATCGCACCCGCAAGTTCGGCAGTTGGGCGCGCTCGCAAGGCATGGACGCGCAGGTCGCCGCGGCGGGTCTCGCGGCAGGCGCGCAGTTCAATTACGACAAGGTGCTGCGCACGCCGAACACGCGGCTCGCGCATCGTCTGATGCAGTTCGCGCAAGCGCGCGATCAAGCCCGGCAGACCGCCGCGCTGTATCAAGCCATCTATGCCGCCTACTTTTCGGAAGGCCGCGACATCGGCTCGCTGGACACGCTGGTCGACATCGCCGCCGAGCACGCATTCGATGCCGATGAAGTTCGCGCTTATCTGCTCGCCGCTTCCGGCACGCCGGACATCGAGGCCGCCCGCGACGAGGCGGAGCGCCTCGGCATTCATTCGGTGCCGACGATCTCGATTGCCGGCGAATTGATCAGCGGCGCGCAACCGGGCGCCGTGTTCGCGAACGCGCTGCGTGCCGCCACGCAACGGAGCGCGGCATGAACGCACTCGACACACCGCGCGCCGTGGTGATCGGCGGCTCGCTCGGCGGACTGTTCTCGGCCACCACCTTGCGCGCGGCCGGCTGGGACGTGGACGTATTCGAGACCTCGCCCAATCAGCTCGACAGCCGCGGCGGCGGCATCGTGCTGCAACCGGACGTGCTGGACGCGCTGCATTTCGCGGGCGTCGCGCTGCCCGATCCGCCGGGCGTGGCGTCGGGCGAACGCATCTATCTGGATCGCGAGGACAGGCGCGTCGAGCAACTGTTCATGCCGCAAATGCAGACTTCGTGGAGCCTGCTGTACAGCGCCATGAGAAACGCGCTGCCCGCGGCGCGCCTGCATACCGGCGAGACCTTTAGCGACTTCCGCATGGACGGCGAGCAGATCGTCGCGCGCTTCGAAAGCGGCCGCAGCGAGCGCGCCGACCTGCTGATCGGCGCGGACGGCATCCGCTCGACGCTCAGGCGCCGCCTGCTGCCCGAGATCGTGCCGGCCTACGCGGGCTATGCGGCATGGCGCGGACTCGTCGCCGAACCCGATCTGCCGCGCTTCGCCGCGGACATCTTGCGCGAGCGCTTTACGTTCCAGCAAGGCGACGAACACTCGGCGCTTGCCTATCTGATTCCCGGCGAAACCGACTCGACCGCGGCCGGCGAGCGTCGCTGGAACTGGGTGTGGTATCGCAAGTACGACCGCGCCCGGCTCAATGAACTGCTGGTGGACCGTCACGGCGCGGCGCGCGCTTTCTCGCTGCCGCCGGGCACGGCCAAGCACGCCGACGTGGAGCAGCTTCGGCTCGATGCAAAAGCCTTGCTCGGGCCGACGTTTCGCGCGCTGGTCGATGCAACCGGCGAGCCGTTCATGCAGCCGATCATCGACCTGCGCACACCCAGGATGGTGTTCGGGCGTGCGGTGCTGATCGGCGACGCCGCATCGGTGCCGCGTCCGCATACGGCGGGCAGCACCGCCAAGGCTGCGGCCAACGCGCATGCGCTCGCGCTCGCGCTGGCGGGCGCGAGCAAGGCCGACTCGAGCATCGATGCGTTGCTCACGCGTTGGGAGAGCCAGCAGTTGCAACGCGGCAAGCGCATGACCGATCTGGGCATTTCGCTCGGCGACCGTTTGATGAATATCGCCGGTTAGATCCGAGGCTCTTTCCGCCGCTTTTTCCGCTTTCCCGCCTTTTCATTTCAGGAGTTGCTCATGTCGACCGACGCATCCATCACCGCCGCAAGCCCTGGCCCCGTCAAACTGACGCGCGGCCTGATCGCGCTATTCGCCTTCTGCTGCGGCGCGATCGTCGCGAATCTCTATTACGCGCAGCCGATCACCGAACTGATCGCGCCGGACATTCACATGTCCGGCGGCACCGCGAGCCTGATCGTTTCGCTCACGCAAATCGGCTATGCGCTCGGGCTGTTCTTTCTCGTGCCGCTCGGCGATCTGCTGGAAAACCGCAAGCTGATGATCGCCACCGCGCTGGTGTCGATCGTGAGTCTCGCCGCCGCCGCGTTCGCGCACCAGCCAGGCGGGTTGCTCGCAATTTCGCTGTTGATCGGTTTCAGTTCCGTGGCCGTGCAGATCCTGATTCCGCTCGCCGCCCATCTCGCGCCGGACGAATCGCGCGGCAAGGTGGTCGGCACCATCATGAGCGGACTGCTGCTCGGCATTCTGCTGGCGCGCCCGATCTCCAGCGTGGTGGCCGGGCACTTCGGCTGGCGCGCGGTATTCGCCGCGGCGGCGGTGTTGATGGCGATCGTCACCAGCGTGCTCGCGCTTACTATTCCGCGCCGCCAGCCGGATCACCAGGCCACGTACTTCCAGTTGATCGGCTCGCTGGGTCATCTGCTCCGCACGATGCCGGTGCTGCGCCACCGCTCGTTGTATCAGGCGCTGATGTTCGCTTCGTTCAGCCTCTTCTGGACCGCGATCCCGATCGAGTTGACCCGGCAGTTCGGGCTCTCGCAAACCGCGATCGGCATCTTCGCGCTGGTCGGCGCGATCGGCGCGACCTCGGCGCCGGTTGCGGGACGTCTCGCCGACGCGGGCCACACGGTGCGCGCGACGTTGATCGCGCTGGTGGTGGGCGCGCTCGCCTATACGCCTGCGTTGATCCATCCCGCGTGGGGCGTGGTGGGGCTGGTCGCGACCGGCATCGTGCTCGACTTCGCCGTGCAGATGAACATGGTGCTCGGCCAGCGCGAGATCTATGCGCTGCATGCCGCGAGCCGAAACCGTCTGAATGCGCTGTACATGACGAGCATTTTTGTCGGCGGCGCGTTCGGCTCGGCGCTCGCGAGTCCCCTCTATGAGCACGGCGGATGGACGCTGGTCGCCGGCGTCGCCACGGCGTTCCCGCTCGTCGCGCTGATTCACTATCTGGCGATCGGCCGTCCGCATGCGGCTCGGCACCGCGCGTGAGCGGAACCGGTCACGGTACGGTTTCACAACGTTTAAGCGTGGTTTTAAGGAATTCGCGTGACGGCGGCGATACGCTGCTCGACATCGTCACGCATCCGAACCTGCTTCAGTCATTCGCAAAGGAATCACGATGTCACCTCTTCTTGGCGGTTACGATTTGCACGGCAGGCATCTGCCGAATCGCGTCGTCATGGCGCCGATGACCCGTTCACGCGCACCATTGCACGGCAATCCGACTGAGATGATGGCGCAGTACTACGTGCAACGCGCCTCGGCGGGATTGATCATCACGGAAGCGACCAATGTCAGCACCGCATCGGCCGCCTTCGAACTCACGCCCGGCATCATCACGAGCGAGCAGATCGCCGGCTGGCGCAACGTCACGAGCCAGGTGCATGCCGCGGGCGGCCGTATCTTCATGCAACTGTGGCACGGCGGTCGCGTCAGTTCGTTTGCCTTGCTCGGCGGCGAGGCGCCGCTCTCGCCTTCCGGCGTCAATGACGATCTCGAAAAACTACAGGTGTGGGGCCAGTTGCAGAACGGCCACTACACGCGAATCCATGCCACGCCCTCGCGCGCCATGTCGCTCGACGAAGTGAAGCAGACCGTCGCGCAGTTCAGACAAGGTGCGATCAATGCAATCGAAGCCGGCTTCGACGGCGTGGAAGTTCACGCGGCGAATGGCTACCTGCTGCATCAATTCCTCTCGTCGACCATCAACACGCGCGACGACCGGTACGGCGGCTCGATCGCCAACCGCGCCAACTTTCTGCGCGACATTCTGACGGAGATCGGCACTGCGGTTCCGCTCGGTCGCGTCGGCGTGCGCATCTCACCGTACGCGCACTACAACAACGTGCGCGACGCCGACCCGGACGGCACCTACGATTACGTCGGCAAGATGCTCGACGAATTCGGCGTCGCTTATGTTCATGCGGCGGACACCAACGGCTGGAGCGGACACCCCGACTTGCCGCGCATCATCGAGCGCACGCGCAAGATGTTCACGGGGCCCTTGATGGTCAACGGCGGCATATCCATCGACCAGGCCAATGCGCTGATCCGCGACGGCGACGCCGATCTCGTCGCGTTTGCCCGCGCGTATATCGCCAATCCCGACCTGGTCGAACGCATTGCGAGCCACGCGCCGCTGGCCGCGCCGAAGCACACGGGCTGGTACGGCGGCGACCAGTCCGGCTATCTCGACTATCCGTTTCACGGCAGCGCCGGTCGGAATGTGCAGCAAGGCGTCGCGCAGGCATGACGCATGCCGTCGGCCGTGCGCGCCGCGCGCCGCGTGGCGCGGTCGACGTTCCCCCGTTGAACCCAGGACTTCATTGACAGGTGCCTGATGACTCGCAAGCCAATCTTGCTAGCGGCAACCGGCGCGTCGATCGTCGCCGCGCTGATCGTCGCCGTGTGGTCGATGTGGAAGCCCGCGATCGCGCCGGTCAATGCGCCGCCGGCTTCATCGTTCGATTCGCAGACGAGGCTCGCGGGCGCGCGCGTCGTCGCGCTGGGCGACTGCATCGTGTGCCACACGGCCAAGGGCGGCAAGCCGTTCGCGGGCGGCCTGTCGCTCGCCACGCCGTTCGGCACGATCTACGCCACCAACATCACACCGGACGTGCAAACCGGCATCGGCAACTGGTCGCTCGAAGCGTTCACGCGTGCCGTGCGTCACGGCGTGGCGCGCGACGGGCATCTGTTGTATCCCGCGTTTCCGTACATCCACTTCACGCGCATGTCCGATCCCGACATTGCCGCGGCATACGCGTATCTGATGACGCGCGAACCGGTCAGCGCGAGCGCGCCGCCTAACGACCTGATCTTCCCGCTGAACTTCCGGCCCTTGTTGGCATTCTGGAACGTGTTGTTCCTGCGTGCCGGCGAGCGTCCCGCGGAGACGTCGAAAGACGCCGAATGGAATCGCGGCAAGCTGCTGGTGGATGGCCTCGGCCATTGCGCCTCGTGCCATTCGCCGCTCGACGCGATCGGCGGCGAGAAGTCAGGCCACGCGTTCGACGGCGGGATGGTCGACGGCTGGGAAGCGCCCGCGCTCAATGCGCTCGGCGCCGCGCCGAAACCGTGGACGAAAGAGCAGCTCGTCGCCTATCTGCGCAGCGGCCGCGCGAGCGAACACGGCGCGGCGGCCGGCCCGATGCTGCCCGTCACGCGCGATCTCGCCAGCGTGCCCGAGCAGGACGTGGAGGCCATCGCCACCTACATCCTGTCGCTTCAGAAGCCGCGGCCCGCTGTCGCGAACGTATCGGCACAGGCTGCGGAACAGGGCGAAACGCAAGGCAAAACGCCAGGCAGAACGCAAGCCGAAACGTCCGCGTCGGCGCAGCGCGGCGCGATCCTGTTCGGCGCGTCATGCGCGCAATGCCACGGACCCGCCGCGCCGATGCAGGCGATCGGCGAACGCCCCACCCTCGCGTTCAGCACCGCGGTGAATGCCGCCACGCCGCGCAACGCGATCCAGATGATGCTCGGCGGCATCGGCTGGCACGGCGCGGATGCGATGAACTACATGCCGGCCTTCGGCGAGATTTATAGCGACCAGCAAATCGCCGATCTCGCCGCCTACATTCGCGCCACGTATTCGCAGCGCGGCGCCTGGAACGACGTCGAAGCCACCGTGGCGAAAGTCAGAAAGGAGAACAACGCGCGATGATCACGCTTACCGTGAATGGCGTGCAGCACGCCCTCGATATCGACCCGTCCACGCCGCTGCTTTACGCGTTGCGCGACGATCTGCACCTGCACGGCGCGAAGTTCGGCTGCGGTCTCGGGCAATGCGGCGCATGCACCGTGATCGTCGGCGGCGAAGCGGTTTTCTCGTGCCTGGTGCCGGTTTCGTCGATCGGCGCGCGGCCCGTGCGCACCGTGGAAAGTCTCGGCACCGCGGAGCGTCCCGGTCCGTTGCAGAAGTCGTTCATTGAGCATCAGGCCGCGCAGTGCGGCTATTGCATCGCCGGCATGATCATGCGCGCGCAGGCGCTGCTCGATCGCAACCCGCATCCGACGGAAAGCGAGTTGCGCGAGCATATGGAGCCGAATCTGTGCCGCTGCGGCACGCATATGCGCATTCTCGCGGCGATCCGCGAGGTCGCGCATCTGCCGGCCGGCGACGGCGTGCCCGCCGCGAAGCCACAACGCGCTGGGAACCACGGAGGCACGCAATGAGCGTCCACGGCAGGATCGACAAGATCGACAAGATCGACGACATCAACGGCATCGACGAAGGACGCCGCCGTTTCATGGTGTCGGGCGCGCTGGTGGTGAGCTTCAGCCTGTTCCCCGGCGCGAAGGCACTCGCGCAGCAAGTGATCGCCGACGAAGGCGCCGCCGTGCACATCGCGAAAGCCACCGAGAAGCTGGCGGGCAGCCTGAAAACCAACCCCTATCTCGACGCGTGGATCAAGATCGATCCCGCGGGCAAGGTGACCGTCTATACCGGCAAGGTGGAACTCGGCACGGGCGTGCGCACCGCGCTGCTCCAGGTCGCGGCCGAGGAACTGAGCATGGCGCCGTCGCTGATCACCTTCCTGACCGCGGACACCGGCGCGTCGCCCGACGAAGGACTCACGGCCGGCAGCCACACCATCGCCGATAGCGGCAGCGCGCTGCTGAACGCGGCGGCGCAGGTCCGCGGGCTGCTCGTCGACGCGGCGGCCAAACACTTCGGCGTGAGCGGCAGCGCGTTGAGCGCGCACGACGCGATCATCAAGGCGCCCGATGGAAGATCGATGACCTATGGCGAAGCCGTCGGCCTGGTCGACCTGCATCGCATGGCCACACCTGAGTCGCCGCTGAAAGATCCGGCGACCTTCAGCGTGATCGGCACCTCGTTGCCGCGTCTCGACATACCGGGCAAGGTAACGGGCGGCCCGAGCTACGTGCAGGACATGGTCATGCCGGACATGCTGCATGCGCGCGTGGTGCTGCCGCCGGTGTACGGCGCGCAACTGCTGCGCACCAACACGCCCGATGTCCTGAAGATGCCGGGCGTGGTCGACGTGATCCGCGACGGCAGCATGCTGGCCGTGGTCGCCAAGGGCGAATGGCAGGCGGTGCAGGCGCAACGGGCGCTCGCGGCGGGCAGCCAGTGGAGCGCGGGGCACGCGCTGCCCGATCCCGCCACCGTGCACCGCGATCTCAAACAGATTTCCACCGAACACATCGAGATCGCCAACACGCATGGCCCGGCGGGCGCGCCGCTCAAAACGCTGAGCGCGACCTACACCAAGCGCTACATGCTGCACGGCTCGATCGGACCGTCGTGCTCGGTCGCGCAGTTCAAGGACGGCCACATGACCGTGTGGACGCACTCGCAAGGCGTCTATCCGCTGCGCGACGCGCTGGCCGAAATGCTCGCGCTGCCGAAAGAGAACGTGCGCTGCGTCCACGTCGAAGGCTCGGGCTGCTACGGCCACAACGGCGCGGACGACGTCGCCGCGCACGCCGCGCTGATCGCGCGCGACATGGCCGGACGCCCGGTTCGCGTGCAATGGATGCGCGAACAGGAACACACGTGGGATCACTACACGCCCGCGATGGTCACGCAAGCGAAGGCCTCGCTCGACGCCGGCGGCGGCATCGTCGACTGGGATTACGCGCTGTGGAGCAGCTCGCACAACGAGCGGATCGTCAACGCCGGCCGGCTGATTCCGGCGCAGTTGCTGGAGAAGCCGTTCACGCCGGCGCCCTCGGTGCCGATGGTGCAGCCCGAAGGCGGCGGCGACCGCAACGCGATTCCGCTCTACACGTTTCCGAATCTGCACGTGATGAACCATTTCTCGCCGACCATGCCGCTGCATACGTCGGCGATGCGCTCGCTCGGCGCGCACATGAACGTGTTCACGATCGAGTCCTTCATGGACGAACTCAGCGCCGCGGCGGGCGCCGATCCGGTCGCGTTCCGTCTGAAGCATCTGCATGACCCGCGCGCACGCGACGTGATCCGCCTCGCCGCCGAGAAATTCGGCTGGCCGCGCGCGCCGCGCAAGGCCAATCACGGCGTCGGCTTCGCGTTCGGCAAGTACAAGAACCTGATGGCGTATGTGGCGATCGCCGTCGAGGTTGCCGTCGTGCGCGAGACCGGTCAGGTGACGCTCGAACACGCGGAAGTGGCGGTGGACTCCGGGCAGATCGTCAACCCCGACGGCATCCGCAACCAGATCGAAGGCGGCGTGATCCAGTCGGCGAGCTGGACGCTCTACGAGGCCTTGAAGTTCGACACGCGGCGCATCCGCAGCTTCGACTGGAGCAGCTATCCGATCCTGCGGTTCTCCGCCGTGCCGCGCAGCCTGAACGTGCACCTGCTCGACCGCCCCGGCGCACCGTTTCTGGGCGCGGCCGAAGCGTCGATGGGACCGACCGCCGGCGCGCTCGGCAATGCGTTGTTCGACGCGACCGGCCAGCGCCTGCGCGACATGCCGCTCGCCGGAGACGGCCTGCGCCGCCGGATCGACGCCTGACGGCATGCCCGTTAAGAAGATTTAAGCAATCTGAAGTTCAATACAGTGCGCGCAGTCTTACGATTGAAACCTGCGATGCCGCATCATGCATCGTCAAGAACAGCGATTCATCAACGTCAAGACTGGAGAGAAATTTGGCTAACCCATCCGCAATCCCCTCGGCGAATCGTCGGCAACTGCTGGTTGCGGGCGCTGGCGCGGCCGGCGCGGCAGTCGCCGCCATGGCCGCGCCGAGCGTCGCGATGGCCGCCGCGGCGGCCGGCGGCAATCCGCACGCAGGCAGTGCATCCCACTCACAGCATGGAGAGCGACACACGATGAACACGGTAACCACCAAAGACGGCACGCGGATCTTCTTCAAGGACTGGGGCACCGGCAAGCCCGTGGTGTTCTCGCACGGCTGGCCGCTCGACGCCGACGCGTGGGACGCGCAAATGCTCTTCCTCGTGCAGAAGGGCTATCGGGTCATCGCCCACGACCGCCGCGGCCACGGCCGCTCCGATCAGCCGTCCCACGGCAACGACATGGACACCTACGCCGACGACCTGGCCGCGGTGATCAACGCGCTCGACCTGAAGGGCGCGACGCTCGTCGGCCATTCGACGGGCGGCGGCGAAGTCGCGCATTACATCGGCCGCCACGGCACCTCGCGGGTCGCCAAGGCCGTGCTGATCGGCGCGGTGCCGCCGATCATGGTCAAGACCGAGAGCAACCCGAACGGCCTGCCGATGTCCGTGTTCGACGGCATTCGCGCGAACGTGGCGGCGAACCGCTCGCAGTTCTACAAGGACCTGGCCATGCCGTTCTACGGCTTCAACCGGCCCAACGCGAAAACCTCGCAAGGCACGATCGACGAGTTCTGGCGCGAAGGCATGCTCGGCTCGATACTCGGCCAGTACGAATGCGTGAAGCAGTTCTCCGAGGTGGACTACACCGCCGACCTGAAGAAGATCGACGTCCCCACGCTGATCCTGCACGGCGACGACGACCAGATCGTGCCGATCGACGACTCGGCGCGACTCTCGGCGAAGCTGGTGAAGAACGCCACGCTGAAGGTTTATCCGGGCGCGCCGCATGGCATGTGCACGACGCTGGCCGATAAGGTCAACGCCGATCTGCTGGAGTTCTTGCAAAGCTGATGCCGAAGCTCGGACGCTGATCCGGGATAAATCGGGGCAACGCTCGTTGCCGATGCGCGGCGCGTTTTTCCGGCGAACCTGGCTCGCCGGAAAAACGCGCCGCGCGTGCGTTGAGGTCCGCCAAACGGATAAAGACCGCATTGGCGATTGAACTCGTTATTCCACTGATTGCGACCGATTGCGACCGATTGAGACCGTTTGCGATCACCACCGATTTCAACCGTTTAAGCCATAATGACGAATAATTACATTTCGTTATTTTCGGTTAAATTACCGAGGTAGCGGGACCGCTGCGCGACGAATCGAGGTGACGATCCATGCTTGACGATACTCAGACATCCGCCGCCACGGCCGCACGCCCGAAGGACTCGCTCGGCTGCCTGTCGAGCCACCTGTACCGCGATCTCGAACTCGACACCGGCGAGTTCAGATTCCATCGCAAATGCACGCGCGACAACAAGGCCAGCGCCGTTGCCATGCACGGTTCGGAGCGCGGCTTTCTGATTGGCGTGTCGCTGAAAACCGGGCATCGCCGGCGTATTTTCTCGGGCCACCGCTGGACCTCGCACGACTTCGAACAGGACAGCATCTACATTCGCGACTTCGCGGACGACTATAAAGCCGACTTGCAAAGCGGCTTCGATTTCGTGCTGATCGAACTGTCGCGCGCTTTCATGGCGAACGCCTGCTATGAGCGAAGCGGCGCGAGCGTGCCGCGGCTCGCGCCGCTGGCCGGGCACAAGGACCCGGTGCTCGGCCATCTCGCCCAGGTGCTGGCGCTCACGCTCGACCGGCAGAGCGAGGCCAGCCCGCTCTTCGTCGAACAATTGGGCGTCACCATCGGAACCCATCTGCTCGATCGGTACGGCAACGCGCCGCCGCAATCGGAGAAGAAAAGCCGCCGCCTCTCCAGTTTGCAGGAAGCACGCGCCAAGGACATGCTGCTCGCGAAGTCGCAAGGCAACGTTTCGATCGAGGAAATCGCAAGCGCGTGCAATCTGTCACGCAGCTACTTCATTCACGCGTTTCGCGAGACCACGCATCGCACGCCGCATCAATGGCTGCTCGAACGGCGCATCGACCGCGCCCGCGACCTGCTGAAGCATTCGGACTATTCCCTGTCGGAAATCGCCATCGCCTGCGGCTTCTCCGATCAGAGTCATTTCACGCGAATATTCTCGCAATGGGTCGGCGTGCCGCCCGGCGCGTGGCGCCGGCAAGCCTGCAACTGACCCGCTTGCAACGCATGCGTCGAGCCGGCGCCGATTGAACGATCGAGCGCCGCCGTTGTTTCATGCCATTGGACTTTCATACAAAGCATCGCACTAACCGACAAGACACGCGCAATTCGCCAAGGTACTTTCGATCACGTCGACGATGGCCGTTCGAGCGCGCACCGCCGGATGGAAGTCATGCAAAGGCGGGTGACGCCACGATCGAGCCGCACCGTTGCCTTATCACGCTCATTGCCCGGAACCTGAAAACGACATGATCGAATTAGGCCGCTTTCACATCGATCTGGAAATGCGGACGTTGCGCAAGGACGGCGAACCGGTGCATCTCGGCTCCCGTGCGTTCGATATCCTCGCGGTGGTCGCATCGGCGGGCGGCCGCCTCGTCACGAAAGACGAGTTGATGAACGCGGTCTGGCCCAACACCATAGTCGAAGAAAACAACATTCAGGTGCACCTCTCCGCGCTGCGAAAAATACTCGGCGCGGACCGCGATCTGATTCTCACCGTGCCCGGCCGCGGTTATCAACTGGTGCGCCGATCGAACCGGTCGGCGCCCGGGCAATCCTTCGCGCCCGCGCCTGCCGCATGCCCGTTGCCGCCGCCCAAGACGCACCTGGTGGGCCGCGAGGCGGCGGTTCGGCAAATCCGCGCGATGCTCGCGCACGCGCACGTGCTGACGCTGGTGGGCGCGGGCGGCATCGGCAAAACCAGTCTCGCGATCGAAGCGGCCCGTCACGCCGCCGCGGATTTCGTCGAAGTGTGCTTCGTGGAACTGGCCGCGCTCACCGCGCACGGCGGCGTGCTCGCCGCCATCGCCGAAGGCTGCGGCCTGGCTGCGGCAGACGTCGCGCCGGGTGTTGCGCCGGGTGTTGCACAAATGGCCGCCGCGCTCGCGCAAAAACGCCGGCTGCTGGTGCTCGACAACGCCGAGCACCTGGTGGACGAGGTGGCGGAAGTCGTCGAGGCGCTGGTCGCGGAATGCGCTTCGCTGCGCGTGCTCGTCACGAGCAGGGAGCCGCTGCGCATCATGCCCGAAGCAATTTTTCGGGTGGACCCGCTCGACGTGCCGCAACCGGATTCGAGCGACGCGGAGATCTTGCAGCAGTCGGCCGTGAATCTGTTTCTGCTGCGCGCCAACTCGTTGCAGCGCAAGGTGGGCGCGGAGCGTGCGGAACTGCGGCTCGTCGGCGAGATATGCCGGCGGCTCGACGGCATTCCGCTCGCGCTCGAACTGGCCGCGGCCCGCGTCGTGGCGCTCGGCGTGGAAGGCGTGTATCAGCGGCTGGACGATCGCATGGCGATTCTCGCGGGCGGCTATCGGACCGCGCTGCCGCGCCATCAAACCTTGCGCGCGACCTTCGACTGGAGCTTCGCGCTGCTCGACGCCGGCGCGCAGTCGCTGTTCAGACGAATCGCGGTGTTCGGCGGCCTGTTCACGTTCGAGGCCATGTGCGCGGTCGTGTGCGACGCCAGCTTGACGGTCGCGAGCGCGATCAACGGCATCAGCGAACTGCTCGCCAAATCGCTGGTGAATGTCGAATTCGACGGTCCGGTGGCGCGGTATCGTCTCTCCGAATCGACGCGCGCCTATGCGCTCGAAAAGCTCCAGGCGGAAGGCGAGCGGCAGGATCTGGCCGCGCGCCATGCGCGCTATCTCGCCTGCTGCTTGCAGGCTCGTCCGGCGCGGACGGCTGCCGGCGCGGCGACCAGCACCGATTCGAGCGCCGCTGATCACGCGGCGGTTTTCCAGCATTCGCTCGACGACGCGTGCAGCGCCCTGGATTGGGCGTTCTCCCCGGAGGGCGACGTGCGGCTCGGCGTCGAACTCGCGTCGAATCTGGCCGGCGCGCTGCTCGACGCCGGCATGATCGCGGAGTGCTGCGCTCGCACCGGGCAAGCGGTCGACGCGCTCGACAAGCTCCCCGCCGCATCGGTCGCCGCCGTCAGCGAAATGCGCGTGCGCGCGGCGTTGGCGTCGGCCTTGCCCTACATTCGCGGCGCGGTTGGGCGGTCGGCCGAATTGTGGCGCGACGTGCTCGCGCTCGCGCTGGCGTGCGGCGACGAAGCGTTTCATGCCCGCGCGCTATGGGGCCTCTGGAACACGATGATGTCCGGTGGAAACATCCACGAATCGATGAAGTACGCGAAGCGGTTCCAGCAATTCGCGCAGGCACAAGCACAAGAGAACCCGTGGCAACAGATACTGGCGGACCAACTGGTGGCCATTTCGCTGCATTGTCTCGGCGGGCATGGCGAAGCCCGGCAGGCGCTGCTCGACGTCAGGCAACGTATCGTCTCGCTCGACGGCAAAGCGCAGCGGGTGGGCAGCTTCGCCGTCGATCCGCTCGTCTATTGCAACGGCACGCTCGCGCGAATCGCGTGGCTCGAAGGGAATGTCGGCGAGGCCCTGGCGCTCGTCGATCAACTCGTGAGCCTGGTGCGCCCCCATACGATGGAACCGTCGCTCACGCATGTGCTCGGCGCGGCGGCGGCGCCGCTTGCGTTGTTGTCGGGCGATCTGAGCGGCGGCGCGGCCTATCTGGAGATCATGCGCTCGCAAGCCGCGCTGCATCGCTCCGAGGTGTGGCTGGATTACTGCGACTGCCTGTCCGCGTATCGCGACATTCTCGACGGACACGCACAGCGGGCGCTGCCGGTTCTCGCGCAGGCGCTCGACGCGTTGATCGCGCGCCGCTTCCGGCGTTTGATCACGCTGTTCATCGTCGCCTACGCCGAGGCGCTCGTCACGGCCGGGCAAATCCACGAAGCCCGCAGCCGATTGAACGAAGCGCTGGCATTCTGCGAAAGCAACGGCGAGCTGATTTTCCTGCCGGAAATCTGGCGCGTGCTGGGGCTTGCGGCACACGCCGAAGCGCGCGCGCAGGCCTATGCGGGGAATGCGTCCAACGCGCGGCGCAGCGACGCGTCGGCGTGCTTCGCGAAGGCGATCGAACTGTCCCGCACGCAGGGCGCGAGGATGTGGGAACTGCGCGCCTCGATGGCGCTCGCCGCGCTGCTGCGCGACGAAGGCCGAACCGAGGCGGCGCTCGAACTGCTCGAACGAATCGCGCTCTGTTTCGACGCGGCATCCGGCAGCGTCGACGTCGATGCGTTGTTCGAGACCATCGGGACGCTGCGCTCGCGCTCAGGCAAACCGCTTCGGCGGGCGGCGTTCGACAACTTGCCGCCGCTCGACACGCGCGCGGCTTTGGCGGCTCCCGCTAGCGCCGGCTAGATAGCGGTGGTCAATGCGGCGGCCGTTGCGCTCGCCGGCCGGCTCATGTGCAACCGGCCACACCCGGCGCGTGATCGCGAACGCGCTCAGCCACAGTTCACACGTTCGCGATGTGCGTGTCCGCAATCGCGCGCACGTCGATGCGGCGCGGCAGGATCGCGTCGCGGTTCGCGCTGTCCGCCACCTTTTGCAGCGCGGCAATATCCGCCTCGGTGATGAAGTGCTGTTTCAGCGACGCGCGTTGCGTGATCCGCTTCGCGGCATCGAGCGGCGAGCGCGTCAGCGTCGCGTAGATTTGCGCGTAGGCGTCGGGGTTCGCCAGCGCCCAATCGCCCGCGCGTTGCAGCCTGAGCAGGACGTCCGCAATCGCCGCGCGTTTGCGCGTGTCCGCGAGCGCGGCCCCGGAGGCGGTGATGAAACCGAGACCGCTGTTGATGCCGGTGCCGTCGCGCAAGATCCGCGCGCCGCGTTGCACCGCGATGCCGTAGTACGGATCGAACGTCGCCCATGCTTCGATCGATCCCGATGCGAACGCGGCAAATGCATCGACCGGCAAGATGAAACGCACGCTGACGTCTTCTTTCGAGAGCCCCGCTTCGGCCAGCGCGCCGTACAACTGAAACTGCGAAATGCTGCCGCGCGCCGAGGAAACGAACACGGTGCGTCCCTTCAGATCCGCGACCGTGCGAATCTTCGAATCCGCCGCGACCAGAATGCCGAGTTGCGCGCCGGAGCCCACGCGCGTCGCGACGATCTTCAAGCTCGGATCGCCCACCGCCGCCGCGAGCACCGGCAAGTCGCCCGCCGGCGCGAGATCGACCGCGCCCGCGCGTTGCGCTTCGAAGAGCGGCGCGGCGCCCTGGAAGTTGGCCCAGCGAAAAGCGTAGGGCGCGCCGTCGAGCACTTTCGCCGCTTCCGCCAGCGCGCGCGTGCCGCCGGCCTGGTCGCCGAGAACGAGCGTGGTGGAAGTGGCGGCGGCTTCGGCGGCCTGCGCGCGGTGCGCGTGCAACACGCCGGTCACGGCGAAGACGCTCAGTGCGGGCGCCGCGCCTAATAGCTTCAGCGTGCGCCGTCGCGTGGAAAATGATGTGGGAACAGAAGCGGCCATACGCCCTCGCTTTGCAATAGTTCGCCAAGCGTAGCGAGCGAAGCGGGCCTTGAGAATGATTCGATTCCGATAACGTTATCTCGAACCGCTATTTGGCTCTGGATGCCGCGGGCGTTCGCCGAGCGGGCATGGTCCGGCCGTATTGGGGCGCCAGGCCGGGAAGGCCTGGTGCCGGTGGCCGCGCCGCCACTGTGGAGAACGGCGCTTCGTCTTAACCGCGAGGTGCGCTAACGCGCGCCGGTTTCACTTCGGCTGCTCGACGTAACGCAGATACGGCTTCACCGTCTTGAAGCCTTGCGGGTATTTCTTCGCTGCGTCGTCGTTCGAAACGGAGGTCGGGATGATGACGTCCTCCCCCGGTTTCCAGTTCACCGGCGTCGCCACCGTGTGTTTCGCGTTGAGCTGCAGCGCATCGAGCAGACGCAGCACTTCGTCGAAATTGCGGCCCGCGCTCATCGGATACACGAGCATCGCCTTGACCTTCTTGTCGGGGCCGATCAGAAACACGGAGCGCACCGTTGCGTTATCCACGGCGGTGCGCGGGCCGCCGCTCGCGCTCGGATGGATCATGTCGTAGGCCTTCGCGACGCTCAGGTCGGCGTCGCCGATCAGCGGGTAGTTGATCGCGTGACCCTGCGTCTCCTCGATATCCTTGACCCATTTCTCGTGATCGCTGACGGGATCGATGCTAAGACCGATGATCTTCGTGTTGCGCTTATCGAATTCCGGCTTCAGCCGGGCCATGTATCCGAGTTCGGTGGTGCAAACCGGCGTGAAATCCTTAGGATGAGAAAACAGGATCGCCCAATGGTCGCCGATCCATTCGTGAAAATGGATTGTCCCTTCGGTGGTTTCCGCGGTGAAATCCGGAGCTTCTTCGCCTAGTCGAATCGACATCGTCATCCTCCATGAAGCGTGCTGCCAGGGTACGCCGTCGGCGGCCCCGGCTGGTTGGTTGGCAATCAGGCGAGCAGCCTGACTGACGATCGGGCTCCGGCTTGTCGAACGGCATGGCGCAGGGGCCCATTAGCGGGCGCAGCGCGTGCGGCGACTCCCTGAAAGAAACCCGCCGTGTGGTGTGATGAACCTCGGACGAACCTCGGGACGAACGCCAGGACGCGCTGCGTGTCGCGCTTATAGCGTAGAACAAAAAGGACGGATATCGCGGCTGTTATGCAGAGCGGAACCGCCATTATGGTGACGGATCCGCTCATCGACGATGCGTGGCGCCGGCTTCAGCCTTGCGGAAAACCGGCGCGCGGCAAAACGCCGGGGCGCTTGCCGCGCCTTGGCTCAATGCTCGTCGTCGCCGTCGCGGCCACAAGCCTGGGCCGAATGACCATGACCGTCGCCGCGACGATCGTCGTCCGCGCCCGGCAGCGTCTGTGCCACGTAGGCGGGCAACTCGCTCGGATCCCATGCGAACACGAAGAACTGGTTCGGGTTCGCGATGCCGGCTGGATGATTCGTATCGGTGACCGTGCCGAGGAAGTCGTTGTCGTTGGCGATGAACAGCGTGTGCTTCTTCACGCCGCCGACTACCACGTCGGGGCCGAACGCCAGGCCTTCCAGTTTCGCCGGAATGTCGTTCGCGCTATAGCCGTGCGCGGTCAACGACGCGACCACGTCGAGGAACAAGGCTTTGCGCACCGCATACGGCGCGAGACCGGCCTCGCTGCTCGCGTTGCTCACGTCCTGCGCGCCTGTCAGGTCGATGTGAAACACCTTCTTGAAGGCCGCCGTGGAGTTGTCGCCGAGTCCCTTGCCGTCGCGCTCGTCGACCAGCAATTCATGGTCGTTGACGGCCACCACGTCGCTGATGGTCGGATACTTCGGCTTCGCCGCCGTACCGATGTTCGTCAGCGGATAGGCAAACTGCGTGGTCTTGCCGCTGCGCAAATCGATCCTGACGATGCGCGTATACCCGCCGCCGGTGCCGCCGTCCTGAATCAGCGGGCTTTGCATCGCGCCGAACAGCGTCTTGCCGTCCGGCGAGATCGCGAGACCTTCCATCCCCTTGTTCGCCACGCGGCCCGAAGTGTTCTGCGAGATTTCGTCGCTGCCGACGGCGGCGAGCGTCGACACCGCGAACGTATCGGGCAGCTTGTAGGTATCGGTGCGACGGCCGCTGCGGCGATCGAAGCGATAGACGTAGGGACCGTATTCGTCGGAGATAAAGACGCTTTCGCCGTCGCTGCTCACACGCACGCTTTCGGGATCGAAGCGTGCGTCGAGAGCGTTGGTCGACAGGCGCGTGGGGTCGAAGTTGTCGGAGCGGCCGGTGAAGTAGTGAGTGCGATTGCGGCGATTCAGCGCGGGCGCGCCGTTGGGCACGCCGGCTGCGGCGCCCGTTCCGTAGACCAGCGTTTCAGACGCGTGAAGCAGCGTCGTGCCGATGAGTTTCGGCGTCAGCGTGTACGGCAGCGCAGCGCCCGCCGCACCCGGTTTCAGGCGCAGGCGCAAGGTCTGAAAGCGGTTGATGTACGACGCGGTGTCGTCGATGGCCGCGTTGTACGGCACGGCATTCGGGCCGCGGTCCGGCACCGCGACAAACGTATGGCATCCCGCGTAGGCGATGCCCGAACCCAGGCCGCCCAGCAGATTGCCCGCCGCGCCGTTCTCCAGCGGCGCCGCCGTTTCCTTCGACAAATCGCCGCTCAAGCCGCTCAACTGGCCGACCGCGATGAGGTCCACGGCTGCATGCGCCGCCGTGGCGAACAGGAGCGACGAGGCGATCGCCGTCAGAGCAAAAAGTCTTGAACGAGACACGATGGTGTTCCTTGAAGGGAATGCTTGTTTTGGACGCGCCTGGCGCTAAGCGTCGACCATGCGTGCGTGGCTCGCGTGGATCTTCGGGGGTGGTCAGGGAGGGCCAGCGCGCAGCTCGGTGGGCCGTTGGAGGCCGGCGGTCATAGTGCGTGAGGTTTGTGACTGAATAATGACCGTTATGCGCGGCCGGGCCAGCGGCGCGAACCGGTCGAGCCGAAGCGGCGAATCACCGCTTTGCGCGGACGTGGTGAACGGACATATCAGCAAGCTGGCGGAACGTGCGTGGGGCAATGGCCGATTCAATCGGCCATTGCTTCGGGTCTTTCACTTTTGCGCACTTTTGGCCCGAGCAGGCGCGTTCTTCTTCAAGCTGGTGTGATTGAAATCGATAGCGGCGCGCACCAGATTTTTCAGCGCGCGCGCATTGATCTTGTCGCCCTCGAAAAAGTCGATTGCGCGTCTCGCGTTGCCTTCGAGTCCCGCGTTGAAGAGTTGGTCGGGATCGGGAAGATTCGCACCGTGGGCAAAGGTCAGCTTCACCTTGCCTTTATGCGCGTTGGCGACCGCGATCATGCCGTCGCGGGACCATACCGGGCTTCCCATCCACTTCCACTCCTCGATGATCCGCGGGTCGGCCTCGAGAATGCTCTTGCGGATGCCGGCAAACGTTTCGCCGCGCCAGTCCGTGAGTTCCGCGATCATCTGGTCGATGCGTTCCGATGGGCTCATGGTTCTTCTCACCTCGAAATCCGTGTCATGGGACCACGATAGTAATACGCCGGCGACACCGCTTGCGAGTACGCGCGCTGAATGTCCCCGGCCCCAGCGCTTCAGCTACGCATGGATCATTTTTCAGTCGTCGAATGTGCCGCGATATTCCGGCGCGGCGTCGCGGCGCGTATTGATTTCGAACATCACGCCGCCCGGCGCGCGGCAAAAGAAGCGCGAACCGCGGCCATTGTTGAAGACTTCGGTCTCCATCTCGACACCCTCCGTCTTGAAGCGCTCATACAACGCGTGAACGGCATCGAGGCTCGGCAGTTCGAAGCCGACATGGAAAGCCTTGGGCCATGCCGGCGCATCGCCGCTCGCGTGATCGATCACCACGTCGAAGCCGGGGCGCTTGAGAATGTACGACTGGTCCCAGGTTCCCGCGATAGTGAAACCCAGGTGCTGTTCAAAGAACCTGGCGGTCGCGGGAGTGTCGGCTGAGGGGAAGCTCAAGTGGTTGAGTTTCATGCTGTCGATAAAGGCGGTCATCATCGGTCTCTCGTTCATTGGCGGCGGCCCTATGCCAGCGCCGATGACGTCAGAATATAAGTGGAAGCTCGCATTCAACAACTCGCATTGAGCGCATGCGCCGATGGGTCGTGAAGCCCGTATGAAGCCGCGGCTTCGACGAGAGACGGAGACCGTAGCGGCTTCGGTTGCTCACATTCACGAATGTTCCGGCGGACGCGCGGATGATGCGCGGTCTGCGCTCGCATGGGTTCGCGCGGGGGTGCGGAACCGCCGTTGCGATGTCGCGAAGAGCGCGCCGTCAGTCTTTCTTTTTGTGCGGCAGCGCTGCGTTCAGAAGCGGGTTGAAACGGGTCGAGTCGGTGGCGGGCTTGGCTTTGCCCTCGGCTTTACGCTTACCCCTTGGCGCATTGCTCGACAATTGGGCGAGTAGTTCTTCGGAGCTTGCGTCGTTGTTGTCGTTGTTGTCGTCGCTGCTCTCGGCTTCGTCTGATCGAGCCGCTTTCTTTGGTTTGCCGCGCGACGGTTCACGCTGTTCTGAGGTTGCCTGCGTGTCGTCCTCGGATACTTTTGCTCCGGCGATGTGCCCGATCACGGCCGCAAACGAACTCGACGCCGATTTTGGCGCATCGCCCGGAAGCATCGTCTGGGCAACGATGTCGCGCAGCGTGCGGCCGTCGACGGAGCGCGCGGTCGGGGTCGTGCGCCAGTCGATGTCGGTCTGGGCGAACGCGCCAATCACACGCTCAAGCACCGCGGGCGACAGCACGCCGCCGTCATACAGGCTGATCACCGCGCGCTCGAAGACTGGAAACAGCGTGGATGCGGATGTCCTGGACACGGGTTTTCCCTCCTTGGACTGCTTGTCGATCGCGGTTTCGCGTCGGCATTGCGCTAACGATCGGTCTCTGACCATTGAACGATTGAGCGATTGAATGAACGGCGGCCGCGGCCGCTCCGCGCATTCACTCCTCGCACTTCACGTCTTGCCTCGGCACGACGATGATCACCGGATACGTTCCCCTGTCGAGTTCCACGCGCGCCACCACGGTCATTGTCGCGTCGTCGCTGTCGTCGTACACGCTCACCCTCTCGTGCCGAAGGCTGGTGACGCCGACGCAGCCGGACGCGCGGCCCTCATCGGAGAGTTTGCACTGAATCGGATTCTCGGCCAGATAGCGATACCTGTTCGAACTCGACAGGTATTCGCGAAGGCTTTGCGCCGTCCCGCCAATGCCGGTCACGTAGGCAATCGCGCACTGCTGTTTCGGCGTTTCATTGCCGGTCGGCGTTTCGGCGTTCGCGTGCGCGCTCATCGCGGCGATGCCTGCGATAAGCGACGATGCGATGATGGACTTCATGGCGCGGTTCCCGTTTTGTGGATCTAAGCGCAGGATTGTAAAGTCATCGCGACAAGCCGGCAGCCCTGCCGAAGCGTTGGCTTGAGCGTCGGCCGTCGCGCGGGAAAAACGCGGGTGTCGAAACTAGTATATGATGACCGTCATGAAAAAGCCCCCAGTCAAGCGGAATACTGCCAGTCGCAAGGAACTCACACACGAGCGCATCGTCGAGGTGGCCGCCCGCGCGATCCGGCGCAGCGGCTACGCCGGCACGGGCGTGGCCGACATCATGAAGGAGGCCGGCCTGACGCATGGCGGCTTTTATGCCCACTTTCCGTCGCGCGAAGTGCTGCTTGCCGAAGCGGCCGACCGTGCCGGCGCCGAAGCCGTGGCCATGTCCGAACATATCGCGGCCTCCGTGCCGCCCGACCAGGCGTTGCCGGCGATCGTGCGCGCGTATCTGTCGAAAGAGCATTGTCAAAGCGTGGAAACGGGCTGCCCGGTCTCCGCGCTCGGCTCGGAGATGCCGCGCCAGGCGCCCGTCGTGCGGCGCGCGGCCACCCGCCGCATCAAGGAAATGATCGATGTCGTCGCGCGCCAATTGCCCGACTGGGGCCAACCGGGCGCACACGAACAGGCGCTGATGACGGTCGCCACGATGGTCGGCACCTTGATGCTGGCGCGCGCCGTCGACGATCCGAAGCTCACGGATAGTTTTCTTGAAACCGCATTGAAAAAACTCGCGCCCACTGATGTGTGAATCCGCCCGGCCCGGCGCCGGTTTTCGCTGCACCTTAAATATGATGACAATCATACAAATGGCAGGATGAAAGCCCAGCCACCCACGTATCAGCATCGCTCACATCGCTCACTATCGGAAGAACATCATGGAAACCAGAATAGCGCTCGTTACCGGCGCGTCGTCGGGAATCGGCGAAGCCACGGCCAAGCGGCTCGCGCAGGCCGGATACACGGTCTACGGCACCAGCCGGCGCGGTGCGCAAGGCGGCCAACGGACCTTCGAGATGCTGCCGCTCGACGTGACGAGCGAGGAATCGGTGGAAGCGGCCGTCAGCGAAGTCCTGCGCCTGCACGGCCGCATCGACCTGCTGGTGAACAACGCGGGCTTCGGCGTCGCCCCTGCCGCCGCGGAAGAGAGTTCGATCGATCAGGCCCGAGCGATCTTCGATACGAACTTCTTCGGGATCGTCCGCATGACGCGTGCCGTGGTGCCCCATATGCGCCGACACGGCAGCGGCCGCATCATCAACATCGGCTCCGTGCTGGGTTTTCTGCCGATGCCCTATATGGCGCTGTATTCCGCCACCAAGCACGCGGTCGCGGGTTACTCGGAGTCGCTCGACCACGAGTTGCGCACCAAGGGCATTCGGGTTTCGGTCATCGAGCCCGCGTACATCAAGACGGCCTTCGACGCGAACTTCATGGCGCCCGACGCCCCGCTCGACGAATATCGCGAGGTGCGCTCGGCCGTCGACAAGCGGGTGAAAGAGGTGGTCGAGAATGCCGACGGTCCCGAGGTCGTGGCCGAAACCGTACTGCGGGCCGCCGGCGCGGCTCGTCCGAAGCTGCGCTATACGGCCGGCGGACTCGCCGGCCGTCTGCAATTGCTACGCAGGTTCGCGCCTGCGGGCCTGGTGGACGCCGGCATTCGCAAGGATTTGCGGCTGGCAACGTAGGCCGCGTGACTGTCTCTCCCGTTTTAAAGCCGCGACCCGCGAAACAAAGTGATGCAATGAGCAATAAGGAACTGTGATGAAGGCATTCGTCGTCGATCGATATGGACGCAAGAATGGCGTACGGGCCGGCGATATGCCGGTTCCCGAACTGCGCGAGGACGACGTATTGATCCAGATTCACGCCGCCGGCGTGAACCCGCTCGATTCGAAGATCAGAGATGGGGAATTCAAGCTCCTCCTGCCTTATCGTTTGCCATTGATTTTAGGCCACGACCTGGCGGGAGTGGTTGTCCGCGTCGGACCGCGCGTGCGGCGATTCAAGCCGGGCGATGAAGTCTATGCGCGACCGCACAAGGACCGCATCGGCACTTTCGCGGAATTCATCGCGGTCAAGGAAGACGGCGTGGCGCTCAAGCCCACGTCACTCAGCATGGAAGAAGCGGCTTCAATGCCCTTGGTGGGATTGACCGCCTGGCAGGCGCTGATCGAAAAAGGCCAACTCACGAAAGGGCAGAAAGTACTCATCCATGCGGGCTCGGGCGGCGTCGGCACCTTCGCGATTCAACTGGCGAAGCATGTGGGCGCGACTGTCGCAACGACGGCGAGCGCGGCGAATGCCGAGTGGTTGAAGCAACTCGGCGCGGATATCGTCATCGATTACAAGAAAGACGACTTTGCGACAATCCTGAAAGACTACGACGTGGTGCTGGATACACAAGGCGGAAACACGCTCGAGAAGTCGCTGCGAGTGCTCAAGCCGGGCGGCAAACTCATCGGAATCGCGGGTCCGCCTGATCCCGATTTCGCCAAAGAGATAGGTGCCTCGTTGTTCCTGAAAACGGCGATGCGCTTTCTGAGCTACCGCATTAGAAAAGCGGCGAAACGTCATGACGTCAGCTATTCCTTTCTTTTCATGCGTGCGAATGGGGAGCAACTCGGTCAGATCGCCGCGCTCGTCGACGCAGGTGCGATAAAGCCCGTGATCGATCGGGTTTTCCCGTTCGAGTCGACCAACGAGGCGCTGGCTTATGTCGAGAGAGGACGCGTGAAGGGGAAGGTGGTCGTCAAGGTCCAATAGCAGGACTTTGCTTCTCTCCACCCTCACCCAACACAAGTAGATCAATCCCCGACAGTTCGCTATCATGCCCCTGACCCAGTGCTTCTGAGGTCCGATGACTGTCGCCGGGATGCTGCTTCATGCCTGGGCCGTCGGGCAACCACCTAACAGGAGATAAGCAATGAAGAAATCGCGCATGCTTCTCGCGTCGCTGATAGTCACCGGCATGCTGGCGTCGTCGCTCGCGAGCGCACAACCGCCGCACGACAAGTCCGGCCACGGCAACTCGGGTAAAGGCGATCATGGTCACGGATCGAAGGGGCACGGCCCGAAAGACGCGCCGCCCGGACACAGCGCCGACGGTCCAGGCAATTCGGCGAACGCGCCCGGACACTGGCGCAAGGGCGATCGCCTGCCTCCGGAATACCGCGATCGCCAGTACGTGATCGACAACTGGCGCGACTACCACCTTGCTCCGCCTCCGCGCGGCTATTCGTGGGTCGGCATTGGCGGCGACTATCTGATGGTGCAGATTTCGTCCGGCGTGGTTCTGCGGGTCGGCCCGTAATCTGGCGCATCGGTAGGCCCGCCGCGGCCTACCTCACCTCACCTCACCTCACCTCATCTGCCAGCCGCGCCGCCGCTTCTTCGGCGCGGCGCGGAATCGAACCACGCGGCCCGCATCAAGACCCGATCGCGAGCCCCGCGTCACGCAGCAACCCGCGCAGCCCGAGCTTCGGATATCGGCTATCCACCGCGCGCACGTCGGCGCGCGTCTCGCCGATGATCCAGTCGCGCACCTCCGCCGCGACCGGCCGCAACGGCCGGCCCTCCGGCCACACCAGGCAGCAACGCCGGTTGGTGACGATCACCTGTTCTTCGGCCGGCAACAGCGCGCCTTCCAGCAGCCAGTGCGACACCACGTTGAGCCAGCCTAGCGCCACACCCTGCCCGAGCAACGCGGCCTGCACGACGATCGCGTAATCGTTGAAGCTCAGCATGCTCGCCGGATGCCGCCCGTGCGCCGCGAACTCGCCGAAGCGCTCATGCCAGCCGCGCTCGCCGTCGTCCATCACGATCACCGTATCGCCGTGCTCGCGGCCCGCCTCGGTCGACGCCGTCTCATGGTAGCGATGGTTGCACACCGGCAGCAGCGTCTCCGGCATCACGAGCACGCTGTTCTCGCCGATCTCGTCCTCGCGCAGAAAGCGCATGCCGAGATCGACGTCGATGAGCGGCCCGCCGATGCGCCCTGAAATCAGTTGAAAGCGCAGGTCGACATTCGGGAACGCCTGGTTCAGCCGGTTCATGCGCGGCATCAGCCAGTGCGTGGTGAAGGCCGTGGAAACGGACAACGTGACCGACTCCACGCCGGTCGCCCTCGCCTCGATCTCGCGGATCGCGCCTTCTATGCCGTTGAAGCCCTCGGAAATTTTCCGGTAAAGAATCCTGCCGTTCTCGGTCAGCTCGATGCCGCCGCGCACGCGCTCGAACAGGCGCACGCCGAGATGGTCCTCCATGCGCGCGAGCATTCGGCTCACCGCGGGCTGGCTGACATACAGTTCCTGTGCCGCGCGCGTGAAGTTCCCGCAGCGGGCGGCGGCTTCGAACACGAACAGCGCATTGGCGCTCGGCAGTTTTTTGCGCAGGTTAGGCATGACCTCATGTTATGCCTTCTCCAACAATTTGGGAATTGCCGCCAAAATAGACGCGGCCTATATTTTCCCTAACGCAGGCTTCTTCAGCGAGACAGAACGCAATGGACGCACGAGCGAAAACAGGTGTTTCGATCCGATCGGCAGCGAAGCGTTATGGCCCGGTAGTGGCCCTCGACGACGTTTCGCTGGAGATCGCCCCCGGCGAATTCGTCTCGCTGCTGGGCCCCTCGGGCTCGGGCAAGACCACGCTGCTCGGCATTCTCGGCGGCTTCGTGCAGCCGAGCTCGGGGGCGGTCTGGGTCGGCGAGCGCGACATTACATTTGCGCCGCCGCATAAACGCGACATCGGCATCGTGTTTCAGAACTACGCGCTGTTTCCGCACATGAGCGTCGGCGAGAACGTCGCGTTTCCGCTGCGCGCGCGCCGTCAGCCGAAAAACACATGGGCGAGGAAAGTGGCCGACGCCCTCGCGATGGTCGAACTCTCCGGCTACGAGAACCGCGGCATCGGCCAGCTTTCGGGCGGCCAGCGCCAGCGCGTGGCGCTCGCCCGCGCGATGGTGTTCGAGCCGCAACTGATCCTGATGGACGAGCCGCTTTCCGCGCTCGACAAGCAACTTCGCGAAACCATGCAGATCGAATTGCGGCGGCTGCATCGCAAGCTCGGCGCGACGATCGTCTACGTGACGCACGACCAGCGCGAGGCGCTCACGATGAGCGACCGCGTCGCGGTGCTGAAGAACGGCCGGCTCGTGCAGATCGATACGCCCGAGCGGCTCTATGACCGTCCGTGCGATGCGTTCGTCGCGAGTTTCATCGGCGAGGCGACGCTGCTCGACGTGACGCGCGCGGGCGACGACGCCGTGCGTCTCGGCGAGACGGTGCTGCGCACCGCGCACCCGCTGCCGCGCGGCGACAAGCTGCTGCTCGCGGTGCAAACCGAAAAGCTCGTGATCGACAACGGCGACGCGCGCGACGGCGTGAACCACCTGTCGTGCCGCGTCACCGAGGTGCTTTATCAAGGCGAAAGCCTGCGTGTGTTCGCGGCGCTCGCCGACGGCACCGCCATCAGCCTCCGGCAGCCGGGCGGCCACGATGCGCGCCGCCGCATTCCGCAGCCGGGCGCGCACATGAGCGTCACGCTCGATCCGCAAGACACGATCGTGGTGCCCGCCTGAACCAACGCCTACACGCCTGCACTCGGACACGCCTATGCGCCAATCCAACCTTTCCAGCCGCCCGCGCGCGGGCCTTTCCCTCTCCGCATCACAGCAAACCGCAAAAGGATGATTTCATGAAGCTCACCGATTTCAAGGTCCTGACGTTCGACGTCGTCGGCACACTCATCGACTTCGAGCGCGGCGTGCTCGCCTCCGTGCGGCGCCTCGGCGGCGCGGCGGCGAAGGACCTCAGCGACGATCAGATCTTCGAGCCGTACATGCGCGGCCGCGCGGCGTTCCCCGGACGTTCGAGCCACGAAATGGCGAACGTCTATCTGTCGCTGGCAAAGGAACTCAATTTGCCCGACGACCCGCAATCGGCCGCCGCGTTCCAGCGCGACGTGCTCGAATGGCCCGCGTTCGCGGATTCGGTCGCGGCGCTCAAGCGCTTGCGCAAGCACTACCGCCTCGTCGCGATGACGAACGCGGACCGCGTCGCATTGTCGGCGTATGCGCACACGCTCGGCGATCCGTTCGACGACACCGTGTGCTGCGACGAAACCGGCGTCGCCAAGCCCGACCCGCAGTTCTTCGCGTACAACCGCGGCCGCCAGGCGGCCTTCGGCTACAAGTTCAGCGAAATCCTGCACACCGCGCAGAGCCAGTACCACGATATCGGCATCGCCACGCAGCTTGGCTACGCGACCTGCTGGATCGAGCGCCGTCAAGGCAACAAGGGCTTCGGCGCGACGCCGGTGCCCGAGGCCGTCACCACGCCGACGTTCAGGTTCGCGACGCTCGCCGCGCTCGCGGACGCCGTCGAAGCCGAAGCGCGCCTCGCCGCGTAACGCCATGCCCGCGCCGACGACATCGCGCCTCATGCCCGCGCCGCATAACCAGCCGGATAAGCAGCCGGATAACCAGCCGGATAACCAGCCGCTTAACCAGCCGCTAAGCCAGCCGGACTCGCTCTGGCGCGCGCTCGCAGCCACATCGCCCGATGAAAGCGCGGCGCTCGGCACGCCGCTGACGCGCGATCTCGACGTCGAAGTCGCGGTGATCGGCGCGGGCTACTCGGGCCTCGCGGCCGCCTATGCGCTGCAAAAGCGCGGCGTCGAATGCGTGGTGCTCGATGCGAACCCGGTCGGCTGGGGCGCGAGCGGGCGCAATGGCGGCGTGGTGTCGTCGAAATTCAGGCTGTCGTTTCCGGCGATCCACGCGCTGCACGGCCTCGACACCGCGAAGCGCATGCACCGGCTCGCGCACGAAGGCGTGCGCGTCGTCGAATCGCTGGTCGACGAGTTCGGGCTCGAACGCGCCCGCTTCGAGCACACCGGCAGCCTGCGCTGCGCGCACACCGAGCGCGCGTTCGCATCGATCCGCGCCGAGGCCGACTGGGTGCGCACGACCCTCGGCGATACCTCGATGACCGTGCAATCGCGCGATGAAGTCACGCGCGAGACGGGTTCCACGGGCTTTGTCGGCGGCGTGTTGAGCGCGGACGCCGGCACGATCCTGCCGCTCGAATACGTGCGCGGCCTCGCGCGCGGCATCGCGCGGCGCGGCGTGCCGATCCACGAATCGACGCCGGTGCTGGAGATGCGCCGCGCGCCCGGCGACACGCGGGTCACGCTGCGCACGCCCGGCGGCACGGTGCGCGCGAAACAGGTGATCGTCGCGACCAATGCCTATTCCGACCTCACGCCCGCGACCTCGCCCTATCAACGCGAACTCGTGCCGTTTCGCAGCGCGATGATCGCCACCGAACGCCTTCCCGCCGAACTCGACGCGCGCCTGATGGTCGAGCGCCGCAGCTACACCGAAACGCGGCGCATGATGAAGTGGTTCCGCAAGGTGGACGGCCGCATGCTGTTCGGCGGACGCGACGCGTTCGGCAAGGAAGGCCAAACCACCGGCTTCGACGCGTTGCAGCGCGCGATGATCGCGCTCTTTCCCGAACTCGCGGACCTGCGCGTGGCGTATCGCTGGTCGGGCTATGTGGGCATGACGTTCAACTCGCTGCCGCACGTTGGCCGTAGCGACGACGCCACGACCTTTTGTCTGGGGTATAACGGAGCAGGCGTCGCGATGGCGAGTCTGCTCGGACAACACGCCGCCGCGCTCGCGCTCGGCGAGACGCCCGAGCTTTCGCTGCTCGCCGCGCCCGGCCTGCGCCCCGTGCCCTTTCATTCGCTGCGCGCGCCGGGCGTGAGGCTCGTCGCCGCGTGGTATCAGTTTCTCGACGCTGTAGGTGCATGATGACAACCGCCAAGCGGATGCTCCAGGAACCCACCTTGATCCAGGCCACCGAGTCCGATCCCGCCACGCGCCACCAGCGGCGCGAGGATCGCACGATGCTTCTGCTGATGACGCCCGCGCTCCTCGTGATCGTGGTGCTGCTCGTCGTCCCGCTCGCGTGGCTGTCGTGGCAATCCATCTGGCACGACGGCTTCACGCTCGACAACTATCGGCGCATGTTCACGGGCGCCTACGTCGACACGTTCCTGCTCACGTTCAAGCTGAGCATCGTCGTGACCGTCATTACGCTGGCGCTCGGCTATCCGGTTGCGTATCTCGCGGCCTCGCTGCCGCCGAAACTCAGCGCGCTCGTGCTCGGCATGGTGATCCTGCCGTTCTGGACCAGCGTGCTCGTGCGCACTTATGCGTGGCTCGTGCTGTTGCAGCGCACGGGGCTCGTCAACAAGGCGCTGATCGCCTCGGGCCTGATCGACCGGCCCGTGCAGCTCGCGTACAACCAGTTCGGCACGATCCTCGCGATGGTTCATATCCTGCTGCCGTTCATGGTGCTGCCGCTCTATTCGGCGATGCAGAAAATCCCGCCGAATCTCTCGCAAGCGGGCGCGAGCCTGGGCGGCTCGCCGCTGCACGTGTTCCTGCGCGTGTTCCTGCCGCTCTCGATGAGCGGCGTATTCGCCGGCGTCACGCTCGTATTCGTGCTGTGCCTCGGCTTCTACATCACGCCTGAACTGATGGGCGGCGGCAAGTCGATCATGGTGTCGATGGTGGTGAGCCGCAACGTCGAGATCTACAACAGTTGGGGCGCGGCGAGCGCGGTGAGCGTCGTGCTGCTCGTCTGCGTGGGCGCGATCTTCTATGCCGCGAGCCGCGTCGTGCCGCTCGAAAAAACCCTGGGGGCGAAATGAACAGGCTCTCGTTCGGACGCATCGTGCTCGGCGCAATGGTCGTGCTGATCCTGCTGTTCCTGATGGTGCCGGTGCTGATCGTCGTGCCGCTGTCGTTCTCCGACACGCGCTTCATGACCTTCCCGCCGCCCGCCTACTCGCTGCGCTGGTATCACTCGTTCTTCGACAACCCCGCGTGGATCGACGCCGCGCGCACCACGCTCATCGCGTCGAGCGCCGCCGCGCTGATCGCCACGCCGCTCGGCGTGTGCGCCGCCTACGCGATCCAGAACGGCACGCACTGGATCATGCGCTATCTGCGCACGCTGCTGATGCTGCCGTTGATGGTGCCGATCATCATCGTCGCGGTGGGCGTGTTTTTCGTCTACTCGCAGGCGGGCTATGTGAATACGCTCGGCGGCCTGATTCTCGCCGATACGATGCTCGGGCTGCCGTATGTGCTGATTTCGGTCGGCGCGGATCTGCGCACCTTCGACCGCACGCAGGAGATGGTCGCGCGCAGCCTCGGCATGAACCGCTTTCGCAGCTTCATGGCGGTGACGCTGCCGCAGATCAAGGCGAGCGTGATTTCCGGCGCGGTGTTCGTGTTCATCCAGGCGCTCGACGAAACCGTGGTCGCGCTGTTCGTGTCGGGCGGCACCAATCAGACGCTCACGCGCCGCATGTTCGTCACCTTGCGCGACGAGATCGACCCCACCATCGCCGCGATCAGCACGATGCTTACCGCGCTGACGCTGTGCCTCGTGATGATCGTCGTGGTGAGCCGCCGCTCCAGCGCGGCACGCGCCTGAGCCCATCCTTCAAAAACCCTCTACGCCATGACCAATGCACTGAAGTTCTATATCGACGGCAAATGGGTCGAGCCGTCGGGCGCCGCTCGCCTGCCCGTCATCGATCCCTGCACCGAGGAAGCGATTGCCGAAGTGGCGATGGGCACGCCCGCCGACATCGATCGCGCGGTGGCGGCGGCCAAACATGCGTTCACCTCGTTCTCGCAAACCACGCCCGCCGAACGCCTCGCGCTGATCCGCCGCATTCTCGACGTGTTTCTCGAACGCCACGACGAAATGGGCGAGACGATTTCGCGCGAGTTGGGCGCACCGCGCGCGATGGCGCATGCGTGGCAGGCGGGGATCGGCCGGCGGCATCTGGAAGAACTGATCCGCACCTGCGAGAGCTTCGCCTGGCAGCGCAAGAAAGGCACCACGCTCATCAATCACGAGCCGGTGGGCGTGGTCGCGCTCATCACGCCGTGGAACTGGCCGATCAATCAGATCGTCTGCAAGGCCGCGCCCGCGATCGCGGCCGGCTGCACGATGGTGCTCAAGCCGAGCGAAGTCACGCCGTTGAACGCGCTGCTGTTCGCGGAGATCCTGGACGCCGCGGGCGTGCCGCCCGGCGTCTTCAATCTCGTCAACGGCGACGGGCCGAGCGTCGGCGCGGCGCTTGCCGCGCATCCCGACGTGGACATGGTGTCGTTCACCGGCTCGACGCGCGCGGGCATCGAGATCGCGAAGCTCGCCGCGCCGACCGTCAAGCGCGTGCACCAGGAACTCGGCGGCAAGTCGGCCAACATCCTGCTGGACGACGTGGATTTCGAAGCGGCCGTGACCGCGGGCGTCAACGCGTGCTTCGGCAACAGCGGTCAGTCGTGCAACGCGCCGACGCGCATGCTCGTGCCCGCGGCGCGTCACGACGAAGCGGCGCAGATCGCACGGCGCGCGGCTAAGGCGCAGTGCGTCGGCCCCGCCGATCACGAACGCACGACCATGGGGCCGGTGGTCAGCAGCGTGCAGTTCGAGCGCGTGGAGCGGCTGATCGCGGCCGGCATCAAGGAAGGCGCGCGCGTCGTGGCGGGTGGCCTCGGCCGTCCGCCGGGTCTCGAACGCGGCTATTACGTCCAGCCGACCGTGTTCGCGAACGTGCGCCCCTCGATGACGATCGCGCGCGAGGAAATCTTCGGACCGGTGCTCGCGATCATGCCGTATCGCGACGAAGAAGAGGCGATTGCCATGGCCAACGACAGCCCTTTCGGCCTCGCGGCCTATGTTCAATCCGCCGACCTGGAACGCGCGCGGCGCGTGGCGTTCAGGTTGCGCGCGGGAAGCGTATACCTGAACTATCCGTCGTGGGATGCGGGCTCGCCTTTCGGCGGATACAAGCAGTCGGGCAATGGGCGCGAATACGCCGAGTGGGGCCTGGAGGCGTTTCTCGAAGTGAAGGGAATCGTGGGGTTTGGCGATTGATGGCAACTTAAGCGAAGGCGCGCGAGGCGATCAGCGCCCTCGCAGCCTGTCCGCGATGCGCTCCGCGATCATGATGGTCGGCACATTCGTGTTGGCGCAAGGTATCGACGGCATCAGCGACGCATCGCACACATAGAGCCCATCGACGCCGTACACCGCGCCGCGCGCATCGCACACGGCGAGCGGATCGTCGGCGGCGCCCATCCGGCAGGTTCCCGACGGATGCCACGTGCCGCCCACCGAACGCGTGACGAAACGCGTGAGAGCTTGATCGTCGGCGAGCAGATCGTCGAGCGTCACGCCTTGGGTGACCACGCGCCGCACGAGCCACCCGCGCAGCGGACCGGCGATATCCAGCAGCGCGCTCAGCGTGCCGCGCTGCAACGCGTTCCATGCACCCGGCACGGCCACGCTCGCGACGCGCGGCGAATAGCTCGAAGGCAACAGCGTGGCGCGATGTTGCGCCATCATCGGATCGGCCAGCGTGCTTGCGCCGAAGCGCAGCGCGAGCTTCAGCCGTTCGAGATCGCGTGGATCGGACAGCATGTTGAAGTCGACGACGGGCTCGGCATGCGGGTCCGCCGACGTGAGCATGACGCGCCCACGCGAGTACGACTTGTTCACCCAGAAGAAGATCGTGCCGAGCCGATAACCGACCGAATGCCAGCCCGAACGCGAGAGGATCGCGCCGTGCATGTCGCCGGGCACCGTATCGCGCACGCCTGACGAAAAGCGCACGATGGCCTGCTCGTGATGTTCATCGGGAAACGGCGTGCGGGCCGCGCGCGGCAACACGGCGGAGACCGCGATCGACGGATGCTCCATCAGATTGCCGCCGACGCCCGGCCGATCCGCGCGCACTTCGATGCCGAGCGCCGCGAGATCGGCGGCGGGTCCGATGCCGCTTCGCATCAGGAGCGCGGGACTGTGAATCGCGCCCGCGCAGACGATCACCTGCGCGGCCAGCACATCCTCGGCCGCGCCGTCGTTCGCTTCGCCGCCGACGATGCGCGCACCCACCGCGCGCTTGCCGTCGAACAGCACGCGCTCGACCACCCTGCCCGTGCGGATCGTGAGATTGGGCCGCGCCCGCACGGCGTCGTCGAGATAACAGACCGAAGTCGGAATGCGCTCGCCCGCCTCGCTCACCGCGATCGCCCCGATGAACGTGCCGTCCTCCCACGCCCCGTTCTGATCGTCGCGCCGCACGTGGCCGCGTGCGTCGAGCGTGGCGAGCACCGCGCGCACGAAGGGCGAGATGCGTGCCCACTTCGCGCGTTGAATGCGCAGCGGACCGCTTGCGCCATGCAGTTCGCCGCCGAAGTCGCAATCGTGTTCGAGCTTGCGGAAATACGGCAGGCACGCGCTCCAGGTCCAGCCGTGCGCGCCGAGCGCGTGCCATTCGTCGTAGTCGGCGGGCGCGCCGCGATTGGCCATGAGCGCATTGATCGCCGAGCCGCCGCCGAGCAAACGCGCCTGTTCGTAGCGGCGTGTCGTCGCCGACGCGCTCATGCGCGCCTTCAGGCGTTGCCAGATGTTCGCCGTGTCGAGATAAGCGCGGCCCGGATAGCGGCTGCGCACCGCCGCGGGCATGTCCGTACGCGAGATATTGCGGCCCGCCTCGATGAGGCAAACCGTCTTGCCGGGGTCTTCGGAAAGGCGCGCGGCCAGCACGCAGCCGGCCGAGCCGCCGCCGAGAATCAGATAGTCGATCACGTTCGATGAATACGCGGGCGATGGAAGCTGCGACAGGAAACGACCTTGCGCGCGAGCCGCTGGGTTCAGCGGCCCGCGCCGGTCAATGCGTTAGACCCGCCTTACTGCATGAACTTGAGCCAGCGCGCCTTCGCCTGGATGCCCGCATCCGAGGCCCACCAATCTTCCGACATGAGCGCCTGCTTTGCCGCGTTCTCCGGCGAACTCGGCAGTTCGCTCGCGCGCTTCGCGTCGATCTTGCCCGTTTTGAAGGCGGCCGGATTGCCCGGACCGTAGTCGATATAACGCGGCAGATTCGCCTGCAATTCCGGCGAGACGGCGGCGTTGACGAACCTGATCGCGTCGGCGAGATTCGGCGCGTTCTTCAGCACGCACAACTGCGTGTTCTGGAGAATGCCGTCGTTGAAGGTGAAGTCGACATCGGGATTGTCCTTGCGCACGGCGCTCGCGCGGCCGTTCCAGATCATCGTCATGTCCACTTCGCCGTCGTGCAGCAATTGCGCGGACTGCCCGCCCGAGGTCCACCACACGGTCACGTCCGGCTTGATCTGCTGAAGCTTCCTGAACGCGCGATCGACGTCGAGCGGATAGAGCTTGTCGCGCGGCACGCCGTCGGCGAGCAGCGCGGCTTCGAGCACCGTCTGCGGATCGTTGCGCAGCGCGCGCGAGCCGGGAAACGCCTTCACGTTCCAGAAATCGGCCCAGCTTTGCGGCACCTTCTTCAACGTCTTCTTGTTGTAGCCGATGACCGTCGAATAGAACTCATAGGCGACCGAGTACGGCGTGCGGTATTTCTCCGGCATCGCGGCGCCGTTCGGGATCTTCGAGAAATCGAGCTTTTCCAGCAGACCCTCGCGGCCGCCGCGCAGACAGTTGGACGTCGGCGTATCCACCACGTCCCAGATCGGCTTGCCGGTGGCGGCCTGCGCCTTGATTTGCGGCCACGCGTCGGGAATGCTGTCCTGGTTGACGGTGATGTTCAGCAGCTTCGCCGCCGGGTCGAGAATCGCCTTGGTCTGCGCTTCCTGATACGTGCCGCCTTGCGAGACGAACGTGATTTTTCCCGCGGCGAACGCGGGCGTCGGACACACAGTCGCGAGACTCGCGACGCCAAGGATCAGAACAGCGACAAGCGGGCGCAACGTTGGCTTCTTGATCACGACTTTGTCCTCGATACGGGTGAGCGAACGGGTGAGCAAAAAATATCGTCTATGTAATGCGGCTTTCGTCGGCGCCTCGCGCCGGCGGCAAAAACAGTGGCGATGCGGGAAACGCAAAGAGGAGCAGGCCTTTATACCGCGCGTTTGATCAAAATATAGTGAGTCTAATTTGCCGCGACAACGCCGGAATTGTTTGAGGGTCCATGACGTCACGTTATGACGAACGAATGACGCGTGGCCCGCCAGGCGGGAGCGGGGATCGTGCGGCGCGTGCCTCGGCCTGGCGGGGCGATGAGCCCGGCGGCGCTGGGGAAAGTACCAATAAAAAACGCGCGGCCGTTCAAGCGCCGCGCGCGACTCATGGTGCGCCCGCTACGGCGCACCGCTCATTTCCCCGTTGGACTCAAGGCTGCCGCTGGCCGCCTTGGTGCTGCGGCGCTTTCTGCTGGTTCTGTTGCTGCTGGGCCTTTTCCTTGGCCGGCTCCTTCGGGTTGGCCGGCTGGGTGTTGGACTGCTTGGTATTGCTCATAACGACTCCCGTGTTGAGGATGACGCGCGAGCGGCGGCACTCACTTGCCGCTCTTCTTCGGGATCTTCGCGCCCGACTTGCGCGCCTGATTCAACGCAATGGCGACCGCCTGCTTTTGCGACTTGCCATGCTTGGTTTCCGTCTTGACGTTGTGCGAGACGGTCTCTCTTGAAGTTCCTCTCTTTAACGGCATGATGACCTCCAGTTGAGTTCGTCAAACTGCGCGCTTCACGATGCCGGCCGGCACCTGTTCGTCGGGCGCCCGAGGCACGCTCGATCGCTCGACATGTCACGCCTGTTGACGAGCAATGCGCGTGCCAAATGCGCGGGATGCGCCGCGTGGGAACAGTCGATGCTGCTTGCCTGCAACGGGCATCCGGCGAGGAATCGGCCGCGTGGGTCGATACGCCACATCGATCGCGCGTCCGTGATTTCAAAGCGCGGTCAAAGCGCGGTCAAATATTCAACCGCCCGGGAAGTACTTACAACGCTCGCGGCCCCCGCGCCGCCAATCCCTAGGAGAGTCGACCATGAACGACGCCGACCGCTGCATCGAAGCACTCGACAAGTGCGCCAGGGCGTGCGAGAACTGCGCTTCGGCGTGCATCGCCGAAGGCGCGCTGCCCGAGATGGAAAAGTGCATCCGGCTGGATCGGGACTGCGCGTCGCTGTGCCGGTTCACGTCGGCGGCGCTCGCCCGCGACACCGAATTCATGCGTGATTTCTGCGACCTGTGCGCGCGAATCTGCGATGCCTGCGCGGACGAATGCGGCCGTCATCCTCCGGCGCATTGCCAGGCATGCAGCGACGCCTGCCGTGCGTGCGCGGAAGCGTGCCGCGCGCTGTGAGCGCCGCCGCGTCGCTGCGAGCGCATGCCGCGTAGCGTGCTGCGCCTTGTCCTGGTGGCATTCCTGGTGGCATTCCTGCTGGCATTGACCGGCGCCGCGCTCGTGGGAGCGTGGCTCGTCGCCACTCAGCGCGTATCGATCCCCGAGCGCTGGAATCCGTTTGCACCGTTGAACGTTCAGGCGCCGCCAGGCCCGCTGACTTCGTGGAAGCTGTGGCGCGCGACGCGCGATCCGCAGGCCTGCCGCGCCGCGTTGAACACCTCGCATCTGACGTATGCGCCGGTCGCCGATCAGGCCACGCCCGAAGGTTGCGCGCTGCATGACGCGCTGCGCGTCGAGCGCCTCGACGAAGCGCGGGTGAACAGCCGTTTTCTCGCCACCTGCCCGCTCGCACTCGGCCTTGCGATGTACGACCGCCACTACTTGCAGCCGGCCGCGCGCGCGGTGTATGGCGAGGACGTGCGGCAGATTCTGCACGTGGGCAGTTACGCGTGCAGGAACGTCGCCCGTGCCGCGCAAGGCTCGCTCAGCCAGCATGCGTTCGCCAATGCGATCGATATCGAGGGCTTCGTGCTGACCGACGGCACGCGGATCACGGTCGCCCGCGACTGGGCGAGCGACACGCGCGCGGGCGCGTTCGTCAAGCTTGCGCACGACGGCGCTTGCAGCGTGTTCAATGCCGTGCTCGGTCCCGACTACGACGCGTTGCACCGCGCGCATTTCCATCTGGACATGGGCGCCTATCGGCTATGCAACTAGCGCGCTTCGCTATGCGCCAACCGGACGGTCCAGCTCCGCGTCCCAATGTTCGTCGAGCCACGCGACGGCGCGCTCGTGCGCGAATTCGATCGCCTCGTGTTCATCGAGGAAATCGCGGTGGAACTCCATCTCATGGGTATCGTCGGCCGGGCAATCGTCCGCTGACGGCATATAGATTCGCGCATTGGCGACGATCGCGTCGCCGTCGAGGCTCGCGGTCGCGTGAATCGTGCAGGACTTGTACTTGAACTCCATGACGGTCTCCTTGATGCGAACCCGCAAGCATCGCAACATGCGCCGGCGCGGGAAGGGTGGGCGTTCCGCTTTGCCGCGGACGCTGTTTATTCTTTGCGGCGAAGCGCGGCCGCCGCGAAACCGACCGCAAGCGCGGCGTAGATCAAAAACATCGAACGCCCTGACAGGTGCGCCTCGAAACCGGGCGTGAGCCGCTTCGGCACCGCGTGATAGTCGACCACGTAAGCCACTGCCGCCGTGGTGCCGGCCGCCGCCGCGATCGCCGCGGCGCCGGGACGCGCGCCGTGCGTGTTTTGCCGGCGCGCCAGCAGGGCTTCGAACAGCAGGCCCCAGAACACCGCCGCGGCCTGGTGAATCGCGAGGCCGGTCAACGTGAAACGCGCGCTCGGCCCGGTCTCGCTGAAGGCCCGCCGCGGCCACAAGCTGTGCGTCACCGCGTTGATCGGCGCGTAAGGCGTGCTGCCTTCCGCGGGCGCGCGCGCCGCGGCGGCGACGGCGGCGGCACTGCCCGCCGCGCTGCCCGACACGAGCGCGCGGCGCATGATGCTGGCGAGAAGAGTCATTGCCTGGCCTCCCAATCGAGCACGTCACGGTCCGGGCCGCTGTCGCGCAGGCATCGGTCTATCAGGAAACAGGCGCGTTCGACACCCGCGCGCAACGCTTCCTCGCGCGTCAGCCATTCAGGCGTGATGGGCTGCGCGTCGGGCAACGCGAACGGCTTGCCCGCTTGCGACGCGACGATCACGTCCACCCATGCGCCCTGCGGGTTCTGCCGCGCGCTCACCGTCACGTCGACGCCCCGATGCGTCAGATGCATCGTTCCACCGGCTTCGCCGGCTTCGCCGGGGACGGCCGGCCCGACAGACGGGTCTTCGTTCGCGCGCGGGCTGTCGTGCGTCGCGGGCCCATTCACGGAGGGTCCGTTCGCGGCGTCGATGGGCGGCGCGCCGTCTTGCGTGCGGGACGGGTCCCGGTGTGCCATGCGCATCTCCACATTACGGTCGCTTCATCCGCCGTGGAGCAACGCTTGTGCCGCGAAGCCGAGATGGCCCGAAAGCGGCCCGTCGATCGGCCATGGGCCGCTCCAGCGCCTCTTCACTGCAAGCGGGTAAGGTTTGCAAAGTGCCGGCAAGCCGCAGCCGTCTGCGCGCATGGCCGGCGCGTGCCGCGGCGGGCTGCGTCTCCCGCTTTCAGGCGCTGCCAGGCCTTGCCGACGGCGTTCATACCTGGCGGATCGAAAATTGCGAGTCATCGGTTCAAAGGTGACGAACATAAGGCCGACATGACTGCAAAAAGAGTCGTCGTCGTTGGAGCCTCCGTTGGAGGTCTCGCGGCACTGAAAACGCTGGTGGGATCCTTGCCGCCCGACATGGACGCGGCCGTGCTGATCGTGATGCACATCGGCAGTTGGGACAGCGTGCTGCCTCAACTGTTGCAGAGGGAGACCGCGTTGCGCGTCGCCGATACGCGGGATGGCGAGGCGGTGCTGCCGTCGACGGTCTACGTCGCGCCGCCCGACCGTCATATGCTGATTCATCAGACCCGCGTGCGGCTCTCGCACGGCCCCAAGGAAAACTTCGCCCGGCCGGCGATCGACCCGCTGTTCCGCTCGGCCGCCGTCGAATACCGCTCGCGCGCGATCGGCGTCGTGCTCACCGGCGATCTGGACGACGGCGCAGCCGGCTTGCGCGCGATCACGGCCGCCGGCGGCGTCGCGATGGTTCAGGACCCGGCCGACTGCGTCGCCCCGTCGATGCCGCGCAGCGCATTGCGGGCCACCCGCGTCGACGTCATCGCGCCGATCGACAGGCTCGGCGATGCGATCGTTGCCGCGGTGAAGGCCCCCGCACCCGAGAACCCGACGATGGAACACTCGACCGACAAAGCCGCGCTGGAAAGCCGCATCGCGCTGGGCCTGCGCTCCGAGCCCGCCGATCTCGATGCGATCGGCAAACGCAGCGCGCTCACCTGTCCGGAATGCGGCGGCATCCTGTGGCGGCTCGACGATGGCGAGCCGCTGCGCTTCCGGTGCCATACGGGCCACGCCTTCTCCGAACTCTCGCTGGCTCATGCGCAGAAAGACGGCACGGAAGACGCGCTGTGGGCGTCGATACGCCGCTTGCAGGAACGCGTGGTTCTGCTGCGCGAAGCGCTCGCTCACAGCGAGAAGCACGGCCACGGCAGCACCGCGCCGCTGCGCGCGAGCCTGCAGCGGCTGGAGTCGGCAGTGAGCGCCGTGCGCAGCATCGCGCAGACGGCGGCCGAAATCGATTGAGCGCGCCTCTCCGGCCACGCGCTTTCGCAGCGCTGCCGCGGTGCTATCGCGCTATCGCGCTGTCGCGAGATGCGCGTTGACCCGGATCGGCTGCGCGTTGTCGAAAGGCGGTTGCACGACGAAGCCGCGGATCACGTCCGGTTCGAATATCAGGCAGTAGGTCGAGCCGCCATACTGGAAGAAGCCCAGTTCCTCGCCCTTGCTCACGTGCTGGCCTGGGAACACGTCGATCATGCACGACGACACCTCGGCCATGCCGACGAAAACGCAGGCCACCTGCCCGATCGCCGGATCGTCGCAGTCGATCACGATCACGGCGCGCGCGGCGACCGCCGTGGTGTAGCCCTGCGAATCGTTCAGCCCGCCGGGGTCTTCGCCTTCCGACTCCGCGTCCGAATAGTAGGTCCCATCCACCTGGTACGCTTCACGAATCGTTCCGGCAACGGGCGCATGCCAACGGTGATAGTTGAATGCGCTGAGGAAAGCCTGATAGATCGAGCCGCCGACGAAGCGCTCGGCGAGCTCGCGCGGGCTGCGTTCGAGAATTTCCCTGACCGAGTACGGCTGCGACTTCAGCCAGAAACTGTCCTCGAACCTGATGCCGTGCCGCACTTCATACGGCGATGCCTCGCAGGCGCTCACGATGATCTTGCTATCCGCCGCTTCGGCGAGCGGGCGCGCGCCGGGCTTGAACTGGCGGGTAAAAAAGCTGTTCCATGAGGCAAAGCCCCAATGCGGTTCGTGCGGATCGCACAGGAACTGCGAGATCCCCAGCCGCCGTTGCGCCTCCTCGCAGAACCATCCATCCGGCGAGTCGTTCAGGTGCATTCTCGAATGCGGCCCGCTCAGGAAACCGCACCACACGTTGAGAACGCGCTTGAGTCGCGCGTTGAACGCCGGGTCGCGAAACACGGCATACCCCGAGGGCATGCACATCGGCCAGTCGAGCAGCGCGTTGAGCGGACAGTGAATCAGGCTCGACTCGCTGAAGGGCGGCGCATACGTCGTCACGTAGTCGATGATGTCGATCAGCTCGCCGATCGTCGAATAGCCGAGTTCGTAGCCGGCCGACTGCGCCTGGTCGATCGCCCGGCTCAGATTCATTCGCAGCACCGTGTCGCCTTCGATCAACGCACGCAGTTCATCAACCACGTGGGTGCGCGGCGCGCTGGCCGCGCGTTGCCGCGCCCGCCGCGCGAGTTCCTTCCTGAACGCGACGAGTTCGGCTTCCTTATCGGGCAGCCATCCGCCGAGGCGGCGCCGTTGTTCGAGCGGTTTCTTCGATTCACTGGTCATCGGCTGGCTCCGGCAATGAGATTGCCGAGGCGCTGCAAAATCCATTCCCCGCATGGCGATGCGCTTGCGGCTGAGCGCTGAAATCTAACGGCGCGTTTGTGTATTTTCGCCCGCCGCCTGTCCCGTTTGCGTCGAACTGGACAGTATGGCCGGCAGCGACGGATTTTCCGGCTGCGTATAGCGCGCCTGCACGGCGGCTCGAATCAAGTCGAGGCTCTCCGCCGGGCTGAGGTGACGATCCCGTTCGATCTGCCGCGCCTCCTGCGCCAATTCGGCATCGCCGATTTCGTTCTCGAACCAGCGGGAATAATCGCCGCGCTCCAGATGGAATTGCCACGTCGCCGGGTCGACGCCCTCGGCGATCTCGAGGAACAGAATCAGATTGTGCGCACGCAGATTCAGCGCGCCTTGCGGGCCGCGAAAGTAAAAGCTGCGCTCGGGAATCAGCATCCCCTCGGCATACTTGCGGCGATGTCTGCGGCGATGCTCGTTGCCCGGTTCGAGCAGAACGACGCAAGGCGGCTGCGCCTCGTCGTCGATGCGCCACAACAACGCTTCGCCGGGTTTGGACGGCAACGCCGCGGATGTCGGCGCGGGACGGCCGACCGCCGCCGCGAATTGCGCCAATGCGGCGCGAGCGTCGCGCCCCATCGCGAGCACCGTGTTCACCTGGCGCAGGAACGCGGGCGACACCTGATCGGGCGACACCGTGATCGCGAGCGCGGTTTCGAGCGCCTCGGGAATCGTCTGCGCGACGCCCGCCCAATCCGCGGGAAACAGATGATGCGCTTCCTCGAACACCAGCCAATGCGGGCGGCCGGTTTGCAGACGCAATTGCTGGATGTGCAGCAGCAAGGCCGCGCAAAAGCCCGGCCGCTCATCCAGCGGCACCCGCAGCAAGTTGGCCGCGACAACCGGCACGCTGGGCCGCCGCAAGAGTTGCAATACCTCGTCGAGCGGCGGCGCGGTGTGCGCGTCGCCCACGGCGATGATGCTGTCGTCGCCGCCGTAGTCGCCCTCGGGATCGATGATGCACAACTGGCAGCCGGCGGCGGTCAACCGTTCGAGCAAGCCGGCGGTCGCGGTGGACTTGCCGCAGCCCGACTCGCCCACCAGCAACGCCATCGTGCCGTGCGCCGGGAAGCCGAGCGGCGCTTCGTCGGGCGCGTCGCGGCGCCGGCCGAGCGTCACCTGATTGCGCATCGCGGGGCTCGCATGGCTGCGCAGATCGTCGGCGACGAGCGCGTCGACCAACTCGGCGACACCCGCGCCGGCCGCCTGGCGCGTGACCCAGACCGCGTGTTCCTTCAGGGCCGGCAAGGCGTTCGCCACGGCCACCGGAAAACCGCATGCAGCGAGTAATGCATGGTCGTTCTCGGCATCGCCGATCGCGACCACGTTGAACGGCGACAGCGCGAGATCGTTCAACGCCGCTTGCAATCCGCTCGCCTTCGAGACGCCCGGCGCGACGATCATCACCGCGTCGCCGTTGAAAACGATCTGCAATTCGAGGCCGAGATCGCGAATGGCCGCGAGCGCGGTTTGTTCGTTGGGCCGCATCATCGCAACGAGCGTTTCGCTGACGCTGAAATCGCGCAGGCCGCGCTTGCGCAATTCTTCCGCGAAGCGCGGAGGCGGCGCGGGCGCGAGCAGGCGGCGTTCGCCGCTCGACGGGTCGTACAGTACGCCGCCGTTTTCCGCGACGACGCGCGAGAACACGTCGAGCCGCGGACAGATATTCAGAAGATCATCCAGTTCCCGTCCGCTGACGAGAATGGCTTGCCGCCCCGAGGCGCGCAGCCGGTCGAGCGCGGCCCAGGCCGCGTCGCCGACGCGGCCGTTGGAAGCGAGCGTGTTGTCGTAGTCGGTCGCAACGGCGAAAAATCGCATCCTCTTTCCTCCTTCGATTGACTCATTCGGTTCACTCATTCGACTCACTCATTCGACTTACTTAGGCGCAGCAGCGGCTTGCATCGGCGCGGGCATGTCCGCCTCGCGCGTACCGCGAGACTCGCCGGCTCTGCGCGCGTTGCGGAGTTCTTCATAGACGCCGAGGTATGCGTCGACCATTCGCTGAACCGTGAAGCGCCGCTCGAATTCCTCGCGGCAACGGACGCGGCTCAACATGCCGACACGCTTCACCGCCGCGACGGCTTCTTCGACCGAATCGACGATGAAGCCGGTCACGCCGTCCTCGATGATTTCCGTCACCGAGCCGTTGCCGAACGCGATCACCGGCGTGCCGCATGCCAGCGCCTCGATCATCACAAGACCGAACGGCTCGGGCCAATCGATCGGGAACAGCAACGCGCGCGCGCCGCCGAGCAAGTCGCTCTTGCCCGCGTCGTCGAGTTCGCCGCGAAAGCGCACGTGCGGCATGTCGAACAGGCGTGCGATGCGCTTCTCGTAGTAGTCGCGGTCGCCGTTGTCGATTTTCGCGGCGATCTCGATCGGCACACCGGCGCGCGCGGCAATCTCGATCGCCAGGTCGGGCCGCTTGGCCGGCGCGATACGGCCGAGGAATGCAACATGGCCGCCCGCTTCGGCGCGAAAGCGATACAGCCGCTCGGGCAAGCCATGACCGATGGTCGCGCGCCAGTTCGCCCACGGCACCGGCGCGCGCTGCGCGTTCGAGATGGAGACCAGCGGTATGTCGGCGAATTGGCGGTACAGGTCGGCCAGGCCGGGCACGTCCATGCGCCAGTGCAAGGTCGTCACGCTCGGGCAAACCAGCCGGCGCGCGAACGGGAAGCCGAGGTAATCGGTGTGGAAATGCACGATGTCGAACTCGGCGGAGCGCCGCACGACCTCTTCCAGCATCGCGAAGTGAAACGCCTGCGCGTCGGCGCTGTTCTCGATCAACCGCACGGCGCACGCGCTGCCGGGCACGAGGTGCGCAGCGGTGGACGAGTCGCCGCTGGCGAACAGCGTCACGTCGTGGCCGCGTTCGACGAGGCCGTCGGTCAGCCAGCCGACCACGCGCTCGGTTCCGCCATAGGCCAGCGGCGGCACGCGCTCGTACAACGGAGAAACCTGTGCGACTCGCATTCCGATTCCTTGCTGAAGGCCACCCATGCCGGCAACCGCGCATGGCGTGTGCCAGCGACGCGGGCGGTGCGATGCCCCGAGCGAAGCGCGGATGCCGCGAGTCGGTGGAAAAAGATACGCGTCAGCGGTGAAGAGCCGTGACGGGCGCAACGTTTGCTGCGCCAACACGTATCGCAACAGCACGGCGGGGAAATAATGGAATTCGACTACAAGGATTTTCATATCGACGCCACGCCGTTGAGCGAAGGCGGCCACTACTTCGCACGCGCGAAACTGTTGCGCCGCTCCGCCGACGGCACGCAACTGGTCGAGCAGAAATGGTCAGGCGACCTGGGGCAGTTTCCTTCGGAACGCGATGCGATGGAATACGCGCGGCGCTGGGCAATCGAATGGGTCGATGAAAACGGTTGAGCGCGGGTTAGGCGCGGGTTAAGCGGTAGCGCGCAATGAAGCCCTACTGATCGCGATTGCCGATGAACCCCGGCAGCGCTCGCGCCGCGTCGCTGCGCGCGGCTTTTATCGAGGCCAGAAGCGCGCTCGTGAAAGCAACGGTGTCGCTTCCTTCCAGTTGCACGGCGCCGCGGATGAAGTCCGTCCAGATGAAGCTGCTGCACGTCGCGTGAGCTTTGCGATAGGCGCCGGCGCGCCTCGTCAACGCCGCAAGACTTTGATACGGATCGTCGCGCATCAGTCCGACCGTGACGGGAAGATCGCTGGCGTCGCGACGCCGCCCGAATTCGTCATAGGGATGCAGCCAGCTTCTTTCAGCGAGCGCGGTCCAGATGCCGTTTGAGCAATCCGTGGGCAAGTGCGCCACGATCTCGACGGGAACCTTCTCGATGCCGCAGTCATGCCAGGCCCGCGCCCAATGATGATGATCGACGATATGCAAGGAGCCGTCCGCGGCGCGCGCGCACTTGATCGCGTGCTTTTCCATGAAGCGCTTGCGCGCGCCGTCCTCCATCCGCCGCATGATGTCGATCTTGACGGCGACGTAGATCAGACCCACCGTTATCTGCGTCGGTCTTAAGAGGATCAATGGTAGCCAGAGCATCGCGGGTTTCATTCGTGTTACGCCGTGATCTATCGCCTGTCATGCAAGCAACGTTTAGCCGATGCCGGGTTTCCCGCCCGACGCCATGCAGCGCGAGCGACGGCGCGCCCGGCCGTCACCCGTGAGCGCTGCCCGTTACCTTGCCGGGAGGTTTTTTCGCATTCTGTCGATCGTCGCGAGGGTCGCGGCGCTCGCCCATCGCGGCGGCTATCTCCGCGCCGAGCAGGAATACGGCCGCCGAAAAGTAAAGCCACATCATCAAGACCGCAAGCGAGCCCGCCGCGCCGAATGAGTTCGCCGTGCCCGCATAAGCCAGATAGATGCCGAAGAGCCGCCGTCCCACGGTGAAGAGAACCGCCGATACCGCCGCGCCGCTCAATGCCTGAGTCCACCGCACGTGCGTATCCGGAAGCCAGCGCAATAGCGCGGCGAAGGCGGCCCATAGCACGAGCAAGCCGAACACGGTCTGCGCGATCTGCGCCGCGACGGCCAGCGGCGAGTCACCGAGTATCCGATGTCCGACATAAGCGATCGCCGCATCGAGCACGAGCGAGACGACCAGCAGGAAGCCGACGCCGAGCACCAGGCCCACTGAGATGAGCCGCGCCCGCACGAGCAGCGCGAGCCCCGCCATGCCCGAACGCTGTCGCGCTGAGAAAACGACATCCAATGCGGTGTTCAGCGAACTGAAGGTGGCCGACGCGCCGACGATCAGCAGCCCCGTCGACACGAGCGCGGCGAGACCGCCGCCGCTCGCGCGATGAGCATGTTCGACAATGGTTTGCATCGCCATTGCCGCGTCCTTGCCCATGACGTCGCGCACTTGTGCGAACAGCCTGCCGCTTGCGGCCGACTCGCCGAAAAACCAGCCGGCCACCGTCAGCACGATGAGCAGCGTCGGCGCGAGCGAGAAAGCCGAATAGAAGCCGATGCTCGCGGCGAGTGTCGTGCAGCGGTCCGATGAAAAGCGTTTGAGCGCCGTTAGGGCGACGCCCCGCAAATTGCGTGTGCCTCCTGGCTTGTGCGCGAATTGCAGCGGTCTCGAAGTCATGGCGCGGCTCACTGTCTAGCGGTGGAAAGGGCGAGCCGCCTGGCACCCCCGCGCACCGCTCGTCCGGATCATGACGGATACGATCGCTCCGGGGCCGCGCCTCGCCTCCACCTGGCTGGCAGGCGAGCATCCCGCATGCCCGCCGCGCGAAGCCGGCGCTGAAGACCAACGAGATAAGCGCGCGCCGCCGCGCGCTAGCGATACGTCCAGCGACGGTGCGTGAGAAAGGAAAGCGGCGTGACCGCGCAAACCACGAGAGCAATCCCGATCCACGGCCCCGCTCCCGCAACTTGCGCGAGCGTCGATACAAGGCCGGTCAAAGCCGCACCGCCGAGCGACACGGCGATGAATCGCCAAACGTTGCGCACGCGAAGCGACGACGAAAAGCTCCACAGCGTATTCACCAGATACGACCAACAGGTCGCGCAGGCGAACGCCACTGTGTTGGCGAGCGTCGGCGAGACACCGGCGCGCGAGATCAACACCACGGCAATCGCGATATGCAGGCCTGTCGCCGAGAGTCCGCATACGCCGAAGCGCATCAGCCGTATCAACTCCGTGCGCTTCGTCATGGGTGCTTCACCCTGTGCGTCACTTCGCGCTCAGCACGGCGAGCAGCGACACGCCGCACGGCAATGCGCCGCGTGAAACCCAGTGACGCTCGGCGCTGAAGATCCGGTAAAGCAGCGTGTTCAGCGCACTCGACGGCACGGCGTCCCCGCTCGACTCGCCGCGTCTGAACAGGCGATCGACAAAACGCACGGTAATCGCGAGCGGAAGCAGCAGCGTGTTGAAGTACGTGATGCGCTCGATGCGATACCCCGCTTTTGCGGCGCACGCCGCCAGCGTCGCCCGGCTGTAGCGTCGATGGTGATGGAGATGCACGTCGTGCGCGCTCCATAGCCATTGATAGGCCGGCACCGTCACCACGACCTTTCCGCCCACGGCCAGCACGTCCCGCATGCGTTCGAGCGAAGCGACGTCGTCGGCGATGTGTTCGAGGCAATCGAAAAAGCAGATCAGATCGAAGCGTTCGCCGTGGAACGGCAGATCGTCGGGGCATCGCCCGGCACGGATGTCGAAACGCGCGCCGGTGCTTTGTGCGGTCAGCCTGCGCGCCGTTTCGTCCATTTCCATTCCGCTCACGCTGCCGAATCCGGCCAGCATGTCGAGGTTGCCGCCGGTGCCCGAACCCACTTCGAGCACGCGCGCACGCGACGGCAACGCGAGGCGGCGCAACACCGAACGCAACACGTCGCGCCGGCCGCGAAACCACCAATGTTCGGACTCGGTCTCGGCCATCTGAAGATAAGCGTCGGGGGACATGATTCGCGCCTCCGTTCAGCGGCTCGCGAACCGCACGCGCTTGCGTGCCGCGTCGATCCGTACCATGTTCGACGCGCGCGAACCGTTGCGCCCGACCGGCAGCGTGCTGATCTTGCTGTTCTCCTGATAGCGGCGGCGCACGAGATAGACCGGCCGCCCCTTCGTCTCGTAGTAGATGCGGCCAATGTATTCGCCGACCACGCCGATGCCGATCAACTCGATGCCGCCCATGAACAACATCACGGAAAGCAATGACGCATAACCCGGCACGGGATTGCCGAGCCACAGCGTGCGGCCGATGATGAACCCGCCGTACACGAAAGCCACGGTCGCGATCGCGAGACCGATATAGGTCCAACTGCGCAGCGGCACGGTGCTGAAACTCGTGATGCCTTCGAGCGCGAAATTCCACAAGCGCCATCCGGAGAATTTCGAACGGCCCGCGCTGCGCGGTTCGCGTTGATACTCGACGATCACGGTGCGATAGCCGACCCATGCGAAGAGCCCCTTCATGAAGCGCCGCCGCTCCGGCAAATTGCGCAGCGCGTTGACCACCTGACGGTCCATCAAGCGGAAATCGCCGACGTTTTCCGGCAGCTTCACTTCGGAAAGCGCATTGTGAACGCGATAGTAGATCGAGGCGGCGGTGCGCTTCGCGAACGTATCGCATGCGCGGTTGGCCCGCTTGGCGGCCACCACTTCCGCGCCTGCGCGCCAGTGTTCGATCATCACCGGAATCAGGCTCGGCGGGTCCTGCAAATCCGCGTCGATGGGAATCACCGCGTCGCCCCACGCTTCGTCGATGCCGGCCGTCAACGCGGCCTCCTTGCCGAAGTTGCGCGTGAGGTCGATCACGCGTATGCGCGGGTCGCGCACGCTGGCGGCGATGAGTTTGTCGAGCGTGCCGTCGTTGCTGCCGTCGTTGATGCAGACGATTTCGAAGCGCGTCGATTCGATGCCTTCGAGCACCGGAACGATCTCGCTAAAGAAATGGCCGACTGCCTCGCCTTCGTTGTAGAACGGCACCACCAGTGAAATCAATGGAATATTGTTATGTTCAGACATCATGACCTCCCCGTAATTCTGATTTGACGCCTCGTGCGGATGAGCCGTTACTCGTCCCTCATTCGTCCACGTAAGCTTGCAAGACCGGCGCCGCGCGCCGTTCGACCGCGATGCGCCCGACCAGCATCGCGAGCGTGGTGAGCGAGATCAACGGCATGAACTGGAACGGCCCCATGGCGACGATCAGCATGCCGGCAAGCGGCGCGATCCACAGGACCACCAGCCATTCGCGTTCGCCGCGCCGCCAGCCTTCGGCCAGCGCATGCCGGCAATACCACGCGATCAACACGCCATACCAGGCGAGGTCGTAGTCGTAAAGATAGGGGCTCACGAGCAGGCTCGCGCAGACCAGCGTGGCGGCGCGCAGCGCGTGCGAGCTTTCGCGTCCCCATGCGTAGCAGACCGCCGCCGCGGCGAGCAGCGCACACGCGCCCTGCGCCGCATAAGCGAGCAGCGCGGGAGCGTGCAGCAGCGTCGCGAGCGCGAAGAGGGTCGGCATGCGGGCGAGCGTCGCGTGCGCCGATTCGATGCTGTAGGTGGCGATCCCCGTGTTATGCAGGAATGCGCCCAGCGTGCCGGTGCCGAATGCGAGCAGCGCGAAGCCAAGTGTGGCCCCCGCCGTCACCACCATCGCGGCCAGCGCGCGCCACGAACGAGAGCACAGCAGCGCCAGCGGAAACAGCACCACCAGTTGCGGCTTCATGCACAAGAGGCCGAAGCAGATGCCCGCCGCGACCGGGCGGCGACACAGCCACGCGAGGCCGCATCCGGCGAGCGCGGCCGTCAGCAAACCGTTTTGCCCGACGGTGATGACGAACAGCGCGCCCGGAAAGAACAGCGCGGGCAGAAGGGCCTGCCGGTCCGGCAAGATCGTGCGAATCGTCTTGACGAACAGCAGATACGCGCCGCCGAGCCACACCGCCGCCGCCAGCTTATAAGGAAGCAGCGCGAGCGGAACGATCATGAGCAGCGCATTGGGCGGGTACAGCCACGGCAGGATGCCGTCGACCGTGGCGAAATGCGGCATCGCGCCGATCTCGATCAGCGAAAGCGCGTGCACGTTATAGGCGTCGACCGCATGCCCCTGGAGAGCCATGACCGCCGCGCTCCAGAACGGCAGGAAGTCCACCATGAGCGGACTGATCCCGCTCTGCGTGTTCAGGCGGAATAGATAGATCGCAACGAACAATGCGAAGCAGGCGAACATGACGAGCGGATAGAGCCGCAGCCGGTTTGCATTGAGCCAATGCGGACGCCGCCGCGGACCCGCCACCTGCAACGCGGGCAAAGGCCGTGACTTCGACGGCGCATGACGGAACGCGTGCGGATTCATGCCGTCACCTCCGTGTCGAGCCGCGCGCGCCGCACGATGACGAGCAGCACCAGCAGCAGCACCATCGGTCCGATTTGGGGCAAGTGAGTCAGGCGATTGAGGTATTCGTAGATCGGCAGCAGCCACGCGATCACCAGCATGGTCTGCTCGCCGCGCCGCCAGCCCTTTTCCAGACCGCTTACCACCAGGCAGGCGAGCGCGACGCCGAGCCACGTCAGTTCATAGAACCACAGGTAGGGATTGGCGAGCATCGTCGCCACGGCGATTACCGCGGCTCGCATGCGCAGGTCGGGCGTGCGCCGCCATACGTAACAGGTGGCTGCGGCAGCGATCAGCGCCACGCCGCCTTGCACGACATAAGCCATGACGATGGATGCTTCCGCGAGACGCATCGTGGCGAACGGCGTCGGAGACGCAAACCAGTACAGCATGCGGCTCTCCAGCACCATCTCTCGCGCGAAGCTGGCGCTGGCCATGAACGCGTGGAGCGATTGCGTGCCGCACACGAGGACGCTGACGCCCGCAAACGTGGCGGCGGTAATCGCGGCTGCGCCCATCGTCTTCCAGGCGCGCGTCGCGATCAGCACGATCGGGAACAACACGGCCAATTGCGGCTTGATCGCGAGCAAGCCGATGCAAATGCCGGCCAGTACCGGATTCTTCTCATTCCAGCGAACGGCGAACGCCATCAGCGCGGCGGTGAGCAGCGCGTTTTGTCCGACGACCGCCGCGATATACACACCGGGATACGCAAGCACGACGAGCGCCGCGATTCGCGGGCGATGGAAGTGCGCGGCGAGGCCGCTCACGCCGAGCGTGCCGATTGCGAAAAGCCATGCGCAAACGCCCATGAACAGCACATAGGAAACGACGTACGGCAAAAGGGCAAGCGGTGCGACGAGCAGCAGCAGCGTCGGCGGATAGAGCCACGGCAAAAAACCGTGATTGACGTATGCGCCGAATAGCGCCGACTCGGCGCGTGCAAACGTCGGATAGTCGTAGACGGCGGCCGGCGTGCCGTTCAGCATCATGTGCGACGCGGTCCAGAACACCGAAAAATCGATGCCCGGACGCGTGGTGTTATCCGCCATGAAGCCGTGACTGGTCCAGGCCCAGGCCGCCAATACGATGGCGCACACGACGAGCATCGCGCAGCTGTACAGCAGCACGCGCTCGCGAGTCAGCCAGCCGTGGATGCGACGGTCCGCATCGAGTGGTCCCCGATCTGCAAAGTACATGATCCCCGCCTCACATGAGGTCCGAATGTTTTTCTACTCATCCGGTCCATTCGTTTTTTTCTTTCTATTCCTAAGCTAACGAAGTGAACGTCGCGCGCTTACGGTCGATTCATTGTTGTAGGAAATATTCAGACTTTCAACCCATCGTTTTCCTGCCCAGCCGAGGCAGGTCCGAAATCAACCCCTCGAAGCGGAAATTCGACGCGATTTTGAGCGTGCCGAAGAGGTCATGTTTCACGCATGCAACGGTTTGGGCTGGCAAGCCGATTGAAAACCTCCCGATATCGACCGCCGAGGCGTTGAACTCGTCCCAGGGTAAATCGCTAGAAATTTTGCGCAGCGCCTTGATTGGCGGGCCTTTGCGGGTTTTTCAGCGTGGCCGGCCGGCACCCGAAAACGTCGCAGATCGGAGACAACCTGTGCTTCAGGAACGCAACCGAAGCGCGGGCGAATCGGCGTCAACGCCGTCTTTCCTGGCATTTGGGGTCGCTGGCCTGGAGCTTGCAAAGGGGAAAGCGCGGAAGTCGACGACGTGACGACCGATGCGATTCAGGCAGCAGCGACGAGCGAGAGCCTGAACCGCGACGGAAGTCAGCCACGGGGAAGTTCGTCCGCATGCGCTGCTGCAAGAACATCACAGCGCGTGTGGATGGAACAGAGGGTGGTCGCCGACTGACTAGCGGGCTCCAGCTCACACCGGAAGCCAATAACGAGCAACGAAGCAGAGGACCACGAGATGAAGAACCATCAAACCAAGCGGCGGACCCACCGTCGCAACAGCGACTCGAACGCTACGTTCCCTGCTGCCATTGCATCGATCGTCCGCGGCGCGCACCAACGCGCTGAAGGTGATCTTCATGGACCGTGCGCCAGGCCGATCGCCGCGCTCACGCTCCCCTATCCGTTTCCTCGCAAGGAATCCTCGGCCCCGCCCGGTTTGCACGCTCTTGCGCGCGCACCGACACGTCAGGTCTAGATTCGACGCCGGTTTTTTCCGTAGTGCCCTGTAGTTCCTTTGTAGTTCCTTCCCTCAGCCTGTTCAGGTCAAGGGCTTATTGTTGCCATCCAAAGGAGTTAGCCATGCAAAACATCATCGCCCAAGCCAAGCGTTTCGTTCGTGACGAAGATGGTGTCACCGCCATTGAATACGGACTTATCGCCGCGCTGATCGCGGTCGTCATCATCGGTGCGGTCAAGACCGTTGGCGAAAAGCTGGACTCAGTGTTCACCACGATCGGAAACGACCTGTGAGACGGGATTGACGGGTGAGCGGTTTTTCCGTCTCTCCCGTCTTCCTTAAGATCGTTGCGGGCCCGTTGCCAAACGGGACCCGGCAACGAACCCATTCAGGAGATCGCCATGCATGCATGGAGCGACGTAGTGAAGCAGCTTCTGCGAGACGAAGGCGGCGTGACTTCGATCGAGTACGCGTTGATCGCGTCGCTGATCGCGGTGACGGTCCTCGGCGCTGTCGCTTCACTGGGCAGCTCCGTGAGCGATCTCTATCAGCGCATCGCGACGAAGGTCGCGGCGGCGCTTGCATGAACGCAGAAGAACGAGACCGGACACGTCATGTTACTGCCGCCCCAACCCATTCCCGCATGCGTGATCGCGCTGGCCATCGTGACCGCCAGCACGGATATCACCAGCCGGCGCATTCCGAACCGGATCATCGCGCTCGGCCTCGCCGCCGCGCTGGTGGTGCAGCTCTGGCTGCAAGGCCCGCTTGCGGGCGGCGCGGACTGGTTGATGGGCGCGTTGACCGGCTTCGCGGTCCTGCTGCCGTTCTATCTGCTGCGCGGCATGGCGGCCGGCGACGTGAAGCTGCTGCTGACGATCGGCGCCTGGGTCGGACCGGCGCTGACCGTGCGCATCGCACTGGCGACGTTCGTCATCGGCGGAATCTGGTCGCTGTGGGTCGCCTTGCATCAAGGCCGCATGCGGCAGTTGCTCGTGAATCTCTGGTGCATGACGACGAGCGCGTGGCGCCCCGCACAACGGGCGAGGAATCGTGAGCATCTGCAGGTCGAATCGGTTGGATCACTGCCCTACGGCGTCGCCATTGCCGCCGGGACATTAGGTGTGTTGTTCGCATCGGCTGCGTAGCCGAGCAATCCGGGGTTGCCTTCGATACGAGGCAGCTAACAGCGGTACAGCCTGTAGCGCCAGTGGCAAACGGCGCTGGAGAAAAGAGCGATGAACCAGCACAACATCGAAAGCGCGACGCTTGCCCAGGTGACGCGCCTTCCCGAGCCGGCGCCCTCGCATGGGCGTCGCGCGGAGGAATCCGCCGTGTCGCTGCGCGCGCCGCGCACGCTGGCCGAAACGGGCTTGCCTCTGGAATTCGTGAGCCGCCTCGTGCTCAAGTCAGCGCTGCTGTACGGCAAGTCGAGCTTCGCCGAACTCGCCGAGCGGCACCGCTTGTCCATCGGCGTGCTCGATGAAGTGCTGGCCTTTCTCGTGCGCGAGCATCTGCTGGAGATCACGCACCGCGGCGCGACCGACATGGACGTGCAGGTTCGTCTCACGGACAGCGGCCGCACGCTCGCGCAGGACGACATGGCGCGCTGCCGCTATTGCGGCCCCGCACCCGTCGTGTTCGAAAGCTATGTGCAAAGCGTGCGCGAACATTCGGTGCGCTGGCTGCGCATCACGCAAGCGGAGGTGCGGGCGGCGTTCCACGGCGTGGTCATCGATCCGGCGCTGCTCGACGCCGCCGCCGCCTCGCTCAATGCGGGACGGCCCTTGCTGCTGCACGGCCTCGCGGGCAGCGGCAAGACCTTTCTCGCGGAGCGGCTCGGCCTGCTGTTGCGCGGCAATGTGCCGATTCCCTACGCGCTCTTCGTAGGCGGCGAAATCATTCAGCTTTACGACCCGCTCGTGCACCGCGACGCGCCCGAGCAGGAGCCGGCGTCGACCGCCGACCGGCGCTGGCGCATGTGCCGCCGCCCGGTGGTGATCTCCGGCGGCGAACTGACGCTCGAGGGGCTCGACCTGCGCTACGACGCCGCGGCCGGTTTCTATCAGGCGCCGCCGCACATGAAGGCGAGCATGGGTCTCTATATCGTCGACGACCTCGGCCGCCAGCGCATCGCGCCGCATGAACTGCTCAATCGCTGGCTGATGCCGCTCGATCGTGGCGTCGATCAATTCACGCTGCAATCCGGCTCGCGCTTCATGGCGCCGTTCGACGTCTGGCCGGTGTTCTCCAGCAACCTCACGCCGAGCGAATTCGACGACGCCTTCCTGCGCCGGCTCGGTTCGAAGCTGTACGTCGGCCCGTTATCGGTCGACGACTACCACGCGGTCTTCAACGCCCGCTGCGCGGCGCTGGAACTCACCGCGAGCCAGGCCGTATTCGATTACCTGTTGCACAACCTGCACTTCCCGAGCGGCAGACCGTTCCTCGCCTGCTATCCCGGCGACCTGCTCGATCTGTTTTCCGCCGCGGCGCACTACCGGGGCGCGGCGCGCGAAGTGACGGAAGAAGGACTGCGCGACGCCTGGCATAACTACTTCGGCATCGCGACCGACCACGACGCCTCTTACCCACCCACGGCCGACCGGCCGGGCCGACAGTTGGCCGCCGGTTGACCGGCAAGTGTCCAACGACCTACGCAGGAGTATCACCATGAAAAACAGTCGCGCTTTAGTCATGCTGGCCATCGCCGTCCTGGCGGGTCTCGCTGCCGTGGTCTTCGCCTCGCGGTGGCTGATGCAAACCTCGTCGAGCGCCATCACGCCGATCGCGGTCGCCGCGGGTGACGTCAATCTCGGCGAGCCGCTCAACGCCGGCCTGATCCGCACCGTCAACTGGCCGACGGGCAGCGTGCCGCCCGGCGCGTTCACCGATCCGAAAGCGCTGGAGGGCCGCGTCGTGCGCACGAGTCTCGGCCGCGGCGAGCCGGTGATCGAATCGAAGCTCGCGCCGATCGGCACCAAGGGCGGCCTGTCGGCCGTGATCGGCGAAGGCAACCGCGCGATCACGGTGCGCGTGAACGACGTGGTCGGCGTCGCGGGCTTCGCGCTGCCGGGCAATTACGTCGACGTGATCGTGAACACGCAGGAGCCGGGCAAGGCCGATCAGCAAAGCATCTCGAAGATCGTGCTGGAAAAGATCCTGGTGCTCGCGGTGGCGCAGCAGGTGAATCGCGACGATACCGCGCCGAAGGTCGTCAACGCCGTCACGCTCGAAGTCTCGCCCGTGCAGGCGGAAAAACTCGATCTGGCGCGCAGCGTCGGCACGCTCTCGCTCGTGCTGCGCAATCAGATCGACAAGGCCACGCTGCCGACCGTCGGCGCCACCAAATTCACCTTGCTCGGCACCTCCGCCGCCGTGCCCGCCTCGGCGCCGGCCGCCTTGCCGGTTCAGCCGGCGAAGGTGCGTTACGCCGCCCGGCCGGCCGTCAAGCGCGATTGCGTCGGCGTGCTCTCGGGTGTGCTGGGCAGTGTCGAATGTTTCTAAACCGGACGCGGCGGCATCCGCGAAGACGGAACGCCGCAGCTGACACCACCAAGCAAAGATCAGAAATCTCGATTCACAAGATGTCGGGAATGGGGGATGAAGAAATGAAAACGAAACTGGGGTTCTCATCCGGCGGCGCAAAGCGTGGCCGCTCGCTGGGTGGCGTCGTAGTCGCCTCGGCACTGTGCGCCGGATTACTGGTTGCGCAAGGCAGCATGGCGCAGGAAGCATTCGAGGGTCCGGCGCTCGCCAAAGCGCGGCCGAACACGCCCTTGCCGGGCGGCCGCGTGCCGGGGCAGATGATGCTCGCCGCGGCGCCGACGCCGGCCGGCGGATCGGCCGCGCCGCTGCGCGGCCCGGACTGCACCGGCGCGGTCCATGAGCAAACCAGCGTCGTCGTGCCGGTCGGCAAGTCGGCCCTGCTGCCGCTCGCCGAAGCGGTCCGCAACCGCACGCTCGGCAATCCGACGATCGTGCAGGCGACGCTGGTATCGCCCCGCACGCTGTACCTCGTCGGCATGGCGGTCGGCACGACCAACATGATCGTGCAGGGACGCAGCGGCAGTTGCCAGATCATCGACGTGATCGTCAACATCGACGCCAACGGCGTGCAGCAATCGCTCGGGCAACTGTTGCCCGCGGAGCGCGGCATCCGCGTGTCGACCGCGGCGGGCAACCTGGTGCTCGGCGGCCACGTGTCGAGTTCGCCGGCTGCCCAGCAGGCGATGGAAATCGCCAAGGCTCACGCGAGCGCCCAGCCCACGCAGCAATCGCAGAGCGGCACCGGCACGATGGGCAACGGCAACAATGTGGCCCAGCAAAGCTCGAGCACCAGCAAACCCGCCGACGTCATCAACATGATGGTGGTGGATGCGCCGCAACAGGTGATGCTCGAAGTGAAGGTCGCCGAGGTGTCGAAGACGCTCATCAATCAGATGGGCGCCGCATTCAACATTCAGGGCGGCTTCGGTTCATGGAGCGGCGCGCTCGTGAGCAATCTGCTGGCCGGCGTAACCAGCTTCGCCGCGGGCAACAAGGCGAACAACCGGCCGTTCGGCTTCGCGGTCGACGCGCAGAAGACCGACGACCTCGTGAAGATTCTCGCCGAGCCGAATCTGGTCGCGATCAGCGGACAGGAAGCCACCTTCCTCGCGGGCGGCAAGATCTTCATTCCGGTGCCGCAGAGCAGCAGCACGGGCGCGACGACCATCACGCTGCAGGAAGAAGAATTCGGCGTGGGCCTGAAGTTCACGCCGACGGTGCTCGCCAATGGCCGCATCAGCCTGAAGGTCGCGCCCGAAGTCTCCGAGCTCTCGCCGACCGGCATCACGCTCAGCGCGACCAACGTGAGCGGCGTGTCGATCCTGCCGCTCATCACGACACGCCGCGCGTCCACGGTCGTGCAGATGAGCGACGGCGAATCGTTCGCAATCGGCGGGCTCATGAAGAGCAACGTCACCGGCGCGCTGAAGGCGGTGCCCGGCATCGGCGAAATTCCGGTGCTCGGTGCGCTGGCCCGCAGCACGTCGTTCCAGCAGGACCTGACCGAGCTGGTGTTCATCATCACGCCGCACCTCGTCAAGCCGCTGCAGACCGCGGACTATCCGCTGCCGACCGACAGCTTCTCGCCGGCCAACGCGGTCGATGTCTACGCCACCGGCAACATGGAAGGCCGTCATCCGAAGCTGAAAGCGCCGGCAGCGACCACCGCGCCCAGCGCCGCGACGCCGGAGAACGCAGCGCCTGGCAATGTCACACCTGCCGCATCCGCCGCCGCGCCTGCCAACGCCACACCCGCCGCCGCGCCTGCTACCGCACCCGCTACCGCGCCGGCTTCCGTGAAGCCGCAAGCACCGCAGCCCACGCCCGCGCCGGCGCGTCAGGAACCGACGGAAACCGTGCTGCGGCAGCCCGACGCGCCACCGGTCACGTCGGCCGCGGTGCCGGCGACGACGGTCACCGTGGAACCGCTGGCGGAGACGCCGACGCCATCCGCCGACTCCGCGCAGGCCGCTCGCGCCGCCCGCATCGAAAGCGCGGCGGCACGGATCGCCGCGCGCACGGCGAAGCAGGAAGTCGCGAAAGCGGACGCTTCGAGCAGCGCGCTCCAACATTGATGTGATGCCAAGGGGAATCTCATGAAACACCAACACTTTGCTTTCGCACGCTGGACCGCGCTCATCGTGCCGGTCTGCGCGGCGCTCAGCGGTTGCATGACCAGCACGCCGATCTGGGATGCGCATATCGGCGAGGCGCTGAAAAGCGTCACCCAGGCGCAGATCATCGATCCGCACGCGGCGGAACACGCGCAAGCGGCACAGGGCGTGGACGGCAAGGCCGCGGCCTCGGCGATGAACACCTACGACAAGTCGTTTCAACAACCCGTGCCGACACCGAATGCATTCGTCATCGGCGTCGGCAGCGGGGGCGGCAGCCAGTAACGACACCATGCACCGGGGGGCGTCATGTATCGCGTAAAACAATCAGGGGGATACCGCGCGGCTCGCCGCGGCGAACGCGGCGCGGTATCGATCATCGTCGCGGTGTCGCTGGTGGCGTTGATCGGCTTCGTGGGTCTCGCACTCGATCTCGGCAAGCTGTACGTCGCCAAGAGCGAGTTGCAGAACAGCGCCGATGCCTGCGCGCTGGCGGCCGCGCGCGATCTCACCGGCGCCACCGTCAATCTGTCCGTGCCCGAGGCCGCCGGCATCACGGCCGGCCACCTCAACTACGCGCTGTTTCAAAGCGGCGCGGTGCAACTGACGACCGACAGCAGCGTGCTGTTCAGCGATTCGCTGAGCAACCCGTTCCTGCCGAAGAGCGCCGTCGCCAGCCCGGCGAGCATGAAGTACGCCAAATGCACGACGTCGAAGTCGAACATTGCGCACTGGTTCATCCAGGTGCTCGGCGCATTCACCGGCGCGACCATCGCCAACGCGACGGTTTCCGCTTCGGCGGTCGCGACTGTCGGCGCGGCGCAAACCACCTGCGCGATTCCGGTCTTCATCTGCAAGCCGGGGACGGAGGTCACGCCGCCCATCGTGGGCGCGAGCTATACGATCGGGCAGTGGATCGCGTCGAAAAGCGGCTCCTCGCCGGCAGACGGCCCCGGCAACTTTGGCTGGGCCGCCCTCGACGGCAGCAGCAATGCGGTCGCGATCAAGAACGAATTGACGGGGAATTTCTGCAGCCTGCCCGCGGTCGGCGCGAGCATCGGCTCGACCGGCAACAAGGTCGCCGACGCGGGTGCATGGAATACGCGCTTCGGCATCTACGGCACCTCGTTCAAGGGACCTCAGGACGGCGCACCGGATTTCACGGGATATGCGTACACGGAGACCACCTTTAGCTCAAAGTTCAACGCCTATAGCGACTTCGTCAGCAAGCGCAACACGTTTCAGAGCTATCAGGGCGACACGCTCTCCGGCGTCGACACCAAGGGCACGTACAGCGCCGGCAACTATCCGCTCGGCGCCGACCGGCGTCTCGCGCTCGCCCCCGAACTGGATTGCGGCACGCTGGCAAGCGCGCATCAGGCTCCGGTCGTGACGTGGGATTGCGTGCTGATGCTCGATCCGATGGGCTCCACCGGCACCGCCGGGCCTGTCCATCTCGAGTACCGCGGTTCGTCGTCGATGGCGGGAAGCCCGTGCGCGACCCAGGGCGTGCCGGGCTCCGGCAGCTCGGTCGGACCGCAAGTTCCCGTGCTGTTGCAATAGGGGCCGTCATGAAAAAACACTCTTCCCGTTTGGCGCGCATGCGCGGCGCGGCCGCGGTGGAATTCGCCATCGTGCTGATTCCGCTCGTCACGCTCGTGGCCGGCGTGGCCGAATTCGGTCACGCGATCTACCAGTACGAAGCGCTCACCAAGGCGACGCGCGACGCGGCCCGCTATCTGTCCACCTACCTGCCGACCGATAGCGCGTACCCGCTCGCGCAGGCTCAGTGCCTCGCCGTCTACGGCAGCACGACGTGCCCCTCGTCGGGCAGCGGAACCGAACTCGTGTCGGGCCTGACGACTTCGATGGTGGTCGTATGCGACAGCGCGCACACGAGCGGCTGCACCGATCCGTCCGACCCGCCGCAGTTCGCCAACGTCCCGACCTACGACAACGACAACGGCGTCGGCCCCTCGAACGCCGCCGGCAGCATCAACCTGGTCGAAGTGAAGATCGCCGGGTATCCGTACTCGCCGCTCCTCACCTACTTCAACCTGGTGGGCCTGACGTTCGGCAACATCGTTACCGTGATGAGGCAAGTGTCATGAACCCGCTACCGTTATCCGTATCGAGGCGGCTGCGCAAGCAGCGCGGCGCCGCCGTCGTGGAGTTCGCACTGGTTGCCGGCATTCTCTGCACGGTGCTGATCGGCATCTGCGAATTCAGCCGCGTGCTGTTTTACTGGAACACCGCGAGCGAGGCCGTGCGTCTCGGCGCGCGCACCGCCGTGGTGTGCGATGCCAACGCGGCGGTGATCAAGAGCAAGATGACCAGCCTATTGCCCCTGCTCGCCTCGTCCAACGTGAACGTCGCGTACACGCCGACCGGCTGCGACGCGGACCCCGCGACGGCGCGCAACACGTGCCGGCTCGTTACCGTCAGCATCAGCAACGTCAGCGTGCAAACCATGATTCCGTTCGTGCCGCTCACGCTCACGATGCCGCCGCTCACCACCACGCTGCCGCGCGAAAGCCTCGCGACGTCGACCGGCGGCACCGTCTGTCAATAACTTCCTATAACCAGGCCACCACGATCATGATCAACATTCTCATCACTTCGGAAGACGCCACGCGGCTCGCGCAAATCGTGCGCCTGATCGGCGAGTGCGGCAACTATCGCACCACGCGCGTGGCAGGCAGGCCGTCGTTGCTGATCGAGCGCGGCGACAGCCTGGACGCGTTCGACGTGCTGATCGTCGACGCCGCGTCGCTCGATGCCGCGGAGCTGCCGGTCGTCGCGAGGCTCTGCAGCGGGCGCACCCACGTCACCAGCATTCTGCTGATTCCCGACGCGTCGCCGCAGACGCTGATCGAAGCCATGCGCGCGGGCTTTCGCGACGTGCTGGGCTGGCCGCTCAATCGCGCCTCGCTCGGCGACGCGCTCTCGCGCATCGAGAGCCAGCGGGCGCTCAATGGCGCGCACGAGACGCAGATCGTTTCGTTCCTGTCCTGCAAGGGCGGCGCGGGAACCAGCTTCATTGCCAGCAACGTCGCGCATGCGATCTCCGAAACGCAAAAAAAGCGCGTGCTGCTGATCGACCTCAATCAGCTTTTCGGCGACGCCGCGTTTCTCGTGACCGAGGAAAAAGCGCCCTCCACGCTGCCGCAAATGTGCGCGCAGGTCGAGCGCATGGACGCGGCTTTCTTCGACGCCTGCCTCGTGCACGTGAGCGACACGTTCCACATCCTCGCCGGCGCGGGCGATCCGATCAAGGCGTCGGAGATCAAGGAAGAAAGGCTCGAATGGATCCTGGGCGTGGCCGTTCCGCGCTACGACATGGTGATCTTCGACCTCGGCCAGTCCGTCAACGCGCTGTCCATCCTCGCGCTCGATCGCAGCGACCAGATTCATCTCGTGCTGCAGGCAAGCATGCCGCACGTGCGAGCCGGCCGGCGTCTGCAGGAAATCCTCGCGTCCCTCGCCTATCCGGCCGACCGCACGCGGCTGCTGCTGAACCGCTACACGCGCCACGGCGAACGCGCGCGCGCCGCGCTCGAAGAAGTGCTCGGCATGCGGCCGTATCAGGTCATCCCGGAGGATACCGACACGGTATTGGAATCGGTGAATCACGGCGTGCCGATCACCAAGGTGAGCCGCACTAGCAGCGTGTCGCGCAGCCTGCTCGCGCTCGCCGGCAACATCGTCAGCCTCTCGGCGGGACCCGAAGGCAGCCGCGTCAAAAGCGAGCCGCTGCTGAGCCGCTTCTTCGGCCGCCAGCCGGCGCCGAAACTGAAGGCTATGTGATACACAACAGGGAGACACACCATGTCGCTGCGTGAACAGATTTCCGCTCAACGCGTGCAGCCGTTCGCCGAGCGCGAAAGCAGCCACCATTCGTCGAATCAGATGGCGCGGGGCGCTTACCAGAAGCTCAAACGCGAAATACATCAGTGCGTGCTCGAACGCGTCGAACTCGAACGTCTCGCGCGCTTGCCGACCGATCAGGTCCGCCAGGAGATCGGCACGCTCATCACGCGCATTCTCGAAGAAGAGAAAGCGCCGGCCAACGATTTTGAACGCCGCCAGCTGGTGATCGACGTGTACGACGAGATGTTCGGCTTCGGTCCGCTGGAAAGCCTGCTGCGCGATCCGACCGTGTCGGACATTCTGGTCAACACGTACCAGCACACTTACGTCGAACGCAAGGGTCGGCTCGAACTGACCGACGTGACGTTCTACGACGACACGCATCTGATGAAGGTGATCGAGAAGATCGTGTCGCGCGTCGGGCGCCGCATCGACGAATCGAGCCCGATGGTCGACGCGCGTCTGCCGGACGGCTCGCGCGTGAACGCGATCATTCCGCCCTCCGCGGTGGATGGACCGCTGCTCTCGATCCGGCGCTTCGCGGTCAATCCGTTGCAGGTCTCCGACATGATCGAGTTGCAAAGCCTGACGCCGCCGATGGCCGAGGTGCTCGATGCGCTGGCGCGCGCGAAGGTCAACGTGCTGGTGTCGGGCGGCACCGGCAGCGGCAAGACCACGCTGCTCAACGTGCTGTCGGGCTTCATTCCCGACGACGAACGCATCGTCACGATCGAGGACGCCGCCGAACTGCAGATGCGCCAGCAGCACGTACTGCGGCTCGAAACACGCCCGCCGAACATCGAGGGGCGCGGCGAGATCACGCAGCGCACGCTGGTGCGCAACGCGCTGCGGATGCGGCCTGACCGCATCATTCTCGGCGAAGTGCGCGGGCCGGAAGCACTCGACATGCTCAACGCGATGAACACGGGTCACGAAGGATCGCTCGCCACGATCCACGCGAATACGCCGCGCGATGCGCTCACGCGCCTCGAAAACATGATCAACCTCGGCGGCCTGTCGCTGCCGACCAAAACCATGCGCCAGCAGATTTCGTCGGCTATCTCGGTGGTGGTGCAGGCGGCCCGCCTGACCGACGGACGCCGCAAGATCGTCAGCATTCAGGAGATCACCGGCATGGAAGGCGACATCGTCAACATGCAGGAAATCTTCACATTCAAGCGGACCGGCATCGACGAAAACGGTTCGGTGCGCGGGTACTTTTGCGCGACCGGCGTGCGGCCCAAATTCGCCGAGCGCCTGCAGGCGTTCGGCATCAACCTGCCCGATCAAACCTACGATCCGGGACGGCACTTCGAAACCCGGTGATCCGGCGAGGCCGATCCGCTCATTGACTCGTCGCGGTCTCAGGAGACCTGCATGAACCCGATCTTCTACGCATTCGCCATCTTGCTGTTCCTCGCCGTCGTGCTCGCGCTCGAGGGCGGCTACCAGTGGTGGAACAATCGTCATGGCCCTTCCGCGCGCCGGATCGAATCGCGAATCCGCGCGTTGTCCGCCGGCGGCCAGGTGCATAAGGATCGCCTCACGATCCTGAAGAACCGCATGCTGAGCGAGTCCCAAACGCTCGACAAGCTGCTGATGCGGCTGCCGCGCATCCAGACGCTCGACCTGTGGATCCAGCAGTCGGGGCTCAAGTGGTCGATCGCGCGGCTGTTCGGCGCGAGCCTCGTGCTGCCGGCCGCCGTGCTCGGGGCGGCCACGTTCGCACCGGTGCCGACGCTGTTCGCCGCGCTCGGCGCGCTCACCACCTCGGCGATTCCGTTCCTGTACGTGAGCCGGCGGCGCAGCAAGCGGCTGCGTCAACTCGAACGCCAGTTGCCCGACGTCGCCGACATGATCAGCCGCGCGCTGCGCGCGGGGCATGCGTTCTCGGGCGCGATCGGCATGGTGAGCACCGAGTTCGCCGAGCCGATGGGCGGCGAATTCCGCATCACGTTCGACGAGATCAACTACGGCGTCTCGCTGAACGAAGCCCTGTTGAATCTGGCGACGCGCGTGCCGGTTCGCGATCTGCGCTACTTCGTGATCGCCGTGCTGATCCAGCGGGAAACGGGCGGCAATCTCGCCGAGGTGCTGGACGGCATCGCGACGCTGATCCGCGAGCGCCTCAAGCTGTTCGACAAGATCCGCGTGCTGTCGGCCGAGGGCAAGTTGTCGGCGTGGATCCTCGGCCTGCTGCCGTTCGTCACCGCCGGCTTCATGATGGTCCTGAACCCCAGCTTTCTCGACGTGCTGTGGCAGGACCCGGCCGGCATCAAGATGCTGCAGACGCTGGCCTTCTCCATGCTGTTCGGCGTGATGTGGATGCGGCGCATCGTGAAGATTCGCGTCTGACGCGCCCGCCTCGCAGGCGTGTCGCGTAACAAGATACCAGGGAGTTGTCATGCAAACGCTCGACTCGATGCATATGCTGTTGCTGGCCGGTCTTTTCGCCGTGGTGTTCGGCGCGGCATTCGCCGCGATGCTGCTGCTCTCGCCACGCGATATGCGCCGGCGCATCGAGCAGGCGGGCGGCGCGAACCTGCCCATGTCCGAACCCGGCAGTACGTCGACCGGGTCGGCCTGGCTCGAAAAGCTCGCGGAGATTTCGCAGCCGATCTCGAAGCTGTCGATCCCGGCCGAAGGCTGGGAAAACTCGGCGCTGCGCGTGCAAATGATGAACGCGGGCTGGCGCACGCAGGGAGCCGCCGCGCTTTATTTCGCCGCCAAAACCATTCTTGCGCTCGTGCTGCCGCTGATCGCGCTCGTGTTGCTGTCCAATACGTCGTTCTTCGCGCAACAGTACATGTTCATGGGCACGCTCGCGCTGCTCGCCGCGTTCGGCTACTACCTGCCGAACGTGGTGCTGACGCGGCGCATCGCGTGGCGCAAGCGGACCATCTTCGAGGACTTCCCCGACGCGCTCGATCTGCTGACCGTGTGCGTCGAAGCGGGTCTCAGCCTCGACGCGGGCTTGATGAAAGTGGCGGGAGAAATCGAATTGCGCAGCCCGGTGGTCGCGAGCGAACTGCAACTCATGCTGCTCGAAATGCGCTCCGGGTTTACCAAGGAAAAGGCGCTACGCAATCTCTCGCTGCGCACGGGCGTCGAGGACGTCGATTCGTTTTGCGCGATGCTGGTGCAGGCCGAACGGTTCGGCACCAGTATCGGCTCGTCGTTGCGCGTGCTGTCGGACACGCTGCGCACACGGCGGCGGATGCGCGCCGAGGAACAGGCCGCGAAGATCGCGCTGAAATTGCTGTTTCCGCTGATCTTCTGCATCTTTCCCGCGCTGCTCACGGTTCTGCTCGGGCCCGCGTTCATCCACATCTACCGGGTGTTGCTGCCCACGTTGAGCGGCGGCGGTTAGAAGGTGCTCGAACCGGCGGTGTGCATCGGGTGTTCGTGAATTGCATGTCGCCGGGGAAAGTACCGATACGTCCAGGGGCGAATCCGGACGTTATTGCTGAGGGGGCGTTTCACGCTCCTCGCGGCAACAGGTGTGCGGGCGCGCACCGACGCAAGAATGAAGGGGGACGTACCGTGCGAAAGTCATCCGAGCGCGCTGCAACGGTCGTCTGCGCGACGGCCGGTCCGGCCGAGCCGGCTCCCGCGCGCCTGCCCGACACTCGGCGCCGTTTGATCTGCGTTGCTCGCACGCCGGACGACGCGCTTCTCGCGGACATGCGCGCGGCCGGCTGGGACGTGGTCGTGGCGAAAACCCCCGCCAGCGCCGAGGCCGCGACGAGAAAGACCGGCGTCGCCGCCGGACTCATCGATTTCGACGGCTTCACGCTGCGCGACTTTTCCGTGCTCAAGGCCTGCCTGAGCCAAACGGCGATCGGCTGGGTGGCGGTCACGGCCGATGGCCAGGCGGCCAGCAAGCCGGTGCGCGAGCTGATCCGCAATTACTGTTTCGACTACGTCACGCTGCCGTTGCCGCGCGAATCGATCGCGCGCGTGCTCGGGCACGCTCGGGGCATGGCGGCATTGGATTACCTCGACACCGCCGCCGGAACCCCGCTCGCGGACGACGACGAGATGGTGGGCAATTGCGAGGCCATGCGGCAGCTATTCAGCACCATCCGCAAGGTCGCCAACACGAGCGCCAGCGTGTTCATTTCCGGGCAGTCCGGCACCGGCAAGGAACTCACCGCGCTCGCGATCCACCGTCGCTCGCCGCGCCGCAAGGCGCCGTTCGTGGCGATCAATTGCGGCGCGATCGCCCACAATCTTCTCCAGTCAGAGTTGTTCGGTTATGAACGCGGCGCGTTCACGGGGGCGGACCGGCGCAAGATAGGCCGCATCGAATCGGCCAACGGCGGCACGCTGTTTCTCGACGAAATCGGCGACATGCCGCTCGAAGCGCAAGCGAGCCTGCTGCGCTTCCTGCAGGAAGGCAAGATCGAGCGGCTCGGCGGCAATGAGCCGATTGCGGTCGACATCCGCATCATTTCAGCGACCCACGTCGACCTCGAAGCGGCGATAGAAGACGGACGCTTTCGCGCCGACCTGTTCCATCGCCTGTGCGTGCTGCGCGTGGACGAACCGCCGCTGAACCAGCGCGGCGCGGATATCGAAGTGCTCGCGCACCACGTTCTGCAGAAGTACAAGACCGACAGCACGCACAAGATTCATGGCTTCACGCCGTCGGCGATCGAGGCCATGCGCCACTACCACTGGCCCGGCAACGTGCGCGAGTTGATCAATCGCGTGCGCCATGCGCTCGTGATGGCCGAAGGCCGGCTGCTGACGCCGCACGACCTCGATCTCGAATCGCCTGCCGACAGGAGAACCGCGACGCTCGACCATATCCGCGAAACGGCCGAGCGCGGCGCGATCGAAACCGCCTTGCGGCGCTACAACAACCGGCTGGGCGAAGCCGCGACGGCGCTCGGCATCTCGCGCGTCACGCTGTATCGGCTGATGACCGCGTATGGCATGCGCGATGCGGCGGGCGCGGCGGTGGACCATGCGGATGACGAGTCCGATGGGAAGATGTCCGCGTGAATGGTTGCTGGTTGGTTGCTGGTTGGTTGCTGGTTGCTCGCTGGTGCGCAAGTGGTTCAGAAATTCACGGCGGCATGAGCGATTGCGCCGCCACCGCGACGTCTCTCGCCACCGACGCGAGCGCCCGGCTGTGCGCCTCGATCAGCGCGTCGTAGCCTGGCCCATTTGCCGACTCGCGCACGAGCGAGCGTCCATTCACTTTCCGTGCTCCCCTCGGCACGCGCACTGACCAGATCACGGCCAGCGTTACCGTGCCGTCCGCCGGGGAATCGAAGCTCTGCACGTCGATCGACACGCGGTAGGCGTCATCGTCCACGCGCTGCGGATACGTGGAGACCATCGCGCCCGGCATGAGCCGCGTGAGATCCGCGGCGAGCACGCGCGGAATCTGACTCTTCAATGGCTCGGCCCAGCGGGCGAACTCGTTTATCGACACGCGGTTCGCATCCAGCCTCGAAACGATTTGCGGCCGGTCGACCAGGTCGGGCACTGTAACCGGGTCGATAGCAATCTGAATCGCGATCGCATTGGCGCCTTGCGGCGGCGCGACAGCCTGAACCGGACTCAACGTATAGAACCTCGACGCCGGCGAACTCGCGCATCCCGCCAGAAGCATCGGCACGAACACGCCCAGCAGTAGCGTTGCATATCGACGCATTACTTGTCCTCGACCTTGCCGCGCAGCAGCGCTTCCGGGTGGCGTTGCAGGTACTCCGCCAGCGAGCGGAACGAGGCCGCGGTGCGCGACAACCCGCGCATGGTCTCGGCGCTGCCCTGCTGCAACGGCGAGTCGCTTTGCAACGCGCGATTCGCCGACGTGAGCGCTTCGCGCGCCGCGCTCAGCGTCGCCTTGGCGTCGGGCGCGAGATCGGTGCTGATCGTATTCATCAGCGTGTCCGCGTCAGTGAGCGTTTTGCGCAGATCGTGGCTGATGCCCTCGAATGGAATCCTGTTCAACGTCGCCACGAGCGTGGTGATCGAGTCTTGCAAACTCTGCAAGTTGCCCGGCACGGTCGGCAATTGGGGCGTCTTTTTGCTCCAGTCCATGCTCGCCTTCGGTGACGCAGGGAAGAAATCGATCGCGACATACAGTTGGCCCGTGAGCAGGCTCGCTGTTCTCAGTTGCGCGCGCATTCCTTTTGTCACCAGGTAGTCCGCAAACGCCTTGCGCTCCGACGGTATTCGCCCGACGGCGCTTCCTGCGTCATCGCGAGAAATCAAACGCTCGGGGAAAATGCTGACTTCGACGGGGATATCGAACGCCTTTGTCGCCGGATCAAAACGCGAGCTGATTGCCGACACCTCGCCGATGACGATGCCGCGGAAATCAACCGGCGCGCCGAGGGTCAAGCCGCGCACGGATTCCTTGAAGTTCAGCACGTATTTATCAACGATTGCGTCGTGCCGTTTCATCGCCTCGGCACGGTCGGCGAAAAGTTTGTACTCGTGCCGCGCTTCTGCTTCGATCCGGGGCGTCGCGTCAGGCGGAGTCTCGAATGCGAGGCCGCCAATCAGAAGCGACACCATCGATTCGGTGTTGATCTTCACGCCGCTCGCATCCAGCGTCATATCCACGCCGCTGGCGTGCCAGAAGCGGCTGTCGCTGGTGACGTACTTGTCGTAGGGCGCATTAATGAAAACGTGCAGCGTCATGCCGACGCCGTCCGCGTCGAGCGCGTATGAAACGATCCGCCCGACCTGAAGGCGCCGGAAAAAAACCGGCGAGCCGATATCGAGTGAACCGAGGTTCTCGCTCTTCAGCACGAACTCCCGCCCCGGCGTGCCCGATGCGAGAGCCGGTGGCGACTCCAGTCCGACGAAATCGCCACGCGCTGTTTTCGAAGTGCCGATATCCATGCCGATGTGAGAGCCGGTCAATATTGTTCCGATACCCGATACCGTACCGCCGGCAATGCGCGGCCGGACAACCCAGAAGCGCGTATCGTCGACGAGCATGCTGGAAGCGTTGCGCGACATCTCCGCGCTGGCCAGCACGGTCTTGTGGTCGTCGGAAAGCTCGACGCTTTTGATGATGCCCACGTCGACGTTCTTGAACTTGATCCTGGTCTTGCCGGCCTCGATGCCCTCACCGGTCGAAAAGCGGATCGTGACGGTCGGGCCCGTTTGCATCACGGAACGCACCACCAGCCAACCGGCAACGAGTACGGCGATCAGCGGCACCAGCCAGATCAGTTGAATGCGCCACTTCGATGGTTCGATCGCGACGGCTTCGGGAATAGCGGTTCCGTTCCGCGCTGACGATCTATTCACCTTCCGGCTCCACGGCGTCCCATATCAGCCGGGGATCGAATGACAGCGCGGCGAACATGGTGAGCACCACGACCGCGCCGAATGCAATGGCGCCAGGACCCGCATCGACCGAGGCAACGGTGCCGAACTGCACGAACGCAACCAGAATGGTAATGACGTAAATATCGAGCATCGACCAGCGGCCGACCCTCTCCACGACGCGGTAAATACGCGTTCGCGTGTGTGGAATCAGCGGAGAGCGCAACTGGGTACTCCACGCGAGGTAGACCAACGACAGAATCTTGAGCATGGGCACCACGATGCTTGCGACAAAAACGATAGCGGCAAGCGGCCACGACCCCGAGGTCCAGAGATAAACAACGCCGCTCAGGATGGTGTCCGATTGCGCACCGAACAGCGTACTGGTGACCATGACCGGCAACAGAACGGCCGGGATATAAAGGATCATCGCGGCAAACAGAAATGCCCAGGTGCGCAAAAGACTATTGGGCTTGCGCAAATGCAGCGCGGCGCTGCAACGCGGGCAGGTCCCGACGTGACCGTGAACGAGCGGCTTCGACAGCAAGCCGCAATCGTGGCACACGAACAGACCCGCACGCGCGGCGGTCATTTGCGTGGCGTGGGAAGCGAGCGCAGGCGGCATGCTGCGGCCTTGCACCGCATCGAGGCGCGCCCATATATCGCGCGGATTGAATGTCACGGCCGCTGCCGCGAGCAGCACCATGACCGCGCCGAATGCCCAGATCGCGACGCCGGGCACTACCGAGGCAATGTGCTGCAGTTTGACGAGCGCGACCAGCATGCCGAGCATGAGCACTTCGATCATTCCCCACGGCGCAACATGGCGGAGCACACGAAGCACGATCTCGGAACGTTGAGGCAGGCCGCCGATATGCAACGGTATGAGCACATAGATCACGGACGCGATGTTCAACGCCGGCATCAGAAGCGTTGTGACGAACACGAGTCCGGCAATCGGCCACATGCCGTCCAGGTACAGCGAATAAGCCGCCCCGAAAAGCGTGGTTTCGACCAGCACGCCATTGACCCATAGGCCCACGATCGGAAAGCAGTTGGCCACCACGAACAGCACGGCGGCAGCCAGGGTGAGGGCGAGCGCGCGATCATAGGTTGCCGGCAAGCAGCGGTAGAGCGTTGCATTGCATCGCTGGCATCGCGCGACACCGTTCTCGACGAGCGGCGTCTCCCACTGGAGAAAGTCGCATTCGTGACATGCAATCAATTTGGCTTTTTTCATTTTTTGCATTCGCTAGCGGCCGCACGCTCCGGGAAGCGCGCGCCTTATACCCGGCCGGCGCGGCCACGTTCATGCAGCGCCGTGGAGACCGGTCAATGCCGCGCGAGCCGGCCGCCCCGGCCGGTTATGTCGCGTGGCAAACCTGGTTCATTTGAATTGCGCGACGAGCGCGTCGGCCCCTTTATCGATGCCGGTTTTCGACGCGCTGAGCGATCCGAAACTCGCGCCCAGGTTGTACGGATTGGGGTATTGCTTCGTCACGTAGGCATTGAGCAGGCGGTTGGTCGACGCGTCGTAGATCTCGACCGCATAGCTGACGGAGCCTGTGAAAGCGCCCTCTTTGCCACGGGCCGTTTGAACGACGTTGTAAATGCCGCCCGCAATGTCGAAGCGCGAAAAGGTGCTGATCACCGGCGTCGTGGTGGCCGCGCCCGTCAGCGTCAGCTTCAGGCGCAGCGTGCTCAGGCTCGGCTCGTTCGCCAGTTCGAAACGCGTGCGCAGCTTTTCGGCAAACGTTGTTTGCATGTAACCGGCGAGGGCCGCTTTATCCTTGTCTTGCATGTCGCCGAACTGGTTGTCGGCGCCACGGTAAACCACGACCGGATCGATGATCACCCGGCCGTACTTGCGCCAATCCACCTGAGTCGCAAAGCGATAAGGCACTCGCCCGGACTCATCCTGCTGATTCGGTTGCAACGAGGACGACGACGCGATCCCCGAATACGCAACAGGCTTCACGCTCGAACAGCCGATCAAGGCGGTGCAAATGGCGGCAATCAGCAGATGCCGCGGCTTCATTGACTTATACATTCAGATCTCCAGTTTCGATTCCCTGTGGGGTACGGCAAATTACTTCGTTAAAACCAGCTATACGGTTTGTTTTGTATCTGAAGCTTGGAATTTGCCCGTGGCTGATGCCCGGCGACGCCTGAGTCAGACGTTTTTAACGGTCAACAGTCATTTCGCGTTCGTTTGGCGAAGTGCTGGAACGGCGCGATAAAGGTGCGGTGCGTGGCCCGCCTTTGACGGGAGCAATAGCCGACCACCGGCGTTCATCCAGCAGGCGATCGAACAACCGCGCACGCTCCTCTTCTGAAAACGGACAAAGCCCCAGCAGAGCCGTCAATGCGAGGCCATTGGCCGCGGCCCAGCGCAGCAGCGCCAGGTCGGGATCGGCTGCCTCGCTCCTGATACGTTTGACCTTCGCCGCATTGCCCTTGCGAACGGGAGACAAAAGCGTCGGATCTTCCACGAGCGCGGCAAGTACGGCCAGGGCGACGGAGTGCGGCTGGGTAACCGTTTCACGCAATGTCGCGATCTGTGCCAATAGATCGGCTTCGCGCGCGGCGGAGCCGAGCGCAGCCAGATAGTCCCGGGAGAATTGCTCGAAGTACTCGGTCTGGTGGTCGAGCAACGCTCTCAGCACCTCGCTCTTGGTGCGGAACTGATGCATCAATCCACCCTTGCTCATGCCGCTTTCGCGTGCGATGGCGTCAAACGTCAGACGGCCCGGACCGTCGCGAGCGACGATGGTGAGCGCCGCCTGAATGGCCGCGTGGCGAGAACGTTCTGAGCGGGTGGGGTTGTCCATTGTTCCTCTGGAAGCGCGATTGCAGGTTCACGCAACCGCGCCAAAACATGCGCGAGCATCGAGGACGCAGACTAACATCGGCGATTCCCTGTGTAAACCGTCCAGATGGTTTGTTTTATTGTTGAGGACGTGAACGAGGTCCGCTTAACGGCGCCGCGGCGGTCGTCAATGGCCTGCATCGCCTCTTCGATTCGTCAATTCAAGAACTCTTGAAATGACGAAACAAATGGCTTATCGTGGCGGGCATGGACTCGACCCTCGTCGTCCGCGCCCTCGGCGCCCTCGCCCATGACTCGCGCCTCGCGATCTTTCGCCTGCTGGTGGTCGCCGGCCCAGGCGGCATGGCCGCCGGCGAGATTGCGCAGCAAGTCGGCCTTTCTCCATCGAGCCTGTCGTTTCACCTGAAGGATCTGTCTCACGCAGACCTGGTGAAGCCGCGGCAAGAGGGGCGGTTCGTTATTTATACGGCGAACTTCGACGCGATGACGGGGCTGATCGGCTTTCTCACCGACAACTGCTGCGCCGGCGCGACCTGCGCCGCGAGCGATTTGTCCGATTGCTGCGCCATCGGCGAAAAACCCGCAAAGGAACCCAATGAGCAGCACTGAAACGGCGAGCGCCAGCGCTCGGCCGGCGATCGGTTTTTTCGAGCGCTATCTGACGGTGTGGGTGGCGCTGTGCATCGTCGGCGGCATCGCGCTCGGGCAAATGCTTCCGCAACTCTTTCAGGCGCTCGGCCGCATGGAAGTGGCGCAGGTCAATCTGCCGGTCGGCGTGCTGATCTGGGTGATGATCATTCCGATGCTGGTCAAGATCGACTTTGCCGCGATGACGCAGGTGAGAAGCCAGTGGCGCGGCATCGGCGTCACGCTGTTCGTGAACTGGTTCGTCAAGCCGTTCTCGATGGCGCTGCTCGGCTGGATCTTCATCCGCCATGTGTTCGCGCCGTGGCTCCCCGCCGATCAACTCGACAGCTACATCGCCGGCCTGATCCTGCTGGCGGCCGCGCCCTGCACGGCGATGGTGTTCGTCTGGTCGCAACTCTGCAAGGGCGATCCGTATTTCACGCTTTCGCAAGTGGCGTTGAACGACTCCATCATGATCGTGGCGTTTGCGCCGCTCGTCGCGCTGCTGCTCGGGCTGTCCGCCATTACGGTGCCGTGGGACACGCTGATCATTTCGGTGGCGCTGTACATCATCATTCCGGTCGTGCTCGCGCAATGGCTGCGCCGGCATCTGCTCGCGAAAGGCGAGGCGCATTTCCGGCGGACCGTCGCGCGCCTCGGCCCGTATTCGATCAGCGCGCTGCTCGCGACGCTCGTGCTGCTGTTCGCTTTTCAAGGACAGGCGATCGTCGATGAGCCGCTCGTCATCGCCATGCTCGCGGTGCCGATCCTGATCCAGGTGTTCTTCAATTCAGGCCTCGCCTATCTGCTCAATCGCCGGCTCGGCGTCGCGCATTGCGTCGCGGGTCCATCCAGTTTGATCGGCGCGAGCAATTTCTTCGAGCTTGCGGTGGCCACGGCCATCAGCCTGTTCGGCTTTCATTCGGGCGCGGCGCTGGCGACGGTGGTCGGCGTGCTGATCGAGGTGCCGGTCATGCTGCTGGTGGTCGGCGTCGTCAACCGTTCGCAGCACTGGTACGAAGCTAAACTCGGCAACAAGGGACAACCGCTATGAGCGTCACGATTTATCACAACCCGAATTGCGGCACGTCGCGCAATACGCTGGCCATGATCCGCAACGCCGGCATCGAGCCGGAAATCATCGAGTACCTGAAAACGCCGCCGAATCGCGAGACGCTGAAGGATCTGATCGCCCGCGCCGGCCTCACGGTACGCGCCGCGCTGCGTGAAAAGGGCACGCCCTACGCGGAACTGGGACTCGACGATGCGTCGTTGACCGACGAGCAACTACTCGACGCGATGCTGGCGCATCCCATCCTGATCAATCGCCCGTTCGTCGCGACGCCGCTCGGCGCGCGTCTGTGCCGGCCGTCCGAAATCGTGCTCGACATTTTGCCTGCCGCGCAAAAGGGTTCCTTCACGAAGGAAGACGGCGAACAGGTCATCGATAGCGAAGGTCGGAGAACCCGCTCATGACGCGAGATCTTCCCAACGTCAGCGCCCCGCACCTCGACACGCCGGACTTGCAAAAGCTCGAAGCGCCCGTGGTTTCGCAACACGCGCCGCGGATTCTGCTGCTCTACGGCTCGCTGCGCCCCACGTCATACAGCCGGCTGCTCACGCTCGAAGCCGAACGCATTCTGCGTCATTTCGGCGCCGATACGCGCGTGTTCGATCCGCACGATCTGCCGATCGTGGACAGCGTGACAGCCGACCATCCGAAGGTGGTGGCGTTGCGCAAGCTCTCCGAGTGGTCGGAAGGACAGGTATGGTGCAGCCCCGAGCGTCACGGCACGCTAACGGCCGTCTTCAAGAACCAGATCGACTGGCTGCCGCTCGAAAGCGGCGGCGTGCGTCCCACGCAAGGCCGCACGCTCGCGGTGATGCAGGTGTGCGGCGGCTCGCAATCGTTCAACGCGGTCAACGCGCTGCGGGTTCTGGGCCGCTGGATGCGCATGGTGACGATCCCCAATCAGTCGTCGGTGGCGAAGGCGTGGCAGGAGTTCGACGCCAACGGCCGAATGAAACCCTCGGCTTACTACGATCGCGTGGTCGACGTGATGGAAGAGCTGTACAAGTTCACGCTGCTGGTGCGCGACCGTTCCGACTATCTGACCGATCGCTACAGCGAGCGGAAGGAGGCGCATCCCGAGCTTGCAACGACACTCGCGGCCGCGGCAATGAATCAGGAGTCGGTCAGCGCCAATGCGGACACCGACGACAGCGAAACGGAGTAACAGCGCTCGCTGCGGTGCAACCGGTCCGCTAGCGATACGTCTCGCCTCACGCAAGAAATTGAGCGACCATCGAATCAATTTCGAGTGAGAGGGTTTTCATGAAACCTGACACCGGCGGGCCCGAGCGGCCGTCGAGCCGTACCGGGCGTATCGTCTCGCGCTGGGTCAACGGGCTGGCGGTGGCGCGCGGCTACCGGCTTGCATGGCTGCCGCACGACGCGATCGCGGGCCTCAGTCTCAGCGCCGTGCTGGTGCCCGCCGGCATGGCTTACGCTGAAGCCGCCGGCCTGCCCGTCGTCTCCGGACTCTACGCGTCGCTCGCGGCGCTGCTCGCCTACGCGCTGTTCGGCCCGAGCCGGATTCTCGTGCTCGGTCCCGACTCGGCGCTGGTCGCGTTGATCGCGGCGAGCGTCGCGCCCTTGGCGCACGGCAACACGGAACACGCGATCGCGCTCGCCGGCGGCCTCGCGCTACTCTCCGGCGCGATCTGCCTGGCGGTCGGCATGCTGAAGCTGGGCTTCGTCACCGAACTGCTGTCGCTGCCGATTCGCTACGGCTACCTCAACGGCATCATGCTGACCATCGTCGTCGGACAAATACCCAAGCTGCTGGGCTTCCAGGTGCAGGGCGCGTCGTTCCTCGCGCAAGTGCGCGAGCTGGCGAGCGGCGTGGCCGCGGGCAAGATCAACGGCATGGCGCTGACGATCGGCGTTGCGGCGCTGGCCGTGATCCTCGGCTGCAAGCGCTACTGGCCGAAGGTGCCCGGCGTGCTCGTCGCGGTCGGGGGGGCGACGCTTGCGGTCGCCGCGCTGGGCCTCGCGCCGCGCTTCGGGCTGGCGGTGATCGGCAACATGCCGCAAGGCCTGCCGGCGCTGCACCTTCCCGCGCTCGCGCTCGATGAATGGACGACGCTCGCCGGCGGCGCGGCCGCGATCGCGTTCGTCTCGTTCACCGACATCAGCATCCTGTCGCGGACCTACGAGGCGCGCAGCGGCGAAGCCGTCGACCGCAATCAGGAGTTCGTCGCGCTCGGGCTCGCCAACATCGCGGCGGGCGTCGCGCATGGCTTCGCCGTGAGCGCGAGCGGCTCGCGCACGCCGGTCGCGGAAGCAGCCGGCGCGAAGACCCAGGCGACGGGCGTGGTCGCCGCGCTGGTCGTCGCGGGACTGCTGCTGTTCGCGCCGCAGGCGCTGCGCGACACACCGCAGGCGGCGCTTGCCGCAGTCGTGATCGCCGCGTGCCTCGGACTGCTGGAAGTGCGCGGCGTATGGCGGCTTTACCGGCTCAGACCGAGCGAGTTCGTGCAATCCATCGCGTGCCTCGCCGGCGTCGCGCTGATCGGCGTCGTGAACGGCATCGGCATTGCGCTGGCGCTCGCGATTCTCGGGTTCCTGTGGCGCGGCTGGCGTCCGTATTCCGCCGTGCTCGGCCGCGTCGACCGGATCAAGGGCTATCACGACCTCGCCCGGCATCCGGAGGCCCGCCGCATTCCGGGGCTCGTGCTGTTGCGATGGGACGCGCCGCTTTTCTTCGCCAACGCGGAGATTTTTCGCGAGCGCATGCTACAGGCGGTTCGCGAGGCGCCGACTCAGACCGCGTGGATCGTGATCGCCGCCGAACCGGTGACGGACGTCGACCTCACCGCCGCCGACACGCTCGCGCGGCTTCGCGACGAACTGCTCGCGTTGAACGTGACGCTCTGCTTCGCGGAGATGAAGGGGCCCGTGAAGGACAGCCTGAAACACTATGGCCTGTTCGACGCAATCGGCGAGCAGCACTTTTTCCCCACCGTCGGACAAGCCGTGAACGGCTACCTCGAGACGCACGACGTCGAATGGCGCGATTGGGAGGATGAAGCGTAGACGCTGTCGCGCCGCCGAGCTTACGTGGCACGTGGCTTGCGCTTCGTGCTTCAAATGCGGCGGCGGCGTTCGCAACCCATGCGCCCAGCCAGTCATATCGCGGAGGCAACATGGCACCTGAGCGGATCATCTTCATTCGGCACGCGGAAAAGCCGGGCGCCGACGAAGGCATCGGCGTCGAAGCGGACGGTACGTCGGACGAAGAAAGCCTCGCGGTTCGCGGCTGGCAGCGTGCCGGCGCCTTGGCGCGCTTCTTCTGTCCGATCGACGAGGCGCGTGCGGCGCGACTGACGCCGGCCGCCGTGTTTGCTCCGGGAACCGGCCCGGCGAGCAAGAGCAAGCGCGCGATGCAGACCGTCGCGCCGCTGGTTGCGCTGCTGCGGCAAACCTCGCGCGTGAAGTACGTCACGGCGCATCAGAAGGACGACGGGCCAGCGCTCATGCGGGACGTGCTGGCTCAACCCGGTATCGTGCTGATCGCGTGGGAGCATAAAGTGCTGCCGTCGCTGATCGAACACCTGCCCCGAGCGCCCGCGGTTCCCGCCATCTGGCCCAGCGACCGGTTCGACATGATCTGGATACTCGATCGCCTGCCGGACGGATGGTCGTTCTCGCAAGTCCCGCAATTGCTGCTCCCCGGCGATAGCGCGGAGCCGATCGCCGGGTGAATGCGGCGCGGCGCGTGCGCCGTAGATCAGCAACACGGAACGCGGGCCTGGCTCATGTCCTCACACCTCGCCCACGTACTCACCGCGAGCCGGGTAGTCGTTCTTGATGATGAAATCGAGCGCCTGCAATAGCTCGCTGAAATTGGGCCGCACGAACGGCATCGACTGGATCGAGAGGTAGTAGACCGTCTGATCCGGCTTCAACAGAAACACGCCGGGCTCCGAGAACAGCGCGGGCTCCTCGATGCCGATCGAGGTTTTGCCTCGCGACGTCGATAGATACAAGCCCCATTGGCGGGCGTCGGCGAGCGGCAGTCCAAAGCCGATACGCAAATGGCTTGCGCCAATTTTGTCGGCCATCGCCGTCGCGCGGTCTCTGTCGTCCGAACTGATCGCAATCGTTGCGACGCCCCGTTCGGCGAAGCTGGGCGTCAGACGCTCCAGTTCTTTCAGATAGGTCGCACAGATGGGGCAATGCAGGCCCCGATAGAAACAGATCAGCGTCATGCGTTCCGGCTTCTCGGCGGCGAGACGGAATGGACCGTGGGCCAGCGTATCGACAGTCAGTTCGGGGGCTTTCTGACGGGGAACCAGCATGGAGAATCTCCTTCGACAGTGGGTGGCGGGCACGCGCCGGATCGGCGCCTGAGTTAGACTTTCTCACACTCAAACGCATGAAAAATCCACATTACATGATCGAACGTCCCAGCCCGACACCCAAAGTCGATCGTCTGTCGGCTTTCTTCCGCGCTTTCGATCTCTCCGTTCAGCTATCGGAATCCCGCGAGCCGGATGCCGATGCCCTGCTGCTCGTTCTCGGCGACTCGCATCGGCAAGCCGAACAGGTCGCGCTTCTTACCGGTGAACGGGCGGTCCAGGCGTCGCCATCCAACGTGCTCGTGGCCGCGTCCGTGTACTTCGGCGGCGCGGTCAATCCGATCGTTTCGGCAATGCCTGAAGACATTCAGGTAGGCCTGAGCGAAGCGCCAACGCTTCGGGCGATTACCGACGCTTTTGTGGAAGAGGCGCTGGACGCGCGCTGCGGACGAACGGCCGCCCTTGGACGTTTATGCGAGGTGATCGTGTTGATGATCCTCAGACGCGCGATCGACAATGGCGCGACGCAACCGGGACTCCTCGCGGGACTCTCGCATCCGGCGCTTCATCGGGCGCTGGTCGCCCTGCATGACGCGCCCGCGCGCATCTGGCGGATCGAGGAACTCGCGGAGATCGCGGGTATGTCCCGCAGCCGCTTCATGGTTTCGTTCCGTGAAACCGTGGGGACGACGCCCGCCGCTTATCTGAGCGCGTGGCGTTTGAAGCTCGCGCATCGGGCGCTCGCGGAAGGCGCCCGCGTCAAGTCGGTGGCTCTGCGTGTGGGATTTGGCAGCGCGGCGGCGTTCTCGCGAGCGTATTCGCGCGAGTTCGGTTACCCACCGGCGGGAGCGCGTCACGAATGAGCGCGGTTCATCAGGAATGCGGCCATTTCGCTGGCCAGTCTTTCAGTTAAGCGGCGGGCGTCCATCCATTGATGCACGCCCGCCGCCGCGTTCGATCCGTCACCTGCTATCGAGCGCAATGCCGCCGTTAGCGATCCAACTGCTGGATGCCGGCCAGTCGCCACGCCTGGTCGCCATGCGTGCCGCGAACAATGTTCCAAACCTCCTGGAACGGCTCGGCGTTCTGAGCGCCGTCTTCGCGCATCTGGCCGTGAAAGCGCACGCTGACCAAAGTCTCATCCGCATTGTTCTCCACACCCAGCACTTCGGCGTCGAGTTGCGGCACCTCGGTACGGTTCGGCTGGCTACCGCGGCTTTCCAGATCCTGCTTGATTCGCGCGAACATCTCCGGCGTGGTCAGCTCGAACAGATCGCCCTGCTCGTTGCGGTCCCATGCGCTTTGCAGGCGCATGAACATGGTCTTTGCCGAAACCAGCAACTCGGCCTGGTCCAACGGGAGCGAATTCGCCGGCGCATTCACCGCGCCCGCCATTCCGATCGCTCCCGTCGAGGCGCGTTGCGAACCGAAAAAGTTCGTATCGGGCCGCGTCTCACCGGTTCGATTCAGAAACGGCGAGCCGTTGGTCTGCTGCCGATTCGCAGCGCTTTGCCCTGCGCCATGTCCCGCGCCGTGCCCATACGCCAGATCCGGACGACGCCGATTGGCGATGAAGCGGAACAGCATGACGCCGGCGAAAATCACCGCGCCGATCAGCAGCGCATTCGACAGCATTTGCGCGAGCCCCTCACCCAGGCCGAGCGACGACAGCAGCGCGGCAATGCCCAAGCCGGCGGCGAGGCCGGCGAGCGGGCCCATCCAGCGATTACGCGCCGGCGCGGCGGCAGGCGCCTGCGCAGCGGACTGCTGCGCCGGTTGAGCCTGCTGGCTTCGTTGCGATTGACCAGACGGCGACGCCATTTGCGACTGGCGCCCGATACTTTGGCTTCCGCCCACCCGCTTCGCTTCGGCGTCGTTCGACGCCACCGCGCCGAGTGCGAGCACGCCCGCGAGACCGAGCGCCGCGGTCCCGCGCGTCACCTTACTGGCAACTCGTCGCAGTTGATCGATGGTATGCGTGTACATATAAAACCTCTCTTGATGTGCCTGTGGGCTGCCCGCATTGCGCGTCATCCTTCCTCGCGACGACCTTACGGACAGTAATATTTTTTCGGTCGTTAAACTTGCAGCCGGTTGGCCTGCAATCCGCCATGCGCGGTCTGCAAACCATTGCCGTGGATGTAATGCTCCAGTTCCCGGATCGTGTGTTCCTGTTCCGACATCTGGTTCTTGATCAGGTCGCCGATCGACACCATGCCGATCACCTGCCCCGCCGCGATCACCGGCAAATAACGTATGCGGTGCGCCGTCATGAGCGCCATGCATTCCTCCGTTGTCTGCTCCGGGCTGACGTAGCGCACCGCCGTCGACATGATGTCGCGCACCGGCGTATTGCGCGATGAACGGTCCATCAGCACGATTTTTCGCGCGTAGTCCCGCTCCGTGACGATGCCGGCTATGCGCCCCTCGTGCGCCACGATGAGCGCGCCGACCTGGCGGTGCGCCATGATCGCTATCGCGTCGTACACCGACGCCGATGCCTGGGTCGACCACACGGTCTGGGAAGCCTTCGACCGCAGAAATTGTGCAACCGATGCCATATGTCACCTCTGTCATCTGTCATTAGCCGCCCGCTGACGCCTCGGGGCGAGGCTTGAATCTAACCGAATCCGAGACAACGTAAAATTCGTATTTTTGTTGCTGATGCTTCGAGAAAAACGTAACGTGGCGTGGTCAAGGGAGGCACGTGTGAACTTCAAGCATCTGTATTACTTCTGGGTCGCGGCGCATGCGGGCGGAATCGTCCGCGCCGGCGAGCAGTTGCACATCACGCCGCAGACGCTTAGCGGCCAGATCAAGCTGCTCGAGGAAGCGCTGGATAAAAAGCTCTTCAAGAAGAGCGGCCGCTCGATCGAACTCACCGACGCGGGCCGGCTGGCGCTCGATTACGCCGATGAGATCTTCTCGCTGGGCTCGGAACTCGAAAGCGCGGTGCGGCGCGAAAAGGAGGTCGGCACGCAATCGCGGTTCCGCGTCGGCATCGCGGATTCGGTGCCGAAGGCGATCGCGTACCGGCTGCTGGAGCCGGCGCTGAGCGCGCCCGCTTCGCTGCGTGTGATCTGTCACGAAGGCAAATTGCATGCGCTGCTCGCGCAACTGGCCGTGCACCGCCTCGACCTGATCATCGCGGACGCGCCCATTCCCGCCGACGTCAACATCAAGGCGTTCAATCACCGGCTCGGCCGTTCGACGCTTAGCTGCTTCGGCGCCAAGGCGCTGTTGCAAGGCGGCCGCAAACGCTTTCCGATGTCGCTCGGCCAGTTGCCGCTGCTGCTGCCCGGCACGGAATCGGCGGTGCGCCGCAAGCTGGATCACTGGCTGGCGTCGCGCGCGATTTCGCCGCGCATCGTCGGCGAATTCGACGACGGCGCAATGGCGATGGCGTTCGGCCGCGAGGGCCGCGGCCTGCTGTTCGCGCCAACCGTGCTGGAGAACCAGTTACAGGCGGAACATAAGCTGACGATGGTCGGGCAGATCAACACCATCGTCGAGGAATTCTTTGCGATCTCGATCGAGCGCCGCATCAGTCATCCGGCGGTCGCGATGATCATCGACGCGGCGCGCAGCGAATTGTTCAACGCTTGAATCGTCCCTGAGCGTCGCCCCTTCCCGGTCCACTGTCATTACGATAACCTTTCATCAACGACATCGAAGAAATGGGATGCCGCTCGATTTGCGGCTGCTCGTTGCCGGACACAGGTTCGCTCTCATCCGCACGTGATGAGAACGGACACACAGCAAAGGCGTTTCATGGACGAAAGTTATCCGATGCCGCTGGTCAAGCGCATCATCCTCGCGTTTCTTCTCGGCGGGCTCGTGGTGTTGAGCTACGTGGTGCTGCACCTGTTCCTCGTGCCCGCGGCATGGGCCACCATTCTGGCCTACGTGACCTGGCCCGCCTATCGCCGCTTGCGCTCGCTGATGCGCGGCAACGCCAACGCCAGCGCGCTGCTGATGACCATCGTGCTCACGGCGGCGTGCGTCGTGCCGTTGATCTGGCTGATCGTGCTGTTGCGAGGCGAACTGGTCGCCGCGTATCAGGCCGTCGCGGTATTCCTCGCCCACGGTCCGCACCAACTGCCGGAACTGATTGCTCGCATTCCGTGGCTCGGGCAGTGGCTCCAGGAGCTACTGAACCAGGTATCGACCGATCCAGCGGCGTTTCGCGCGCAAGTCGCGGAGTGGGCCGGGCAGTGGACCGGCGAGGCCGGCCAACTGGTCGGCGGCGTGGGCCGCAATGCGACCAAATTGGGCTTTGCCCTGTTGACACTGTTTTTCATGTATCGGGACGGCGAAAGCGCATTGGACCAGGTGCGCCGCGTATTACGGCATTTTCTCGGCAATCGTCTCGACGCCTACCTCGCCTCCATCGGCGGCACGACCAAGGCGGTTGTCTACGGGCTCGTGCTGACGGCCTTGGCGCAGGGCGCGCTTGCCGGCCTCGGCTACTGGGTTGCCGGGATGGAGGCGCCGGTGTTGCTGGCCGCGTTTACCGTGCTGATCGCGTTGATACCGTTCGGCACGCCGTTCGTGTGGGGGGCGATCGGCGTATGGCTCCTCGTCACCGGGAAAACAATCGCCGGCGTGGGCCTTTTGCTGTGGGGCGCGCTGGTGGTGAGCTGGGTGGACAACCTGATCCGTCCGCTCGTAATCAGCAGCGCGACCCAGATTCCGTTTCTGCTGGTCGTGTTCGGCGTACTGGGCGGGCTTGCGGCCTTCGGCCTGGTCGGCCTGTTCATGGGGCCTGTCATCCTGGCGGTTCTGATGGCCGTGTGGCACGAGTGGCTGGAGGAGCAGGCAAGCGCGAATGCCGAGCCGCGAGTCCAGTCGAACGGGAACCCATGAGTGTGCGGCCCTGCCGTCAATCGTCGCGGCGGGGAATGAAAACGGTGCGCCGCAGACTGTCGATATCCGTCCAATAAGCGCCCACCTCCGCGAGCGCGACGGCCTCTGTCGCGATCCGCAGGCCGGCCGGCACGGCGGCCGACAGCGGGATATCGGCGCCGGCATGTTCGCGAACGAACAAACGGACGCACAGCAGCGGATTTCTCTAAAGTTGAAGGAGCGCCGGTCCATCTTGACCGGCGCCGCTGCGCTGATTTTCCAGCGCGAGTTCAACCCACGGGAAAACCAAATGAGAACTTCTCTTTACAAAGAAGCGCCGACCGATTTCGCTCAACGGGCCGGCTCCGATCCGCACTTGAGTAGTGCACCGCTGGCGCTGAAACGCGTCATTCGCCCGGAAGAGATACGAGAGAATCTGCCGGCCGGACAAGGCGGCGTCGGGTTTCTATTTCACGCTACAGACTGGGATACGCTGTCGTTTTCATTTCACAACGTAAAACACCGAAACGCGTCATTCGAAGAAGAGCTGTGGAGAACCGAGCCTTTTATTGCATCGCCCATCTATTCGGCATCGCAAGTCATAGGGGCGAATATTGCGTGTCCGGTTCCACTCGAGTTGTGGCTTGGAAGCCCGCGCGGCATCAAACGGTTTCGGGAGACGCAATTTTTTCCGGCTCTGGAACTGGCGAAGCAGGCGGGATTGAACATGGTGGCGATGGGCGCCTCCACGCCTTATGCCTGCAACTACGGTGCGCTTCCTCGCCATACCAAGCCGCCTCACATCACGACGGGCCATGCGGCCACCGCGGCGATGCTGAAAGACTGGGCGGTTCACTGCTGCAATGAACTCGACCTCGAATTCGGTAAAACGAAGCTCGCTCTATTCGGCGCGGCCGGGCGGCTCGGCACTACCGTGGCCAAGTACATGCTTTACAAGGACGCGCCGAAAGAACTCGTTCTGATCGACTTGCCGGACAAGGCGAACCTGCTCGCGGAACAAGCCAGGGAACTGCTGGCAGCGGATCTGCTCGGTAAAACCCGGGTTTCGGTGCACACTTTCAGTCCCGACACTCCGTTGCCGCAATTCGACGGCGCGATCCTCGCCAGCAGTACCAGCGTGCCCTACCTCACCGCCGCCGATCTGAAGCGGGCGCAGTTCTGGATCGACGATTCGCATCCGCGGGCCGCGAGCGTCGAAGCGGAACTCGCGTCACGCGACCATACGCTATATATTGAGTGCTTCGCGCGTGGCCCCGCCGGACTCGACACCACGTTCCCGTTCAGACTGCCGACCACCCGCGATTGCTACACCTGTTTCGCCGAAGGCTACGCCGCCTGGCAGGAAGGCATCGCTTCCGATTTCATTATCGGCAGCCCTCCCGTGTGGTCGGTTTCCTATACGCACGGTCTTCTGAAGAAGTACGGGTTTTCGGTCGGGCCTTTTCACGGCAAAGACGGGTCGCCGATCGTCCTGGACGCCCAGCATCGCGGCAAGCATGAACTGATGGGATCGTGAGTGTCATTGGAGGCCTGATGGTGATATCGCGCGAGAGCATGCGGGATGTGCTGGAACGAAGCCGGTTTGCAATTCGATGGGGCGGCGCACTGGGCCTCCTGTGCCATCCCATCTATTACCTCGTCTGGACCTATGTCCTGCCGCAGCCTTACGACAACCTCTTCCTTCGACTAAGCGCGGCGCTCATCTGCATTCCCTTGATTTTCCAGGCGCATTGGCCGAGACGTTTCAACCACTACCTGCTGATCTATTGGCATTGCTGTCTGATCTACGTCCTGCCATTCGTTTGCACGTTCCTCGCGATCCGAAACTCATTCTCCACCATGTGGATGATGACCGAGGTCATGATGATCTTCATCATGGCGCTGTGCATCGATAGCCCATTTTTGCTGATGGCCTGCATCGGCATAGGCGTATTTGCCGGCTCGCTCGCCGCGGTGCTCACCTCTCCGGCGCCGATCGTTCTCACCGCGGCCAATCAGTCGGACCTCGCACTGCTGCCGGTCGTGGTCTTGTGCAGCATGGCCTTCAGTCATGCGATCAGCAAGGGACGCATCTTTGTCGAAAAGAACCGGGCATTGCAGACCCTCGCGGGCTCGATTGCCCATGAAATGCGCAATCCCCTCAGCCAGTTGAGGCACGTTCTGGATCGCGTGGAAGAGGCGCTGCCCGCGGCGACCGGATCCAACCACTCGCCGGTGTCGTCGCAAGACAATGCGGCCGCGCTTTATCGTCATCTGGCCCACGGCCAATTGTCGATCGAGCGGGGCCTGCGCATTATCGCCATGACGCTGGACGAAGTCAGCGCAAAACCCATCCGCTCGGATCACCTCACCTATTTGAGCGCCGCGGCCACGACACGTAAAGCGCTGGACGAATATGGTTTCGGCGATGACAACGAGCGCCGCAAGGTCAGGCTCGTGGTGCTGGAAGACTTCACCTTCAAGGTCGACGAAACCGTCTATCTGTTCACGCTGTTCAATCTGATCAAGAACGCGCTGCATCACATCGCCACGCATCCAACGGCCACGCTCACGCTGACGGTCGACAGGCAGACGGTCATGGTTCGCGACACGGGCCCCGGCATTTCGCCCGAGATCATGCCGCATCTTTTCGAGCCTTTCCGCACCGCGGGCAATTCCGCAGGAACGGGGTTGGGACTCGCCTATTGTCAGCGGGCGATGCGCGCTTTCGGCGGCTCGATCGGTTGCCGGTCCGAAGTCGGGGAATTCACCGAATTCACGCTGCGATTTCCCGTCGTCTCCGAGAGCGAAGTCGCGGACTACGAGCGCAATATCTTTGAACGCGCCGAGCCGGTCTTTACCGGCAAGCGCATTCTGGTCGTGGACGACGACGCCGCCCAGCGGGCGAAAACCGCGCGCGCATTGTCGAAAGTGGGCGCCCACGTGAGCGAGGCGGAAAACGGTGAAGCGGCATTGACCACGCTTCGGCAGCCCTCGCACTACGACCTCGTGTTGATGGATATCAACATGCCGGTTCCCGATGGCTACACGACTACCGAGAAGATTCGCGCCGGGCATGCGTATCCGAACTGGAATGTGCTGATCGCCGCCTATACGGCCGAGCCCGGAAACGTGGCACGGGCCCTCGCCCGCCGAGCGGGCATGGACGAAGTCATCAGCAAATCCAGCAGCGTGCCCGAACTGATCACCTCCTTGCATACGCTGTTGGAAAACGGCAGTCGAAAGTACCCGTTGAGCCAGCGCTTCGACGGCTTCGCCGGCAAATCGATCCTGGTGGCGGACGACGACACCTACAGCAGGCTGGTTGCCAAAGCGTATCTGGAGCGATGCGGCGCGACCGTCGTCGAAGCCGAACATGGACAGGCCGTGCTGGCTCGATTGCAACAGCACAGCAGAATCGACGCCATCGTGATGGATATGAACATGCCGGGAATGGGCGGCGTGGAAACCACCGCGCTGATTCGCGTTCGCGCCGACTCGTATGCCGACGTTCCCATCATCGCGTTGACCAGCCAATCGGATATCGAGGCCGTGCAGAGATGCCTCGCCGCGGGCATGAACGAGGTCATGGTCAAGCCCGTGCAGGTCGGTTCCCTGTATGCCTCGCTTGCAAGGCAGTTTGCCCGGCAACGCGCATTGAAGGCGCCGACGCGGGCTGATCCTTCACAGCCGCCAATCATGCCGATCGGCAAGCACGAGACAATCGCGGACAGCGCGCTGCTCGACGAGAAACATCTCGACGAACTGGTGGCGCTCGATTTGCTGGATCAAACCTTCGTCAACGGCATCGAACAGATTCGCCTGCTGGTGGCGCGGCTTGCCGCGAGCGCCGCGGCCCACGATCTGAAATCGACGCACGAAGCCTTGCATCTTCTTCTTGGCGTCAGCGGCAATATCGGCGCAAAGGCGCTGCACCAATTCGCGCGGCAGATTTATCCGAGGATGATTGAAGGCGAATGGCCCGTCGAGGCCGACTGGCTCGCGCGGATTTCGATGTTGGGCGAGCGCTCGGCCGACGCGCTGCATGCGTATTTCGTTTCGGCGAGAGCACGCGGCGGTCAGCGCGACGTGTTGAGCGACAGATAGCTGATGCCCGTCACTTCGATCTCATGGCGACGCAATCTCGCTGCCGGAGGATTCCTTTTCGTCAGTGGCCCGCGCCCGGCTTTTCGAAGCGGGAAACACCATCGTGACCGTGGTGCCCGCGCCCAAGGTGGATTCGATTCGCAGACTGCCGCCGAAGGATCGCATGATGCGGTTGCAAAAGATCATGCCCATGCCGTGCCCGCCGGCTCCGGCATACGTCGTAACGGGGTCCAGCAGAAGACGCGCCTTGATTTCCGGTGCGATTCCCGGCCCATTGTCGCGAATGCGGATCTCCGGTTCGGGGCTCGCCACGACTTCGAGGCGCAACGAAGCCGCGCTCGTACCGTCGAGTGCGCGCAGCGCGTTGGACAACAGCGAGGAGAGCACGAGCGCCACGCAATTGGGCATTGCGTGCACGACGAAATCGCCTTGCACGTCGACCTGTACCCACTCCCGCTGCGACGCGACGAACGGATAGGTATCGAGCAAGGTGGCGATCAATCGCGTCGCTTTCACCTCGCGGACACCACCGCCCGCCGAGGACTGCTGGCCGCCGCTTTTATGCACCGTCGCCCAGAAAGACGAGATCAGCGTGAGGCAATACTGCGCGTTGCTGAGCATCGATCTCGCCGCGTGGGCGATTTCTTTTTGCCGTTCCGGGTCGTACTGCTCGGCAACATCGGCTTCGACGGCGCGCGCAAAAAGCGAGATCGTCGCCAACGGCGTATTCAGTTCGTGGGCGAGGAAGGCAAGCGTCTCGTCCATCGCCGATAGCCGCTGTTGACGCGTTTCGCGCTCGGTGTAGCGCGCCATTGCCAATTGCAGAACCTCGCACACGGTTTCCGTTCGCAGCGGCTTTTCGAGGATGCGGAATACATCGCCGCTGTTGACCGTCTGCAACAACATGTGCTTGTCGGCATAGGCGGTCACGAGTATGCGCACGATTTGCGGATAGTCCTGCGCCACCTGGCGCAGCAGATCGTCGCCGTCGCGGCCCGGCATGCGGAAGTCGGTGACCAGTACCGCAATCTCCGCCGCGTGCTCTTTCAGCACCGCCATCGCCTCGTCGGCGCCACGGGCGATATGCACGCGATAGTCTTCGCTCACCGCGCGGGTGAAGTGCTGGCGCGACATCTCATCGTCGTCCACGAAGAGAACGGCAAACGGCGCTTGCAGGGTGTCACTCATCGCATTCCTGGCGGGTCGCGGCAAGTCGAACGGGAAGAGAATTCCTCTCGCGAGTGATCGGCGGAGTGGGACATGATTCTACCATCCGGGTTTGGCTAGAGATTTTGCCAAACATCCCGCTAAAGGGGTCGAGGCTGCCCGGTGGTCTCGCGGTTCTGCGTGAGCGGCAGCCACACCGTGAAGCACGCTCCCTCCCCCGGCTTGCTTTCAACGGCGATCCTGCCGCCGTGCTTTTCCACGATGCCATACGAAACCGAGAGACCGAGCCCGGTGCCCTGTCCAACCGGTTTCGTGGTGTAGAACGGATCGAATATTTTGGCCTGCACTTCGGCGGACATGCCTATGCCGGTATCCGCGATGGCAATCGACACACCGTCGCCGTCGCGACGCGTGCGGATCATGATGGTGCCGCGCTCGGAAATCGCCTGCGTCGCATTGACGAGCAGGTTCATCAGCACCTGGTTGATCTGCGAGGGCATGCATTCGATCGAAGGCAAGTCCCCGTAATCCTTGACGACCTCCGCCTTGTACTTCATCTCGTTGCGCACGACATTCAACGTCGCTTCCAGACCCGCATGCAAGTCGACGACGCACCAGTCCTCGCTGCCCGCCCTGGAAAAATCGCGCAGATCCTGCACGATCCGCCTCACGCGCGAGGTGCCCTCGATCGATTCATCGATCAACACGCTGATGTCCTCAATCAGGTACTCGAGATCGGCATCCTTGCGCGCTTTATCGAGGCGAGCCCGGCTCTCGGGATCGAGCCCGGTCAGCAGCGAATCTTGCAGCGCCATGACGTCGAGCAGACTGCGCACCCACTTCTTCAACGTTCCAAGATTCGAATCGACAAAGCCGATCGGATTGTTGATTTCATGCGCGACGCCGGCTGCGAGCTGTCCGATCGACGCCAGCTTCTCCGATTGCAGCAATTTGACATGCGCGTCGGCCAACTGGTCGATCAAGCGCCGTTGCGCCTCTTTTTCCCGCTCCAGTTCGACCTGGCCGCGCCGGCGTTCCTCGATTTCCTGCTTCATCAAAAGCTGGGTGCGTTCCAGCGCATGCGTGATCTTCTTGTTGTCGCGCAGGGCGTCCTCGAGTTCGCGGGTGCGATGCCGGACCTGGTCCTCGAGCGTGACGGCCATCTGGAACAGGCTGAAGTCCGACCCGCAAACAATCGTGCTGCGCTCCGCGCGGTCCATCAACGATCGGACCATTTTGTTCAAGCGCACGATTTCCGCTTGCAGGGCAACGCATTCATCCGATACGGCAGCGACAGCCGAGGCGTCAGGCACGTTCAACCTCCCCTCCGCCACCGAACGCGATGCCGGTCAAGGTCTGGTTGACATGCACGCCGCCGTATTGCTCGCCATACGTGCTGAAGCCCACCGATCGATTGTCCTGGAACAAACGCCCCGCCACATCGCGCGTACCCTGTTGCACCATTTCCAGGTGCCGCAGAATGCAGTCCCACGCGAGCACGAGTTGAGGCTCGCCGAGTTCGCTGCGAAGCCCCGAGAACATGGTGCGCAGATTTTCCGTGAGATCGAGCCCACGAGCAACGCGCAGGACGAGACCTTCCTCGATCGCGCAATAGAAAGTGAGGCTGCCGTCGGCGTTCAGTTTCTGGATCGAACGCACATAGTCGGTTCCGTCGATCAGCACGACAACGGGCGCCGCCGCGAAGTGGCCGGGGCAAAGATCCTCCACGCGCGCGCCGATCAGCCGCGCGTATTCCGCCGCGGCAGGCAGTCCGTTGATTTCGCTCACGGTGCGCAACTCCGCATTCGCGCCCGTCACGACGAGCCGTTCATCGCCGGAACGGAAATGCTGCGTCTTGAAGATCCTGAACGGCAGCGGCGTCGACCCGAGAACCAGCACCGCGCAGTCGCGATGGAACCGCCCGTCGTGGAATATGCGCGTTTGTTCGAACTTCAGATCGTCGCCCGCCGAGCCGCCGACCAGCGGAATATCGCCCAACGCGCTTTGCAGCGTGCGCGTCACCGGTTCTTCGCGCACGGAAAGCCCATCGATCAGCAGTAGCGCGAACGTATTGGTGCTGTCGGCTTCGGGCGCCCGGCCTTCGAGGTCATGCAGCGCGTCGAGCGCGCAGGCCTGGCCGCGTGCGATCGTGAAGTCGCGCAGATTATCCAGACGCCCGGTCACGGCCGTGAAAGAAGCGCGCGGCAACACGGCCGCGACGAGACTGTGGTCGAGATAACCGGCCGGGCCGATTTCTCCGGCCGTCGTGCAACCGATGACCTCGGTGCCTTCGAAGCAATGGCCGATTTCATCCGCGAGCGATTCGAGGTCGAAATGACTCGAGCAGAAGAACAAAACCAATGCGCCCTCGCTTGCCTTGAGCGCGGCGTGCACTTCCCGAACGGCTTCACGCGCATCGGAATGGGTCGACTGAGCGACGGCGGCGGTACGAACGGGCAAGCTCATGACATCTCTCCTGTTGCTGCGCGCGGGGCACATCCGATATCTGGCCGGCCCTACGCATACTTCGGTTAACGACGCGTTGGGCAGCTCACGCGATAAGCGGAAACCCCTAGTCGAAAGCGTGGGGTTCCATCCTCATGACTTATGCGAATCGGATGCCGCGCGAGCGCACGGGCACGCCGTTATACTGCCGTCGGCCTGGAGCGCCTCAAGGAGAAGATGCAAATGACCGCCACGCAGCAAACGACGAACATGAACCTACAGACTGATCGCGAATTTTTTGACCTGCTTTCGCATAGCTACGCACGCCTCCTCGGCAAGCCGCTTGTTCCCGCGCAGGTGCCGATCGAAGATGCGGCCCGATGGCTTTACGAGAGTGCGCCATTCGGCGTGCTCGCGCACAACACGGAAGCGGACCCGGTGTTCGTGTACGGCAATCTGACGGCTCAGAAACTGTTCGAATACGACTGGGACGAATTGACGGCGCTGCCGTCGCGCTTATCGGCGGAAGCACCCGATCGCGACGAACGTCAAGCCTTTCTCGAACAGGTGCAACGCGATGGATTCGTCGCCGCCTATCGCGGCATGCGCGTGACCAGGTCGGGCAAGCGCTTCTGGATCGAAAACGCGGTGGTCTGGCAACTGCGCGATGAGACCGGCGCGCATCGCGGCCAGGCCGCCCTGATTCCGGCAACGTCGACCGTGTGAGTTCGCAGCGAGCTTACTTCGGCTTCGGCATCGCGCCATGAACCGATGCGCGGGCGCGGCGAATGTTCCCGCTGCGCCGGCAGCATCGCGCGGGCCTGTGTCTGCGCTTCACGCCTTCCCCACTGCGAGGCAAGCCAAACCGCCGTGACACACGCTTCGATTGCCTAAAATCAGGTTACGCGCGGAACGCTTTCGAGTATGACGATCGGGCGTGCTTGCGCGTATGAATCCCGACTCGTACTAATCGTAAGGGGAATCGTCATGGCAACGTATGTGGTTCTTGCACAGTTCACCGATCAGGGTATCCGCACCATCAAGAACAGCCCGCAGCGCGCCGGCCAGGTGGCGGAGCTGGCCAAAAGCTTTGGCTGCGAAATGAAAGAGGTTTTCTGGACGCTGGGGCAATACGACATTGTCACCATCGTCGAGGCACAGGATGAGCAAAACTTCGCCGCGTTCGGCTTCGCGCTCGGCTCCGCGGGCAACGTCCGCACGCAAACGCTGCGTGCCTTCACGAAGAGCGAAATCGGCGCGGTTATCGGCAAACTCCCGTAAATCCAGCGGGCACACGTTGCGAGAGCCGCTTTCGTTGCGCGGCTCTTGCTCAGGAGCTCACCATGAAAATGAAGGCAAACGACAGCAAGCACGTGCGTGCTTTCGTGCAAACGGCCGAGCAGTCCGGCGCCTATGTGTGGGTCATCACACTGGTCGACTTCGGCGCCGAACAGGTCAAACGTTCGCTGGTGTCGGACGAGACCTACGCGATGCGCGCTGCCGCTCAGGACGCCGGCGACGCCTATCTGAAAGCGCTCGAGCACGACCGTTAGCGAGCACGCGTGCCGCCTTGTTTTCGCGCGCGGACGAACTACAGTTGAAGCAGTAGCTAGGGCCGGAAACACGCTGTCAATGCGAAGGGTCCAGGCGCGGGGAGAAAACGTATGTTCAAGCATCTGCTGGTGCCGACCGACGGCTCGGCGCTCTCCGAGGCCGCCATTCGCATGGCGGTGTCGCTCGCCGTGGAAAATGGAGCCAAGCTCACGGGGCTTCATGTCATTCCTGAATTTCACGTCCTCGCCTACGGCACCGAAATGATCGCCGACAACGAGGAACGCATCATTCAGATCGCCCGGCAGCAGGCGGACGGCTACCTCGCGGTCGTCGCGGAAGCGGCTGCGCATGCCGGCGTCGAGTGCGATACCGTGGCGATGAACCGCGCGCATCCCTACGAGGGAATCATCAGCGTTGCAGCGCGGCAAAACTGCGATCTCATCGTCATGGCGTCCCACGGTCGAAGCGGCATGCGCGCGTTCCTGCTCGGCAGCGAGACGCAGAAGGTCCTGACGCACAGTCAGATCCCGGTGCTCGTCGTCCGGCAGCCGGCGCAAACCGGCGTACCGCCAGCACGAAAACCCGCTTGAAATTCGAGGTTTGATCGCCCCGCCGGAACGGCGTGCCGCGACGGATCGACACCGCCGGCGGAGCCGGCCGCGTCAATCGGCGGATCAAGGAAGCGGCCCGGCTTGAGCCGGCCTCCTCCTCAACCCGCGCTTGCGTGACTTCCCTACGGACCGGCTGCCGGTATCGGCGCCGCGTCAAACCTGCGGAAGATCGTCGATGGACTTTTCGATGCTCCCATCGGGGACCTCGGTGTCGATCCCGTCAGGGCCGTTGGTATGCGCGACGATCTTGATCTTGGGACCCAGAAATCTCGCGCCGCCGAGCGTGAAAAGGGACCAGCAAATGTTCCCCGCCTGAATCGCCCTGACCACCTCAGCCACCTCGACCACCGCGCTCGGAGATAGCGAGTCGTGCGTCTTCAGGTCGATGGGAGCCCAGCGCACGTGTGTGACACGGTCGGTTGCAGGGTTGATGCGCACGCCGTCGATAGCAAACGTAGCCATATGTGCCTCCACCTCTCCAAAGAAAGGAATCTCTGCATTATGCGCGCATCGTGGCGCGGTTCCGCGCCCCGTTCCGATTGTTCGAGCCGTCGTCGCGCGAAAAATTTCGCTTCAAAAACATGCTGGATTTATTAGTATGTACAAAGGTATCGCAGCCACGGATCGCAGCAGCCAGGAACCCTTCCTGACGTCCACGCGGATACCGCCCAGGACGGAGTGAAACATGACGACGGTGCTATTGGTCGACGACGAACCCGAGACGCTGGCAGCCTGGGAAATCTGCTGCGAGCGTGACGGATTCGATGTGAAAGCCGCGCCGGATGGCAGGGCCGCACTCGATATCCTGCGCTCGGCCAACGTCGACGTCGTCGTTGCCGACTGGCGCATGCCCGTGATGTCCGGCAGTGCGCTGTGCCAGCAAATCCGCAACACGCCCGGTCTCGCCGACACGGTATTTATCCTGGTGTCGGCCGAGCCGAGCCCGCCCGCGTTCGTGCGGTACGACGGCTTTCTGCGCAAGCCCGTCGAGGTGCCGGAACTGCTGGCGACCATGCGCCGCCTGCTCGCGGAACATGCCGCCGACCATGCCGCCGCGCTGGGGCACATCTGGACGCATTGAGTCCGGCGCGCGACCACGATCCGCGCTACACCGCCTTCACGCCAGCGCTCACATGAACGAGAGGTTTGCGCTCGCGCGGGTCGCAGCGGCCAATTAATACCTTTTTCGACCTAATCGCCCCCGAAAAAGATATTGGACGTCTTAACGGTACTCTCGCACTATTCGTACTTTCCCAACGCACGCCCCGCACGCCGTTCCGGGCCGCGAGCCCCCGGCAGCGCTCAAAACGGCGCGTTGGCTGAGTCGACTGCGATACCCATTCCAATCACCCCAATACGCGAGAACCTGGATGCCTGATTACCGATCACGAACTTCGACGCATGGCCGCAACATGGCCGGCGCCCGCGCCTTGTGGCGCGCCACCGGCATGAAGGACGGCGATTTCGGCAAGCCCATCATCGCGGTGGTGAACTCGTTCACCCAGTTCGTGCCGGGCCATGTGCATCTGCGCGACCTGGGCGCGCTGGTGGCGAAGGAGATCGAAGCGGCCGGCGGCGTCGCCAAGGAATTCAACACCATCGCAGTGGACGACGGCATCGCCATGGGTCACGGCGGCATGCTGTATTCGCTGCCCTCGCGCGAGTTGATCGCCGACTCGGTCGAATACATGGTCAACGCGCACTGCGCCGACGCGATGGTCTGCATCTCCAACTGCGACAAGATCACGCCGGGCATGCTGATGGCGGCCATGCGCCTGAACATCCCCGTCGTGTTCGTTTCCGGCGGTCCGATGGAAGCGGGCAAGGTCAAATCGCCGACCGACGGCCAGGTGATCGCCAAGATCGACCTGATCGACGCGATGATCAAGGCGGCCGACCCCAGGATCAGCGACGCCGAAGTGGCCGAAGTCGAGCGCAGCGCGTGCCCCACCTGCGGCTCCTGCTCGGGCATGTTCACCGCGAACTCGATGAACTGCCTGACCGAAGCGATCGGCCTGGCGCTGCCCGGCAACGGCACGATCGTCGCCACGCATGCATGGCGCAAGGGCCTGTTCGAACAGGCCGGCCGCCTGGTGGTGGACCTGTGCCGCCGCTACTATCAGGAAGAGGACAGTTCGGTGCTGCCGCGCAGCATCGCCAGCAAGCAGGCCTTCGAGAACGCGATGGCGCTCGACGTGGCGATGGGCGGCTCGACCAATACCGTGCTGCATCTGCTGGCGGCGGCGCAGGAAGCCGGCGTCGATTTCACGATGTCCGACATCGACCGCATCTCGCGCAAAGTGCCGTGCTTGTGTAAAGCGGCGCCCGCCACCGACAAATACCATATCGAGGACGTGCATCGCGCCGGCGGCATTCTCGGCATTCTCGGCGAACTCGCACGCGCGGATCTGCTCGACCTGTCATGCGGCAACGTGCATAGCGGCACGCTGGGCAACGCCATCGCCAAATGGGACATCGCCGGCGACGCGAGCGACGAAGCGCGGACCTTTTTCCGCGCGGCGCCGGGCGGCATTCCGACCACGGTCGCGTTCAGCCAGGAAGCCACCTTCGCGTCGCTCGATACCGACCGCAAGAGCGGCTGCATCCGCAGCAAGCAGAACGCCTATTCGAAAGACGGCGGCCTCGCCGTGCTCTACGGCAACCTCGCGGAGAAGGGCTGCATCGTCAAGACCGCGGGTGTCGACGAATCGCAATGGATTTTCTCCGGACGCGCGCGCGTGTTCGAGAGCCAGGACGACGCCGTCGAGGCCATTCTCGGCGACAAGGTGGTGGCGGGCGACGTGGTCGTGATCCGTTACGAGGGCCCCAAGGGCGGCCCCGGCATGCAGGAGATGCTGTACCCCACGTCGTATCTGAAATCCAAGGGCCTGGGCAAGACCTGCGCGCTGTTTACCGACGGCCGTTTCTCGGGCGGGTCGTCGGGGCTCGTGATCGGGCATGCGTCGCCGGAAGCGGCCGAAGGCGGCACGATCGGTCTGGTGGAAGACGGCGATGTGATCGAGATCGACATTCCCAGCCGCAAGATGCACCTCGCGGTGCCGGACGAGGAATTGGCGCGCCGCCGGCAAGCCATGGAGGCACGCGGCGACCAGGCCTGGCTGCCGCTGAACCGTGAGCGCGTGGTGTCGCAGGCGTTGCAGGCCTACGCCGCGCTGGCGACTTCGGCCGACCGCGGGGCGGTGCGGGATCTCTCTCAACTCAAGCGCAAGTAAAGATCGCGCGCGGGCAGCGGCGTCATGTCCGCTGTCCGCGCGACCGATATGCCATGTGCTGCATCGCAGCGCCGAGGTCGCCTGGCGGCGCCTGCGGGTTTCTCCCGATCTCGATCCATGTCGATATCGGTGTAGATGAATCGTCGTAGGAGTGTGTCCAACTTCTCCAGTGAAAGGCGATCTCACCGTGACTACCGGAACCATCCATCTGCACCGCGTCTTGCGCGCTACTCCCGAACGCATCTATCGGGCCTTTCTCGAACCCGATGCGATAGCGAAGTGGCTGCCTCCCTATGGGTTCACCTGTCAAGTCCATCACATGGATGCGCGCGTGGGCGGCACGCACAAGATGTCCTTCCGTAACTTCAGCACCGGCCACGGCCACTCGTTCGGCGGCGAGTACCTCGAACTGGTGCCGTTCGAAAAAATCCACTACTCGGACCGCTTCGACGACGCGAACCTGCCCGGCCAGATGCACGTCACCGTTTCATTGCGGCAGGTGTCGTGCGGCACCGACTTGACCATCGTGCAGGAGGGCGTGCCCGAGGTCATTCCCGTGGAAATGTGCTACCTCGGCTGGCAGGAGTCGCTGGTTCAGTTGGCAAGACTGGTCGAGCCTGAGATTCCCGACTGACCACCACGCCGCCACGCGCGCGCAAAGCCGTTGCTCCGGCATGCCTTCGTCGGCGGAGCGTTTGCGCGCCGTGGAATATTCCACGCACGCCAGCAAGTAGAAAATGCCGGCCGCCATCGAGGCGCGCCGGGCATATGTTCAGTCACACCCATCGTATTTCACCGCCTCGCAGCGAACCCACCTCCGACACGCGTAAATGCGACATGAAAAGGCGCGAAACGTTGTGGTTCAGTTGGTTCGGTTCGTGAGCGCATCTGTTACGCTAAGTCCGCATGTGTCACGCAATTTCGCGTGAATGCGTGACCCCTCTGGCGGCATTCGATTGCCGTCCGCGACGCGTGACCGTGTGTCGTCCCGGTCAACCCATCGTTACTCGCGGGGCGCCAGCTTCCGAATAAATCGGCTTGTACGAATTCCTCTTTTAACCAACAAGGCGGAGTACGACATGTTGGCAGGGCTGGGTTCACGATTCCTCGCTATCGGCGTCTTCCTGATACTGACGGCTTGCGGCGGCGGTGGCGGCGGCGGCGCGAGCAGTACGACGGGCGCGGCCGCTCCCGCCTCAGGCGCATCCAGCCCCGGCACTAGCCAGCCGAAGCTGGCCGCCGCCACTCCGGTGATCGACGGCACGACGCTCGGCGACGCCTTCTGGCCTTCGGGGTCCACCTCATCGGGCGGACTCGGCCAAAGCGTGAGCGGACTCAACTGCGCCCTGCCCGGCAACGCCTATACGTACACGCATCTGTCCATCTATCAGAACGGCCGCCTGCTCGCGCTGCCGGCCAACATCGGCGTGGTCAAGCCGACCATGTCGGCGCAGACGGGCTGCGTGTATCCGCTGCACACGGACGATTCGAGCGGCAAGATTCGCATGGACGCAAGCGGCGGCGCGTCGTACACGCTCGGTCAGTTCTTCTCGATCTGGGGCGAAACGCTCGGCACGTCCGACGTTGCCGGAGTAAGCGGCTCGCCCGTCACGGTCCATGTGAACGATGGCGGCACCCTCACGCAATACACGGGCGACCTCGCCGGCCTCGTGCTACCCGCGCATGGCGAAGTGACCATTGAAATCGGCACGCCGTTGACGCAGATTCCCACCTACACATGGACCGATCCGCCGCCGATCGATCCGAAGCCGATCACGCTCGCCTTCGGCGGTGTATTGGGCGACGCCTTCTGGCCGAACGGCAATACGTCGACGGGCGGCACGGGAGCGCCGGTGGACGGCCTGACCTGCGCGCCCAACATGAGCGCGCTGTATCACGTGCATGCTCATCTCGCGATCTTCAAGGACGGCAAGTGGCTCGCCTTGCCCATGAACGTGGGCGTCCTGTCGCAGTGCAACTATGAGATGCATACGCACGACCAGACCGGCATCATCCATATCGAAACGCCCACTTTCAAGACCTTCACGCTCGGCCAGTTCTTCGACATCTGGGGCCAGCCGCTGACCAGCACGAACGTGGCGGGTGTGAGCGGAACGGTGGTCGCCTATATCAACGACAATGGCGACTCGCGCCGCTACATGGGCGACGTGCGCGACATCGAGTTGACCTCGCTGCGCGACGTCACCTTGCAGATCGGCACGCCGGTTAGCACGCTGGCTACCTATTCCTGGTACGAGAAGCAGTGATCGAGCGCAATGCCCGGCTACCGGCGTCGATGTGCCGCCGGCAGCCGCGCGCCGTTCGACCACGCGTCGCTATTGCACGGTGATCGTCTCTTTCATATTCGGGTGTATGCCGCAAAACACCTTGTACACACCTGGCTTATCGAACTTGAACTGATACGTGTCGTCCTGATCGAGCGCGGCGGAACGGAAGATGCCGGCATCGTTGACCACCGTATGCGGTTCGCCGTCGAGATTTTTCCAGGTCACCGTCGATCCGGCCTTGACCGTGATCGACATCGGCGAAAACATGAAATTCTTGATGACCACGGTATCGGTGTTTTGGGCTTGCGCGGCAGTGAAGCCGAAAGCCAGCCCCGCGATGAGCACCGCAATCCCGGGCACGGTCACGGCCACGGCGGCGCGGCGAAAGATAGTCTTGAACATGAGCGAATCCTGTCAGCGAGGTATCGGGAATCAGACGAGCGTCGTATCGGCGAGCGCGGCCTTGAGCGGATGACGCGTGATCCTGATGCTGGTCACGCCGAGCATCCTGGGAAGCTGATCGCTCGACACGGTCAGCGGCATGGGTCCGGGGCCGTTGCCGGCGGTGGGTTGCGGAAAGGCCGTCGAACGCGCGGTATGGAAAGTGATATTGCCTTCCACCTTCGAAACGATCTGGTGAATATGGCCGTTCAGCACCGTGACCGAGCCGAAGCGCTTCAGGTAGCTCATCGCCTCGCCGGCATCGCCGGTGCCCCACCCCCACGGCTCGTAGATCGTCCACATCGGCATGTGCGCGAAGACCACAACCGGTGTGCTGGACGAGCGGCCCTTCAGATCGTTTTCCAGCCAGGCGAGTTGGTCGCCGCCGAGCCCGCCCAAACCGTTAGGCTTGAAATGCATCACGTTGACGAGACCGACGAAGTGCACGCCCTGGTGGTCGAAGCTGTAATAACCCTTGTTGTCGGAGGCTTGACCGAAACGCTTGAAGTATTCGGTCCCGGGGCCGTCGGTGACATCGTGCTCGCCCGGCACCGTATGCAACTCGGTGATATTCAAACCCGCTAGCAACTGGGCCGCCAGGTCGAACTCCTCGGGCCTGGAAAGGTGCGTGATGTCGCCGGTGTGAATCGTCAGCGCCGGCTTCACCGGCATCGCGTTGACGAAGTCGATCGTCTGCCTGAGCGTGCCGGCAACGTCCGGATTCGCTTCCTTCCTGAAGCCTATGTGCGTGTCGCTGATTTGCAGAAACAGCGGAACGCCCGAAGCGGCGGGCGAATCCTTCGCGCCCGCGGCGAGCGCTAGCTCGACCGGCGTGAGCACACCGCCGGCTAAAACAAACAGCGTGCCCACGCCACCGAAGGCGAGGCATTTCAACGCGCCGCGGCGCGACGGATCGAACGGCGAATCTGACGACATGATGTCCTCCTGGCTGAAAGTCAGGAGGTTGACCGCCGGATCATCCAACGGCACTTCCTGTCTGCTTGCAAGAGGTAGACTGCCGCCTCATTCGTTTTATTCCGCGACCGGGAAGCACGCCGGATGCAACGGCTACGAAGCAGGATGCGCACGCAAGTCGGTGACGAAGCCGTTCAGTTCCGCGTCGCCGGCGTCGGTAATCGCCCAGTAATTCATGCCCGCCACGCTCCAGTGCGCGAGATGATAGCCCCGCTGCTGGTAGACGCGAGGCGCCGCGCCCGCGTCGTTGCCCGGCCACACATAAAGATTGATCGGATGCAGCTTGTAGCGATAGACCATCACCGCGACCGGCCGCCCGTTCAGGTAATCGAGCCGTCCACCGACGAGCGGATACCCTTGCTGCGCCAGATCGACGACAGGCGGCGCAAAATCCAGCTTGCCGTCGAACCACGGCTTGACGGTATGCCGGTCGGTTGAAATCACATCGGAGAGGTGGTCGAACTGAAGCGAGCGAATATGGTTGTCCACGAGTTCCTGGGTAAAACGCGTCTCGCCCGAGGGCACCGAAAGATACAAACCCGCGCTCCAGCTCAACGCGATCAGACTGATCGCCATCGCGCCGAGCGGCGCCCATTGCACGGCGCCATCGCCACTGCGCCAACCGAAACGCTCAACCAGCCTTTGCCACGGCGTCGGCCGTCCCGGCAACGACGCCTTGACGCGCTTGACCAGTTCCGCCGGCGCCTCGACGCGCAAGTCGGCCTGCCTGAGTCGCGCGCTCACCTGACGGTGACGTTCACATTCCCGTTGACACTGTTCGCAGCCGGCCAGATGACGCTCGAATTCGAGCGCTTCCGAGAGGCTCAATTCCTGATCGAGATAGCCGGGCAGCAGTTCGAACGCCTGTTCGTGATCCATCACGCCTCCTGGTCCGTCGGCGCGAGCAGCGCCGCGAGTTGCTGACGGCCGCGCCCGAGGCGAGACATCACCGTCCCCATCGGGATGCCCACGATGGTGGCGATCTCCTTGTACGACAATTCTTCCAGCTCCCGCAACACGATCACCTCACGGTACTCCAGACGCAAGCCCCGCAACGCCTGATGCACGCGCTTCTGACTCTGGCTGCGTATCAGCATGGCTTCGGGGCCGTCGTCGTGGTTGGCCGTGCCGGCCTCGAGGCTGTGCATGTCTTCCTCGAACTCCAGCGTGTCCGGCGCATGGCCCCGGTTCTGCTGATACCACGTATAGAAGGTGTTGCGCACGATGCTCAACAGCCATGCGCGGGCATCGTCGCCGCGGAATCCGCCGAAAAACCTGAACGCGCGCAGATACGCCTCCTGGACCACGTCCTGAGCGTCCTGGTCGTCATGCGTCAGCCATCGCGCGACGTTGAAGGCCGAATTCATATGAGGCAATACGAGCGTCTCGAAGCGCTTCGCGATGAGGGGATCGGCCATTGTGAAATGAATTCCCGCAGTAACCGCAATCCGTGACCGACAGTGACTACAACCGCCGGCATGTGATTTTTATTCCCGGACGGTCGCGTGAAGGCATCGCGTGTTAACCCGATACGCCATTCGACGCATTGTTGCGCACTGTCCTATGTCCTCGGCGAGCGACGAGGAGGACTGAACTCAGGCGCATTGTAGCCGCGTCCAGACCCGATGGAATTCGGTTCATGCGCGGCGTAAGCGGCGGCGGCATCGGCCTTTGCCCTCGCTCGGGTGAAGCCCGAACGTTGAACCCAGCCGCTCCAGCGGCGCTGGCGTCATGATCGGCCGGCGTCGTCCGGCTGCGCGAGCGCGACGACATTCTCGATTCCCTGGCGCGCCATCTTGGTGTAAGGGCAAAAGCGTTCGGTGTTGCGCACCAGTTCCTCCGCGACGGCGCGCTCGACACCGGGCAGGCGAATCAAGGTGCGCGCGGTCAGGATGAACAGGCCGTCCATCGGATCGCGGCCGAAATCGACGGTGACATCCACCGAGGCGTCGGGAACCGGAATACCCGCCCGCGCGGCCAGCAAGCTCAGCGCGCCGTGAAAGCAGGCGGCGTAACCCGCCGCGAACAGTTGCTCGGGATTGGTGCCGCCGCCAGGCCCGCCCAGCGCCCTCGGCAATCGCAAGTGGACGGCGAGATTGCCGTCGTCGGAACGGGCGATGCCCGACGCGCGCCCGTGACCCGCGTCGCCGCCCGTCACGGTGACCGTGGTCGAATAGAGCGTTTGCGTGTCTTGCCCGTGATATTTGTCTAGCAGCGACAGCGGCGGTGGACGCAAGGTGGTCATGGCGCGCCTCGTCGGCTCATGGCTTATTGCGTGGCTTGCGTCTCTTTGAACCACGCGTCGAAATTCAGCTTGCCAAGACGCGGGGCGGCGCCTGGCACGAGCGAGTCGTCCTGCAACTCGGCGCCGAAATACCGGGCGTGCGCATCGGCGACGACCTTGCGCGAATCGTGCGTCGCCGAAAGAAAACGCTGCACTATGTCGGCCATTCGAGCGCGTTCCGGGCCGGCGATCTCCGCGATGCCGTTGCGCGGTTCGCCGGCGGCGAAGTCCGCGACGGCCGCGGCCACGTCGTCCGATGCGATCGGCTGAAACAAGGCGGACGACAGCCGTATGGTCTCGCCCTCGCTGCCCGCTTGCGCGATGCCGCCAAGGAATTCGAAGAACTGGGTTGAACGGATGATCGTATACGGCACGCCCGATTCGCGGACCAGCGTTTCCTGAGCGACCTTGGCGCGCATATAGCCGCTTTGCGGCAGCTTGTCCGCGCCGACGATCGAGAGTGCGACGTGGTGCTGTACGCCCGCGGCAAGTTCCGCCGCAAACAGATTGCGCCCGGAAGTCTCGAAGAATTCGAGCACGGCGGCATCTTCGAACGACGGCGAATTGGCCAGATCGACCACCACATTCGCGCCGGTCAACGCCTCGTTTAGACCTTCGCCAGTGATGGTGTTCACGCCCGATGCGGGCGACGCCGCGACGACGGTATGACCGCGCGCGCGAAGGTTCTTGACGACTTTGCTGCCGATGAGCCCGGTTCCACCGATCACGACGATCTTCATGATGCTTCTCCATGAGTTTGCGCGCGGCTCTTGCGCCGCCGCCAACTTGTCGACTCCGGCTTCGCGGCGCCTTACGCGATGCGCCTGCCGGTGCTTTTGCCGGATGGTCCGCGACGCGCGTCTCATCCGTACACCAAGCATCGTAGGCATGTATTGCGTCATGCGGTAGCGCCGCCGAGGCACGCACCGTGTTGCATCAGGCGCATCAATCCAGGCATCGCGGGCGAGGCGCCGTCATTCGACCGTCGATAACGTGGTTGTGGTTGCCGTTGTCATTGCCATCGTCGTCAGGCACTGCAGGTCGAGCGCTCGCGTGTGTTCCGTCATGTAGTCGATGAACACGCGAACGCGCGCGGGAAGCTGCTTTCGGCTGAGATAGCAGAGGTAATGTCCGCCGTCGTCCGGCGCATGCTGCGCGAGACAGCTAAGCAACTGTCCGTCGCGCAGCAGGTCGCACACCTGATACGCGGGCAACTGCGCGATGCCCAGTCCATCCAGCACCGCTTGCACGATCAGATCCGGGTCGTTGAACGTGTGCTGCGCGGCGAGCTGGCGCCGCTGCGACAGGCCGTCGACCTTGAACGCCCATTCCCTGATACGACCGGACGCGGCCCGGAAATTGATGCAACGATGCTTGTCCAGTTCGTCGATATGCCGCGGCAAGCCGTGTACGCGTGCATAAGCGGGCGACGCGCAGACGAGCATCTGCATCGGAATCAACTGGCGCGCGACGATTCCGCTGTCTTCCATGCGCCCGTCGCGAAACGACACGTCGACGCGATCGGCGGTGAAGTCGGCGGGCCGATCGTTGAGCAGTAATTCCAGCGCGATCTCAGGATAGCCCGCATGAAAGCCCCGCAACAGCGGCGCGACGATCTTGCGGCCGAAGCCCGGCGTCGAGGCGATCCGCAGATGGCCGCGCGGCGGCCCGTTGCGCAGTTCGCGCATGTCCTCCAGCGCTTGTGCGATGCGCGCTATGCCTGGCTGACAGTTCTCGTAGAACAGTTCGCCCTCGCGCGTCAGCGACGTGCTGCGCGTGGTGCGCAGAAAAAGGCGCGCGTCGAGCTGGGCCTCGAGTTTCTGCACGTTGCGGCTAACCGACGAGCGGCCGATGCCGAGCCGGTCGCCCGCGCGGGCGAAGCTGCCTTCGTTGGCAACGGCCAGGAAGGAAACGACGCCGGCATAGCTGGTCGCGAAGCTGCTTGCGAACGGGTCGTCGGCGCCGACCAGGGGGCGGCGTGGTGATTGATCTGGCATGGGAGCGCGAGTCGTGAAGTCCATAGCGACTAGACGTACCAGCGCTACTGTTTGTGACAGACCCGGTGAAAAACGCCGCCGGTTTTAATGCGGCTTGCCGACGTGCTCACTTTTCGGGAACGAGGATAGGCGCGCCCTTGTCCTTGAGCAACACGACGACGAATTTGGCCGGCTGTGTCGCGCTTGCGTTGCGTCCGACCGTGTGCACGTCGTTCGGACCTTCATAGAAGGTCTGGCCGGGCGTCAGCGTGACTTCCTTGCCGCCCTTCACCTGCATCACGATCGACCCTTCCAGCACGTACACGAAGGCGTGCGCATGATGCCGATGGACCGGGTCCACGGAACCCGGCGGATATTCGACGGTGATCATCGTGACTTCCTTGCCGGGATAGTCGGCAAGCGGCTGCGTCGTCAACGGCGTGACGATGGCGTGAGGCGCCTCGGCGCGGGCCACGCCCATCGACAAGCCCGCGACGACGAGCGCTGCCAGAGCGGTATGTTTCAAATTTCGCATGATGGTTGTTCCTGAACGACGCGGCCCGCCCATGCGGGCCTGGGGGCCTGAACCAGGGAAAGAGCGACGGAGACGGCGAAGCGCGTCCGCTCAGGCGAGATTCGCCTTGTCCAGACCGAGGAGCTTGTCGGACGAACCCGGCACCGTCCTGAACGCGACATTGGCGCGGTTCCAGCCGTTGATCGCCATCACTTCGAACGTCAGGTCCGAGAGTTCCTTTTCGGAAAACTGGGTGCGCACGCGCTCGTAGACTTCATCGGGCACGCCGTGTTCGGGCAGCCTGGTCAGCACCTCCGTCCACGCGAGCGCGGCGCGTTCGCGCGGTGCGAAAAGCGTGGACTCGCGCCACGCCGCGATGTGATGGAGGCGCAGTTCGCGCTCGCCGTGGATATGCGCTTCCTTCACGTGCATGTCGAGGCAAAAGGCGCAGCCATTGAGTTGCGATGCGCGGATCGATACCAGATCGCGGATCGATTCCTCGATCGCGCAATCTTTGAGCAGATTGCTAAGTTCGAAAAACTTCTTGAACAGTTCGGGCGATTGCTGAATATAGTTGAGGCGCTGCGACATGATTTTCTCCCGGCGACGATGAGCGAACACCCTGCATGGCGGGTGACCTGAGCGGCGATGAGCCGCACGAGGTCATCGTAGGTGGCCGCGGGGCATCGCGGTAGGCGGGCGAGCGGGCTCACAGTGTTGTCCGCCAGGCACCAATATCGACATAAACGCGCGTTCACCGGAGGCCCGGCGCTCAGCCGCCGGCGTGGACCGCGGCGATGCGCGCGAGCTTCTCGGGGTTGCGCTGCACGTCGATGCGAACGATGCGCTCGCCGTCCGTTTCGAACGACTGTGCCGATTCGAGTTGGCCTTCGATATAGCGCAGCAGCGCCCATTGGCCGTTGAGCACCACGAGCTTGACGCTCAGTTCGCTGCCATAACGCCGCGACGACGCGTAGAAAAGCTGCGCGATGCGCCGGCCGCCCGCCAGCGGTTTCGGGAAACTCTGGACTTTGCCGCCGCCGTCGCCGAACAGCGTCGCGTCCTCGGCCAGCAATGCGTTGATCGCCGGAAACTCGCCGCGCTCCAGCGCCTGCGCGAACATGCGCAACAGGCGAAGATGCGTTTCGCGCGGCACCATGTGACGCGGACGTTCGTCGCGCAGTTGCGCCTTGGCACGGCTCACCAGTTGACGGCACGCCGCCTCCGTTTTGCCGATGGCTTGCGCGACTTCGTCGTAGTCGGCGTCGAAAACCTCGCGCAGCAGAAAGGCCGCCCGTGCTTCCGGCGTCAGCCGCTCGAGCAGCGCGAGAAAAGCCACGGAGACCTCGTCGGCGCGCTCGGTGGCTTCCTCGGGCGTAGCCGGGGAGTCGGTCAACAGCGGCTCGGGCAACCAGATGCCCGTGTAGTGTTCGCGCTGAATCTTCGCCGCGCGCAGCCGGTCGATCGACATGCGCGTGGTGACGGCGACCAGCCACGCTTCCGCGTTTTCGATATGTTCTCGCGCCGCGGCATGCCAACGCAGCCAGACGTCCTGCACGATATCCTCGGCCTCGGCGACCGACCCCAGCATTCGATACGCAATCTTTTGCAGTCGCGGGCGCAGCCCGTTAAAGGCATGTGCGTCGTTGTCCATGAACGGATGTCCTCTTGCATGAAAACCAGCGCAGCCTGCGCGCGCGAATCGACACTGGCGGCGACGTGTCGCCGAAGGGAGCCTGTATGCTTCAGCCGGAATGCTGCACTATTATTGGCGCAAACGGTTACCCACGGAGTCCATCATGCGAATTCAGACATCGTTTCTGTTCGATCTCGACGGAACGCTCGTCGATAGTGTTTATCAGCACGTGCTGGCCTGGAAGGAAGCACTCGACAGCGAAGGCATTCCGCTGTCCGTGTGGCGGATTCATCGCAAGATCGGCATGAGCGGCGGCCTCTTCACCAACCAGCTCTTGCGGGAAACGCACCACGAAATCAGCGCCGAACTGGGCGAACGGCTGCGCCGCGCTCACGCCGACGCCTATCAACGGCTGCGCGCCCAGGTGTGTCCGCTGCCGGGCGCGCGCGAGTTGCTCGCCGCGCTGACGCAGGCCGGCACGCCGTGGGCCGTGGCGACCAGCGGCCGCATGGAAACCGCGGCAATCAATCTGGAAGCGCTGGGCGTCGATCCGGCGAAGGCGGTTGTCGTCACGCGCGACGACGTCAAATACGCGAAGCCGGACCCGGACCTGTTCATCGCCGCCGCGGCGCGCCTCGGCGTACCGATCGAGCAAGCGGTGGTGGTGGGCGACAGCATCTGGGACATGCTCGCCGCCCAGCGGTGCCGCGCGCTAGGCGTCGGATTGCTGTCGGGCGGATACGGCACCGATGAACTGGAGCGCGCCGGCGCGCTGCGCGTCTATGACGATCCCGCCGATTTGCTGGAGCACCTGGACGAAGTTGCCGCGCGGCCGTGAAGGCGCGGCGGCGGCGGTGATGCCGCTGACGAGCTACCAGATGATGGCTATCACGATCGCCGCGCCCAGACACCACTTGATGGCGTAGTAAGCCATGCGATTCCAGGCTTTTATCCGCTTGCCGAGCAGCCGCACGGAATAAACATAACGAAATAGCCGATTGATGCCGCCTGTGCGGTCGCCGACATCATTCGGCGACGCCGCGGCGCGTAACAGAACGTCGCCAATCGCCCGGATGATTGCCTGCGCCCAGGCGAACTTCATGGGTCGTTCAACGTCGCAAAAGAGAATGATGCGATCTTCTTCCGTGCGATTCTCGGCGTGGTGCAAATAGGTTTCGTCGAAAACCACGTCTTCCCCGTCCCGCCAGGAATAAGGAATGCCGTCGACGACAATCGCGCAGCGGTCGTCGTTCGGCGTGATCAGGCCCAGGTGATAGCGGAGCGAGCCCGCGTAGGGATCGCGATGCGGATTGAGCGAGCCGCCGGCCGGCAGCATGGCGAACATCGCGGCCTTGACCGACGGAATGCGTTGCAGAATCTCGACAGTGCGAGGGCAAAGCGCTTGCGCCGACGGATGCGGACTGCCGTACCATTTCAGATAAAACCGCTTCCAGCCAGTGCGGAAAAACGAATTGAACCCGACGTCGTTATACGTACTGGCCGCCCGAATGCGGCTTGCTTCGACCAACGCAAGCGCCTCTTCACGGAATACACGCCATTCACGCTTTAGTAACGCGAGTTCCGGCAGCAGTTGCGGCGAGATATACGGCGTATTGGGCACCGACGAAAAAAGATACGCAAAACAGTTGAGCGGCGCGGTGAACGTGGAATGATCGGTCAACTGCCTGAAGAAACTACCGTGACGAACTTTCCCGCGCCAGTGCGTGAAACTCGCGCACAAAAAGAATAGGAAAAGGAAAGCCAAGCGCATCGCTCAAAGAACCTCTCCGGAATTTTGACGATGACAAGATTACACAACTTCGAAAAAATTCGTCGTCTGCGTGCACGTGTTCCATTGCCACGGCGGCATGCCATGAGCCGCATTCTTGTACGCTTCCAGCGATCGACGTCGACAGGACGATCAGGCCTGCGCCCTTCACTCACTCGGCGGGCTCGGCATCCGAATCGCTGTCCGTGTCGTGTTCGAAGGTCAGCCGGCCGTTGCGAGCAAGCGTGATCGACGTGCCCGCGCCTGCCTGCGCGTCACGCGCCATCGCTTCGTCGCTCGACGTGCCGGCCCGAGCGGAGCGGTTCATCCAGTAAGGCCCGCGATGAACCTCCGGCGCGGCGCCCAGTTCGTCCGCGCAACTGCCGCAAGGCCGCATGGTGCCCGCCAGCCGCTTCAGGTCGACCGACTCCTGAAACGTTTTGCCAAGCTCGTTCTGAATGCGCCGCTCGGCGTGCAGATTGACCGACATGCCGTTGAATACTTCGCCGCGTAACGGCACATGGAAATGGCGGGCCGCGATCGCCGCGAAAACTTCGTCGGATTCCGGCGTGGGATGCGGGTCCGCCGCCGGATTGATACGGGTCGCGAGCTTCGTGCCATGACGCCATCCGCGATCCGTCTGATCCGCGGGACCGTGCGCGCCTGCTTCGTCGAGCAGCACCTCCAGATCCTCGCTTTGGAGAAAGGCCTGAAGCCGCTCATTGACGTCCCGCAGATTCGACGACACGACGATCGTCCCCGGCCCGCTCCCGGTGGCGGGCCGGAAAAAACACTGGATCTCGTGACCTTCGGGGAATCTCCGCTTGAGTACCGTGCTGAGCCAACGCAACACCTGGGGAACGCGCTCGCCTTCATAGCTGCGCTGTGCCTGGATCAAGCCAGGGTTCGCCGCGTAGATTCCCCTGAGCCGTGCGCGCGAGCCGGCCGTCGGCTGAGTGGTCTCGCGGTCCACGATCAGCATGCGATCCGGCGCATTGCCCCAGGCCGTGAGCAGGACCGGCTTCATCGGCGCATGCTGGGCCGAGGACGCCGCGGCGGCAGGCGCGATCGCCGCGGCGAGCCGGTCGAGCAGACGGTTAAGACGCATGCGCGTGCCGGCGTCGGCGCCCGTCAGCATCGGCTCGATATGGGCGACCTCACGCACCATCCCCTGTTCGTCGAGCAGGATGCGCGCGAGCGGCCTGACGCTGCCGCCCGCGCGCGTGATGTCCTCCAACGGCTTGCCGGGTTCGGCGCGCAGCGCTCGCGCGACGTCCACGACGTCGTGCAGACGCGCGTCGGCCACGCTGAGCAGTTCGTGCGCGGACATCCCGGAAGAACCCGCGACGTCGGCGACTCTTCGCGGCGTGGGCAAGGCGGCCGCCACTTCCGGGCGGCCGAGCCGCAGCAGGCCGTCGCGAAGCGCTCCCACGTTGGACGCGTAGTCCGGCATATCGGCGATCTGCTCGAGCGGCATCGGAGCGCCGTCGATGCCGAGGTAACGGACCAGTTGCGTATAGGTAATGCCCAGCGTCAGTTCGAGGGCCTTCATCGATATGCCGGGGTTGTCGGCCAGTGCCGCCAGTCCCTCCACGATCTTCGAAGCGCACATCCGCTGCCGCTGTCCCGCCCCTTCGGGCAGCGCCGTGACGAGGTCGGCGTGGCCCAGCTCGGTCAACAATTGGCGAATCCGGGCACTGGCCTGCTCGTAGCCCGGCAGTTGCGACACGCTGGACGCCGGTCGGCGCAACCGGCCTTCGGAGGTGATCCAGTTGAACACGGTGTCCGTGTCGAGGCCGAGACTGTCGCGCAGATGCTGCTTCCACGCCGGCAGACGAGGCCCGCCTCCGGCTGCCGCCTGCCTGCGCTCCAGCACGAGACGCAGCGCGCGGACCAGTTGATCCGCGCCGAATCCCCGCCGGGCTTTGGCCGCCGGTTCGGGCAGTTGATGGTCGGCGGGCAGGATGCCCAAGGCCCGCGCGCAAGCCTGAATTTGCTCGCGCCACTCGGGGTAGTCGGCTGTCTTCGCAAGGCGGTCGGCGAGATTGCGCTGCTGCCAGCCTTCCACCGTGACCCATTCGCGCATCGTGCCGGCCGGTTTGCGGCCGCCGTCGCGCTGCGAAGCCGACAAGGCGTCGAACACCATTTGCGCGGTAACCTGCTTGCGCTCACGGCCCCGGCCTTCCGTTGCGGGTTCGGCCGCGAGCGCTTCGGCGTCCTCGGGACGACCCATGCGCCGCAACGAATCCTGGATCGACGCGGCGTACTCCGGATAGTCGGGAAATGCCTGAAACACTTCGGGACCCTTTCTCAGCCCGTCGCGTCCGACGTAACGCGCGATGAAATTAGCCGGCACTTCGAGTTGTTTCGCGACCTTGGCCAGTCCGTTCAGCGGATTGTCGGCCAGCATCTTGAGCGACGCGGCAAGCACGTCGCAGCCCATGCGGCGGCGCGTCTTCGCGGCAGCGGGCCCCGAACCGCTGGCGCCCGCCCCGGCGTCGAGCCCGCTTTCGTCGCGGCTGCGTTTTGCGGGCGCACGTCCGCGCGGCGGCAGGTTCGCCGTTGCGGGCTGCGACGCCCCGGCCTGCGCGCGCGCGACACGCCTCGCGGGTAAAGCGGACGACGCGGCGGACGCGAGCCGGCGAGAACCCGAGGCGGACGTCGGCTGCGGCCGCTGTTCGTCGCGGGAGGAAGCGGGTCCATGCGGAGGGCCGCCAGTGCCGGAGATTCGCGTCATAGCCGGGGAATCCAGGAAAGACCCCACGCTATCAGCGTGCCGCGTGGCTCACCGCGGATGCCGACGAAACATTAAGCGCGCAAGCGAAAACAGAAGCAGCAGTACGCGACGACAGGCGCACATCATTGCAACGGGCAAAGACAGGCCCGCAATCAGCGCAGGCTTTTCCGTGATGTGGCTCGTCACCACGGAACGGTTCTCCCGAGGTAGTCGAGGTAATGCAAGCCGGAGCGCCCTTCATAGGCCTCGATCGTATTGACCAGGTTCGGAATGCTTTCCTCGATGGTCAAGCGCGCGGTCGGACCACCCATGTCTGTCTGGACCCATCCGGGCGCCATGATCAGAAGGCTGCGCGAATAGCTGGCGCTGCGAGCCGCGAAGGTGCGCATGAACATATTGAGCGCGGCCTTGCTCCCTCGGTAGACTTCGTAATTCGCGTTGGCGGCATTGGCGATACTGCCCTGCCCCGACGACATCACACCGATGGTTCCAGTCGGCGGAACGAGGTCTTGAAACGCCTCGATCACGCGCATCGGACTCAGCGCGTTCGTTACCATCACCCGTATGAATTCTTCCGTCGAGACGTCCGCTATCGTTTCGCGATCGTCGTTCTTGACGCCCGCGTTCACAAACAGCACGTCGATGCGCCGATTCGCAAGGCGGGCGCGCAAAGCCGCGACCTGCTCGGGAATCGTGATATCGACGGTGTCCACTTCGAGCGCGCCGGCGGAGGCTTCCGCGCTATGCCGAAGCTTTTCCGTGGACGCGGCTCGCCCGGTGGCGATGACCCGGTAGCCGCGCTTCAAATATTCCTGAACCATCGCCAATCCAAGACCGCGGGAAGCGCCGATCAGAAGAACGGTTTTCCGTGAAAGTGTGTTTTGCATGGGAGCCTCTTGAGCAAATCGTCAAAGCCAATGTAGCGGTACATAAGCAACGGCGGAAGCCGCGCCGAATGCAACTAAGATATGCATCGGACGCCCTATCCCCTGTGCTTACTACGATCAACCCATGCCTGAACCGGACCTCAATCTGCTTTTCGCGCTCGATGCGTTGCTCAGCGAAAAAAACGTGACACGCGCCGCCCGCTCGTTGCATTTGAGTGCGTCAGCCATGAGTCGCACGCTGACTCGACTTCGCGCTGTAACCGGCGATCCGTTATTGGTCCGCGCCGGGCGCCAGATGGTGCTGACGCCGTATGCCGAGGAGATTCGCGAGCGAACCGAAAACATGGTTCGCGAGGCGCGGGCCTTGCTCCGTCCTTCGCCGGTCGCGCCGGACTTTTCAACGTTGCGCAGAACGCTGGCGATTCGCGCCAATGAAGCTTTCGTGGAAGCCTTCGGTCCGCCATTGATCGCCGAAGTGACCGCAATTGCGCCGCTCGTGCGCTTGCACTTTTCATCGCGATGGGAGAGGAACGCGGAGTATCTGCGCAACGGTTCGGCCGATCTCGAGATTGGCGTGCTGGAGGAAGCCGGGCCTGAAATACGCGTTCAGGCATTGTTTCGCGACCGCTACCTGGGGGTGGTCAGAAAGGGGCATCCGCTCGAAGCGAAACGACACGTGACCCCGCGGCAATACGCGGCGTTCGGCCACGTAGTCGCGCCGCACGGTCGCCAGGTCATCGATTCCCTCGACGCCGCGATTGCCCGGCTAGGGTTGGAACGAACCACCGTGGCGATCGTGCCGAGCTTTCCTGTCGCGTTGACGGTGGCTCGCGCGTCCGATCTGGTGGCGCTCCTGCCCGCCTCCTTCATGAACAGGCAACACGCGGCATCCGTCGACGCCTATTCGTTCGAGCTTCCGGTGGCGACCGACGGTTTCACGATTTACCAGATGTGGCATCCGCGTTTGGAGAACGACCCCGTGCATCGTTGGCTTCGGCAATTGGTTCTCGGCGTGTGTCGTCAGCAGGTGCCCTTGGTGTGACGGCGGGTGGACTTTTGCCGCGCACCAACTAGTATTCTTCAGGGCAATACGATCCGCTGGTGAGTGACTTGAGGAGCCGAGTCAATGGGAAGCATCGATGCAGTGGTCGCGGCGGCAGCCGCCTTCGTCGGCAGTCACCTGGTCTTATCGCATCTGCTGCGCCGGCGGCTGGTCGATGCCATTGGCGAAGCGCCGTTCCAAGGCGTCTATTCGGTGGTTGCACTCCTGACGTTCGCCTGGCTGGTCGTGGCCTATCGAAAGGCGCCGCTCACGGCGCCGCTTTGGCCGGTCGGAGACGGTCTGTGGGCGGGCGTGACCGTGGTCATGCTGATCGCGTCGATCCTTCTCATGGGCTCTTTTATCCGCAACCCGGCGTTTCCCACCGGCGGCCGGCCCGGTTCGTTCCCTGACGCGGCGCGCGGCGTGTACGCGGTGACGCGCCATCCGATGATGTGGTCGTTCGCGCTCTGGGGCGTGTGTCACGTCGCGGTGTTCCCGGTCGCGAAGAACATCGTCGTTGCCGTGGCGATCGTCGTGCTCGCGCTCGTCGGCTCGGCATTACAGGACCGCAAGAAGCAGCGGCTCCAGCCCGATCTTTGGCCGGCGTGGGAAGCGAAAACGAGCTATCTGCCGTTCGCGGCGATCGCTGCCGGCCGCGCGCGGTTAGGCGGATTTGGCCTGCACGCGCTGTTAGGCGGCCTCGTTGTCTGGCTCGCGGCGAGCTGGGCTCACCTTCCACTCTCAGGCTGGCCCGCGGGCATCTGGCGCTGGCTGTAGCTGCAATCTCGCTGTCGAAGATCCGACTACCCGCGACCGGTTCGCGAGTGGCGAGCCGATCGTCGGTTTGCGTTCATTCCTCCTTCCTCTCCATCTCGCGAGCGATAACCTCCGCGACTATCTCGATCCAAATTATTCAGTGGTCGCTCATTGCGAAACTGGCGATACTTTGCCTGCATCCATTACCCCCGCCGTATGCCCTCATTGAACAGGCAACGCAAGAGGGGTGAGAAATACGCGCAACGTCAGGAGACAGGCATGCCGCACACACTCACCGCCGTTCTGGTGGAGAAATTCGGCCACGCGTTCAGTGGCTACGACCTTACAACAGGCGAACAGCGGTTCAGCGTCGCGCTTCCCGAGTATCCCCATGAATTCGTCGTCGATCGTGAAGGACGTTTCGGCTACGTCGGGCACTATGGCGTGCAGACATTCGCGCATCCAGGCCGCGGCGGGCATCAGGTATTCGTGATCGACATTCAACGCGGCGAGCATGTGCTGACACTCGATTGCGAAACGTATTCGCGGATTCACGGCTTGCAGATCGACAGCCGCGACCGCGTCTACGCGTTGAGCGAGCACGACAATATGCTGCTGGTGTTCGCCGATCCGCACGCACGCCAGGTGCCCGATCGCGCTGTGCCGAGCGGCGGCGTGAAGAGTCACCTGTTCGTCGTGTCGCGCGATGGCGAACGGGCCTACATCAGCAACCTGCTGTCGCACACGGTGACGCGCGTGCATCCCTACGACGCCAGCCTGCCGCCGCTCGCGGTCAATGCGGGCGGCCGTCCCGAAGGCTGTTGTCTCAGCCGCGACGAAACCGTGCTGTTCGTCGCCAGCCGCGACGACCACACGCTCTCGATGATCGACGCCGCGACCATGAAGGTCACGCGCACCGTGGCAACCGGCGAAGACCCGACCCGCCTCTATCTCACTCGCGATGGACGCTTGCTGGTCGTCAACTACGGCGAGCGCAGCATCCGCGTGTTCGATCCCGAATCGCTGGAGGCGCTGGGCCGTGTCGACACGGTGGCCAAGCCGATCGCCGTCTCCTTTCATCCGGACGGCGGGCTCGCCTACGTCGCGTTGAACGATAACAGCGTAGGCGTGCTGGATCTCGCCACGCTGACGCTGCGGCATGGTTTCGCGGTCGGCAAGGAACCGGACGGACTCGCGATACTCGCGCTGTAAAAACCCTAACCAGCGCCGCGGATATCAAATCACGACGGCGCGCAGGAGGAGACAACATGGACGCTTTCAGCAGCGCTGTACCGATGGAACACGCGCAGGCCATTCCGAGCAGGCGCTGGGCACGGATCATTCCACCGATCCTGATGGCCTGCATCATTTCCTATATGGACCGCGTCAATATCGGCTTCGCGATGCCGGGCGGCATGAGCGCCGAACTCGGCATCAGCGCGAGCATGGTCGGCATGGCGGGCGGCATCTTCTTTCTCGGCTATCTGTTCCTGCAGATTCCCGGAGGCCGGCTGGCGGTACACGGCAGCGGCAAGAAATTCATCGCGTGGTCGCTGGTGTCGTGGGCGGTGATTTCCGTACTCACGGGTTTCGTGCGCAGCAATACCGAGCTTCTGATTTTGCGCTTTCTACTCGGCGTGGCCGAAGGCGGCATGCTGCCGGTCGTGCTGACGATGGTCAGCAACTGGTTCCCGGACAAGGAACGCGGACGCGCCAACGCCCTCGTGATCCTGTTCGTGCCGATAGCGGGCATCGTGACCGCGCCGCTCTCCGGCATGCTGATCGCAACGTTGAACTGGCGATACCTGTTCATCGTGGAAGGCATTCTGTCGCTGCTGTTTCTGTTCGTGTGGTGGGCCTTCGCAAGCGACCGCCCCGCCGACGCCAAGTGGATTTCCGAGGCGGAGCGCGCGTACATTCTCGGCGAATTGCGCGCGGAGCAGGAACGCACCGCGGGCCACGCGGCAAAGAGCGCGTCATTGCGCCAGGTTCTCGCGGACGGCGTGATGTGGCGGCTCATCGGCTTGAATTTCTTCTACCAGATGGGTATCTACGGTTACACGCTCTGGCTGCCCACGATCCTCAAAAATCTCACGCACGGCAGCATGACGAAGGTCGGCTTGCTGGCGATCCTGCCTTACGTCGGCACGATGATCGGCATGCTGGCGATCTCGAATCTGTCCGACCGCCTGGGCAAGCGGAAACTGTTCGTCGCCTTGCCGATCGTCGCGTTCGCGCTGTGCATGTTCGGTTCCGTCTGGTTTCAGGGCACGCCCTGGATCTCGTACGCGTTCCTGATCGGCAGCGGTGTTTGCCTTCAGGCTGCAGCCGGCGTGTTCTGGACCATTCCACCCCGACTGTTCAGCGCCGAGGTGGCCGGCGGCGCGCGCGGCGTGATCAACGCACTCGGCAATCTGGGCGGCTTCTGCGGACCCTACCTCGTCGGCGTGCTGATACAGAAGTACAACGCGAGCATCGGCGTCTACAGTCTCGCGGCGGCGCTGGTGCTGGCAGGATTGATTGCCGCAACGCTGCCCGCGAAGTGCGACGAGTAGATCTCAACCCGCACCCGGCGCGCGAAAGCGCGCCGAATGCGTCAACAGCAAGCCAACCCCAGCCCAACCTGTTTCGATTCAGTCGGCTCCCGTCATGTCAACGCAACCCTCGCATCGCGCCGGAACGCAACTGGCTATCGTCGATGCCCATCACCATCTCTGGGATCTCGCAAGCGGCCACTATCCCTGGCTGCAGGACGCCTATCACGGTCCGGCATTCTTTCTCGGCGAATACGAGAAGCTGCGCCGCGACTATCTCGCGGACGACTACCAGCGCGACACGTACCCGTACCGCGTCGTCGCCAGCGTGCATATCGAGGCGGAACGCTCGCGCATGCAGCAGGTCGACGAAACGCGCTGGCTGCACGAGGTGCATGAGCGCAGCGGAACGCCCTCGGTCGTCGTGCCGCATGTGTCGTTCGTGCAGCCCGATCGGGACGAGGTGCTGGCCGCTCACATGGCCTGGCCGCGAGTGCGCGGCATCCGTTCGAAGCCCGTGACCGCGCGTTCGCCGCAAGAGAGCGTGACGGGCCAGGCGGGCACGATGCAAGACCCGCGCTGGCTCGACGGACTCGCCGCGCTGGAACGGTACAACTTGTCGTGGGATTTGCGCGTACCGTTCTGGCATCTCGCGCAAGCCGCGGAAGTCGCGGCGGCGTTTCCACGCATCCGCATGGCGGTCAATCACACCGGCCTGCCATTGGATCGATCGGAAGCGGGGCTGGCGGAGTGGCACCGCGGTCTCGAAGCACTCGCGGCCAACCCCAACGTCTACGTCAAGCTGTCGGAGTTCGGCCTCGCGGGCGGACGATGGGACGCCGACAGCAACCGCCGCGTGATTCGCGACGCCGTCGCGATCTTCGGCCCCGAGCGGGCGATGTTCGCGAGCAACCTGCCCGTGTCGTCGCTCAGCGCGAGCTTTCCGACTATCGTGGAGGCCGTGCTCGAAGCACTGGCCGACTATGACGATGCGGCGATCGCAAGGATCTTCGCTCACAATGCGATCGCCTTCTACCGGATCGGCGACTGACCCGCTCGCGGGTCCGATCGGCAATCTTGGGAACAACGGGGACGAGCGTCCCCGAGCACATCAAAGACGTTGCGAAGCCATCCTGCAGGCGATATCGAACGCCTTCTGCGTCGCGCCGACATTGGCGCGCCCCTGACCGTGGATGTCGAACGCCGTACCGTGCGCCGGCGTCGTGATCGGCACCGGCAAGCCGCCATGAACCGTCACGCCGCGCCAGAATCCCATCAGCTTCATCGCGATCTGTCCTTGGTCGTGATACATCGTCACCACGCCGTCGAACGCTTGCTGCTCGAACGCACGCACGAAGATCGTGTCCGCCGGGTACGGGCCCTCGGCCGCGCAACCGCGCATGCGTGCCAACTCCACGGCCGGCGCGATCACGTCCAGTTCCTCGCGTCCGAACGCGCCGTTGTCGCCGTTGTGCGGATTGAAGCCGCACACGGCGATTCTCGGACGCGCGATGCCCGCGCCCTTGAGCCCGCCGTCGATCAGATCGATCGCCTCGACGATGCGCTCGACCGACAGCCTCGCGCTGACGTCCTTGAGCGCCATGTGCGACGTCACGCGTGAAGTCCATAGCTCGTCGATCACATTGAACTCGCAATACCTGCCGCGATACGCCAACTGATGCGCGAACCACTCCAGTTCGTCGCTCTCCCGCATGCCGCCAAGATGCAACGAGGTCTTGTTGAGCGGCGCGAACAGCACGGCCTGCGTGACGTTCCGCTGCGTCAGCGCGAGCGCCAGCTTGAACGCCTCCAGACAGTAGCGGCCGCCGCGCTCGCTCGCTTCGGCCCGCGCGTAAGGTACGTCGTCGGGCAGACGGAAATCGATCAGCGCGGGCACGCCCTCGGCGAAGCGCGCGCTTTGCGCATCCGCGGCCACCGTGTACGGGAATTCGACGCCGGCGATACGCATGCCTTCGTCCAGCTCGCGCCGGTCCGCGATCAGCAGCAGCTCGGCGCGCTCGCGATTGTCGGGCTGCGCCAGCAGCCTGGCGATCAGTTCCGGTCCGATGCCGGCCGGGTCTCCGAGCAGCACTGCAATGCGTGGTTTCATTTCAAACTCCTTCGAACGGTATTGCGTTATTTGATTGGCGCTTGCGTCGGCACGCCGTCGACGCGGCGCGGCAGGCCCAGCGGGTTGGCATCGTGCAACGCATCGGGCAATAAGCGCTGCGGCAGGTTCTGATAACAGACGGGCCGCAGGAACCGCTCGATGGCCGCGGTGCCGACCGACGTCGAGCGGCCATCCGACGTCGCGGGAAACGGACCGCCGTGCACCATTGCGTCGCACATTTCCACGCCGGTCGGCCAGCCGTTTCCAACGATGCGGCCGGCCTTGCGCTCCAATACCGGCAGCAGCGTTTGCGCGGCGTCATGATCGGCGGCGTCGAAGTGCAGCGTCGCGGTGAGTTGTCCTTCCAGGCGCTCGGCGACTTCACGCATCTGCGCGAGATCCCGGCACGCGACCAGAAGCGAACACGGCCCGAATACTTCCTCGCCAAGCGATGCATCGGCGAGCAGCGCGTCGGCGTCGACCGCATACAGCGCCGCCTGCGCCCGGCTGCCGGCGACATCGCCCTCGCCCTCGCCCTCGGCTTCGCCACGCCCTGCCGCGCGCACGGCCGGATGCTCGTGCAGACGCTCGACGCCGCTTGCGTACGCAGCCGCAATGCCCGGCGTCAGCATCACGCCCGCATGCCTCGCGGCCAGCAGCGCGGCCGCGGTGTCCTTGAACTGCTCGAACGCCACGCCGGCCACGGCCAGCACGACACCCGGATTGGTGCAAAGCTGTCCGACGCCCAGCGTGAGCGATTCGACAAAGCCGGTCGCCAATGCCTTGCCGCGCGCGGCCAATGCGGCCGGCAACAGAAACACCGGATTGACGCTGCTCATCTCCGCGTAGACGGGAATCGGCTCCGCGCGTGCGGCGGCGATTTTCATCAGCGCCACGCCGCCGCGCCGCGAACCGGTAAAGCCGACGGCCTTGATCGCGGAATGCGCGACGAGCGCGGCGCCGGCGGCGAAGCCGTCGTCGAACAGCAGCGAGAACACGCCCTCGGGCAAGCCGTTCGCGAGCACGGCCGCCTGCACTGCCCGGCCGACGAGTTCGGAAATACCCGGATGCGCGGCATGCGCCTTCACCACCACCGGACATCCGGCCGCGAGCGCGGAAGTGGTATCGCCGCCGGCCACCGAAAACGCCAACGGAAAGTTGCTCGCGCCGAACACCGCGACGGGTCCGAGCGGAATGCGCTGCATGCGGATATCCACGCGCGGCAGCGGCTTGCGCTCCGGCAGCGCGCCGTCGATGCGCGCATCGATCCCATCGCCTTCACGCGCTCGCGCCGCGAACAGGCGCAACTGCGCAACCGTGCGCCCGCGTTCGCTTTCGATGCGCGCGCGCGGCAGGCCAGTTTCCGCACAGGCGCGCTCTATGAGCACATCGCCCAACGCGAGCATGTTGGCGGCAATCGTTTCGAGGAAAGCCGCCCGTATGCCGGGCGGCGTGCGGCGATACGCGTCGAACGCCGCGTGAGCCGACTCGCACGCGCGCGCCACGTCGGCTTCTGTCGCGCAGCCGAACGCCGGTTCGAGCATCGCGCCGGTGGCCGGATCGAGCGCGCGAAAACATCCGGCTTCCCCTCGCACCCTGCGTGCGCCGATCGGCATCTCGCCGGTGATCGTGGTCGGGTCGGTCATATCAATAGGCACGGGCGCCGGCTCATTCAATGATGTTGAAGTCGTTCAGATACTTGTCGCTCAGGCGCAAACCGAGCCCCGGCGTCTCGTCCGACAATTGGAGGAAGCTTTGCTGCGGCTGCGGCTCGCCTTCGAAAATGTAATAGAACAGCTCGTTGCCCACCTCGACGTCGAATACCGGAAAGTACTCGGCCATCGGACTCGCCGTGCTTGCCATCGTCAGATGGTAGTTGTGCATCTGGCCCGCGTGCGGAATCACCGGTACGGACCACGCCTCGGCCATTGCGTTGATCTTGCGCGCCGCCGTGATGCCGCCGACCCGGTTGGTATCGTACTGGATCACGTCGACCGCGCGCCGCTCCAGCAGATCCTTGAAGCCGTACACGGTGAACTCGTGTTCGCCGCCCGAGATCGGGATGATGCTCATCTTCTTCAGTTCCTGGTAACCCTCGACATCGTCGGCGATCACGGTCTCCTCGATCCAGCGCGGATTGAACTCCGCGAGGCGCGGCAACATGCGCCGGGCGTATTCGAGCGTCCAGCCCATGTAGCACTCGAGCATGATGTCGACTTCGTCGCCCACCAGTTCGCGCAGCAAGCGCACCTGTTCGAGGTTCTTCGCCATGCCCTTGGGGCCGTCTTTCGGCCCATAGCCGAAGCGCATCTTCATGGCCGTGAAGCCCTCGTCGAGGTAGCCCTGCGCCTCGCCGAGGAAGGCGTCGCGGTCGTCGTTGTTGTACAGCTTCGACGCGTAGCACCAGATCTTTTCCTTGGTCCGTCCGCCGAGCAGCTTGAACACCGGCTTGCCGACCACCTTGCCCATGATGTCCCACAAGGCGATGTCGACGGCGGAGATCGCCGCCATGCCGATGCCCTTGCGGCCCCACGCGAGCGTGCGGCGATACATTTTCTGCCAGATGTATTCCGTATCGAACGGGTCTTCGCCGAGCGCGATCGGCGCGAGGTATTCGTCGATGATCTGCTTGGCGATGCGCGGCGCGAGCGCGCAGTTGCCGATGCCGACGACACCCGTATCCGTCTCGATCTCGACCACCAGCCAGCCGTGGAAGCGGAACGAGCCCATCGCGTCGCCGCGCTCATACAGGATGTCGACCGCATTGGTGCAGAAATGCGCCTGCGGCGGCACGACCTTGCCTTTCCATTCGAATACGCGAGTGCGGATATGTTTGATTTTCATGCGAAGTCTCCGGGGTTCGACGAACCGGGTTGAATAGCGGCTGCATGCTCGTGAGAGCGCATGCTGGCGGGCGCTTACGGGTTGTCCCCTGTGGCGCCATCTTCGTAGTGTGCGAGAATGCCCAATAACTTACCAATGAAACAATGCTATATACCGATTCATGCCAGTTATCGCTCCATGATTCCAGCCACCGCCAGTATTCGAACCCGGCTGCGCCTGCGCCACCTTCAACTGATTCTCGCGGTGTGGGAGCACGGGTCGCTGCGCCGCGCGTCGGACGAGATCGGCATGACCCAGCCGGCCGCCACCAAGGCCCTGCACGAACTCGAGGATCTGCTGGGCGTGACCTTGTTCGAGCGGCACGCCCGAGGCATCGATCCGACCATCTTCGGTGAAGCGGTCATCCGCTATGCGCGGGTGGTGTTCGCCGACCTCGGCACCTTGCGCGAGGAACTGGTGGCGATCGAGTCGGGCAATGTCGGCGCGGTCCGCCTCGGCGCGGTGATGGCGCCGTCGCCCGATCTGTTGACCACCACGATCGTGGCGTTGAAAGAAGCGCACCCAAAGCTGCATATCACCGTGCAGATCGATACGAGCGACGTGCTGGTGCAGGCGCTACAGGAAGATCAACTGGATCTGGTGGTCGGGCGCGTTCCCAACGGCTGGCCGGCGGACGACCTGACGTTCGAGACCCTGGGGGAAGAGCCGCTGTCGCTCGTCACGCGGCCGCGGCATCCGGTGTGCGGGAGAACGCCGCCGGTTCGGCTCGGCGAGCTGGCGGAGTACCCGTGGATCATTCAGCCGCATCCGAGCCCGATGCGCGAGATCATCGATCAAACCTTTCGTCATAGCCGCGTCGCGCTGCCCGAAAACACGATCGAAACCTCATCGATTCTCACCACCTTGTCGCTGTTGCTCGCGGCGGACATGATCGCCGTGTTGCCGACGTCGGTGGCCCGCTACTATCAGGAGCAAGGCACGCTGGCGGTCGTTCCCGCACGCTTTCGCGGACGCCTCGCGCCATATGGGCTGATCTTGCGGTCCAATCGCCGCGCCACGCCGGCCACGCAAATCGTCATCGACGCGATCCGCGCCGCCGCCAAGGCTGGTTTTTGATCGGTGGCCGATCGGTTGCAACGCGCGCCGGCGGCTTCGAATGCCGGCCGGCGATCCGCATGTCCGCGCGAACTACCTAGAGCGCCGTGCGCACGACCTTCGAGACGTCCGGTTCGCGCTGCGTCGCGATATACCGTTCGAAGCGTCGCGCATGCATGTTGAACACGCCTACCCGATCGTCGTCCTGCGAGACGAATGCGACGCCTCTTTCGAAATCGAACGACAGCGCGATCGCGCGCGCTTGCAGGGGAATGTGATCGATCTCCGCGAGCGTCGCCGGATCGACGATCGACAGGCTGCGTTCTCCGTAGTTGGTCACGACGAGACACGTATCGCTCCAACGGTAAATGCGTGTGGGGTCGTCGCGCGACGGCGCCGAGCGCACCACTTGCATCGTCTCCGTATCGATCGCCGTTAGCGAACGGCTCCAGCGGTTGCTCACATACAGCGTGCGTTCATCGCCGCTCAGGCAGTAACCCTCGGGCTTTTGTCCCGGATGACAGGCGAGCGGAACCGCAAGCGGGTCCCACGGCTTGACCCTCGTGACCGTGTGCGAGAGCAGGTTCATGCAGTAGGCCGTCTGGCCGTCGCGCGTGAGTGCGAACAGATGGCTCTTGATGCCGCCCGAGGGCACGGCTCGCCGCGGCGCCTCGTCCGTGGCCGGGTGATCGAGCACGACGAGCGCGGCCTTCTCCTCGCTCAACGCATAGAGGCGGTCCGCCTCGTCCATCTGCAAGCCGTGAATGCGATTGAACGGCGACAGGTCGATGGTGCGCACCAGCTTGCCCGCGGCAATGTCGATCTGCAGCAACGCGTGGCCTCCAGGGCCCGCATGGCCGGACGTCTCCACGCCGTAGTGCCCGACCCAGGCGTGGCGATTGTCGCGGTCGGTGACGAATTCGTGCGGGAAATCGGGCAGCGCCACCGAATGCACACGGCGGCCGGATTCGATGTCGTACCAGCTAATGCAATGACTGCATTTTTCCACCAGCAGCAGGGTGTTATTGGTACTCACGTCGCTCCTCGCGTGTTCAGGCGTATGCGGTATAGGGAAGTGGATGCGCAGATATAAAGCACGTTGCCGTTTGCTCCGCCGAACGTGAGATTCGCCACTTTCTCCGGCACGCCGATGCGCGCGAGCCTCGTGCCGTCGGGATGATAGACCTGCACGCTGTCGGCGCTGCTTGTAAAGATCCAGCCGTTTTCGTCGACGCGGAAACCGTCGGCAAGGCCGGGCGTCACCACCGCGACAATCCGTGGATGGTGAAGCGTGCATCCATCGACGACGTCGAACGCGACAATGTGATGGTGGCCGCCGCCGTCGCTTCTGAGCGCCGCCGACGTATCCGAGACGTACAGCACCGTTTCGTCGGGCGAGAACGCGAGGCCGTTGGGCTCCTCGATGAAATCCGTCGCAATCGTCAGTTCGCGGGTGCGCGGATCGAACCGGAACACGTAGTTGTCGCCCAGCTCCGACTCGGCCCGATGCCCCTCGCGGTCCGATACGATGCCATACGGCGGATCGCTGAACCAGATCGTGCCGTCGCGCTTGACCACCACGTCGTTCGGCGAATTCAGCCGTTTGCCCATGTAGCGGTCCACCACGATCTCGTCGAGCGGATTCGACAGGCCGGCGCCGAAACGCGTGCGCACGATCGCCCGCTGTCCATGCGAACAATGCAGGATCGAGCCGTCCTGCTCGCGAACATGGCCGTTGGTGAATTCCACGTTATCGCGCCATACCGTCATGCCGTCGGCCTCGTTCCAACGCAGGATGCGGTTGTTCGGAATGTCGCTCCACAGCACCGAGGCGTCCTCGTGCAGCCATACCGGCCCCTCGCCCCATTGCGCGCCGGTGCAAAGCCGTTCCAACACCGCGCCCGCCGGCACGAGGCCGGTTGCGCGTGCATCGTGGATCGTTATGTCATCGTGCATTGCGCTTCTCGCTGCGTGCTCGCTGTGTGTCTCGCGGCGTCATGCGCGAACCCCGCCGGGGCGATACATGCCCGCGTTCCTGTTCACGATGTCTCCGCCGTCTTTGCTCGTGTGCCGAATTTTTCGCAAGTGTGAGCGACGAAGACTTACCGCGCCAATCAAAAGATGGCATGGGGTGATAGCCAGCGGTCATAGGTCGGGAGTCGACCGGTCGACCCGCGGCGCGATCAGGTTCGCGGCGCGCGCGGGCTATGCGAACGGTGTTCGTGCAGGAAACGCAATACATGGTCGCGGCCGCCGCGCTCCCATGCGTCGACATGGTTTGCGTCGTCGAGCATCACGAACCGGCCTGGCGCGTCGAGCGCCGCGTGCAGCCGCGAGAAATGGGCGGGGGGAATCACACCGTCCGCGCTCCCTCCGTAGATCAGCACCGGTGCGCGCACCGCGCCGATCTTCGACAGACTGTCGTACCGGTCGCGCACGAGGCGGCGAACCGGCAGCCAGCGAAACCACGTCGCCGCGACATCGGCGATGCTGGTGAACGGCGCCTCCAGAATCAGCGCCGTAAGCGCGTATTCGATCGCGATCTGCACCGCCACGCCCGTGCCGAGCGAATACCCGTGCACGACGACGCGGCGCGCGCGTTGCGCGGCGAACTCCAGCGCGGCGCGCCCGTCCGCGTACAGACCCGCCTCGTGCGGCCGCCCCGCCGAGCCGCCGTAGCCGCGGTATTCGGCAAGCAGAACGCCGTATCCGGCGTCGAGCAGATCATGAGCAATGTGCTCGCGCTGCCAGATGTCCTCGCCGTTGCCATGAAACAGGACGACGATGGCGGAATCCGCGCGCGCCGGGGCTGCGTAGCCGCACATCAACTCGACGCCGTCGACGGTTCGCAAGCGAACGTTGCCGATGCGCCCATCGCCCTGCGGCGCACCCGAGGGGCGGCGCACTCGCTCGGGCGGATAAATCAGGCGCCCTTGCAGCCAGAACACAAGCACGATCGCGACGCCATACGCGATCAACCCGGCAAGCGGTACGGCGAGCAGCCACACGTAGATCGGCGCGCTCATCGCATCCGCGCCCGGCCGACAGCGCGAGGCGACAGGCGAGTGAGACGGACTATCGAGCGGGGAATGCGGAAACGAGCCTTCATGTGCGGACCTACCTATCGGCGACCTGCCGATTATCCAGCACTTGTATCGACGTCAGAAGCAGATGATTCCCCGGCGTCGGAATGCAGAGCGCGCTCTTCCGGGCGCGGTGTCGATCGTTGGCGGCTCGCTACGGCAATCTCGCCGCGCTTATTGCGCGGCTTTCGCAGCGGCAATGATCGTGTCGGCGACTGCCTTCGGCTGGCTGACCATCGCGACGTGGCTCGCATCGACCATCGTGACGTGCGCGCCGATGGTCTTCGCCATGCTCCGTTGCAGGTTCGGATCGATCATCCGGTCCTGACCGGCCACCACGAAGTAGGACGGCTTGTCGTGCCACGCCGCCGTCGTGACCTTCTGGCCGATACATGCGGCAGCCCACGGCCCTTGCGTTGCCGCAATCACACGCCGTTGCGGCAAAGGCACGTCCTGAGCGAAATCTTCCAGCACCGCCTTGGTCGACAGCGTCAGATTGCCGGCCGAGTCCTTCTGCAATTCGCTGGCCCATGCGGGCGCCGGCTTGCCTTTCGTCACGTCGTCGATGGATTGGCCGCTGTCGGGCGCGAACGCGGCTACATAGACGAGGTTCTTCACCTTGTCGTCGTTGCCGGCTTCGCTGATCACGACGCCCGCCCACGAGTGGCCGACCAGAACGACCGGGCCGGTCTGCTGGTCGATCACGCGTTTCGTCGCGGCAACGTCGTCGGCCAGCGAACTCAGCGGGTTTTGAACCGCCACCACGTGAAGGCCGCGCGCTTCGAGCAACGGAATCACTTTCTCCCAACTGGAACCGTCGGCAAATGCGCCGTGCACCAGCACGACGTTCTTGCCCTTCAAATCCTGCGGCGGCGCCGCGTGCGAAGCCTGCAATGCGAACAGTCCACCGAGCAACAGCGCAGAACCGAGAAATTTCGTGAGAAGCGTGGTCATGGGTATTTTTCGACTGAGTTTGAATGGGTTTTGAATCGACCATCCCCATGACGGCGCACTCGAACGCGCGCCGTCGTCATGGAGATTACGAGTGCGCATAGATCGAACCGAGACCGACAACGGCTTGCTCCGGTGCCGACGTGTGGGTCATTGTCGAGCGCGCGCCAGCAGTCGAGCTGCCTTGTCCGGCGCCGCCATATGCCGCTGTCGCCGAATCTTTCTGCGCATTGATACGCGCCTCGGCGGCTTCGATGTTCTGGGGATATTGGGTGTTGTCGCTGGCCGGGTTGTAGCCGGCCTTCTGAAGCTGGACCAGTTCCGCGCGCACGTCGGCACGCGTCAACGCGTGATTCGACTGGGCGAACGAAGCGACAGGAACGGCAACGAGCGCTGCCACCAACAGGGATTGAACGAGCTTCATGAGTTTTCTCCAGAAAACGACGGCATTCAAAGGTCGGAAGTTCGGATGACAAGCGCGGAAGCCGAAACCTGCGCGCCGCCGTGTCACCGGACTTGAACGCAGTGTTGCGAATCAACCTTGCGTGTAGACATTTGAACCTGCCGACGTATCTGGAATGTTTTCGCCGACGCCTCCAATGCAAGCGTGTTTATCCCGGTACGGCCTGGATACATTGCGGTACAAATCGGCCGCCATGCAGCGGACGATTGCCGACCCCAGCGCGTCGCATGTGAATCAACCGGCTACCGGACTCAACTCGCTGAACGACGGCCCCAGCGGCCGGACACGCATGGCCGGATCGAGACGTTCCCACGGAAGATCGGCCGGATCGGCGGCCATCGGTCCGGGCGCTTTCGCCACCAGAATGGCCTCGGCGATAGCCTCGAAGTCCGCGCGAAAATGCACCGAACTCTTGTTCACGAGAATCTTCATGCGTTCGGGTTCGATGCCGGCCACGCGGAACAGGTTGCGATCGAACACCTGCATCTTCACCGAGCTCACGGCAATCCTCACGCCCTCGACGCGCAAACAGGCGACCGGTCCCAACTCGCCTTCCATCCCGTTGAGCATCGGGCCGTCGAAACGGAAGCGGCCGTCCGACAGGTGTTCGACTTCGAACAGCGCCTCGAGCGGCGAATCGCCCTCGACACCCGACCGACCGCCGAGGCGCAGCGCAATGCGCGCGCCCACGCCGGCCCGATGCGCGGCGGCCGCGGCCTCGGCGTCCCAGATCACACCAACCGCCGCGTCCGTTGCGCCGTTGCGCAACAACGCGCGCACCATCCCCATCGTGTTCGAATCGCCGCCCACGCCGGGGTTGTCCTGCGTGTCCGCGATGATGACCGGTCGCGATGCGGACGCGCTCAGCCGGATCGCTTCGAGCGCGGCTTCGTCGGGCGCGAGAAACGGCACCTCCCAGCGCGACTCCTCGCCGACGATCTTCGCGAGCAGCGCGTCGGCGGCTCGCTCGGCGACTTCTTCCTCGAACGAATAGGCCCAGATGGTCGGACCGCATTCGGGAAAATCGGCCGCCGGAAAGCCCGGCGCGAACGACACCGACACGACCGGCCGCGTCTCCAGATCCGCCAGCATGCCAACCATCCCCCTTGCGGGCTCGACCAGCGTGCACATGCCGTTCACCGGAATGAGGAAGGGCACGCGACGCATCGCGCGATGCAACGGGCGCTGCTCCCACATCAGATCCTCGAGAATCCGCGCGGCGCGTTCGCCGGTTTCCGCCATATCGACGTGCGGATAGGTCCGGTAAGCCACGAGCGCGCTGGCATGCGCGAACATGCGCGCGGTGACGTTGGCGTGCAGGTCCAGCGACACGACCACCGGCATGCGATCGCCGACGATCCGCCGCACGCGTTCGAGCAACTCGCCTTCGCCGTCGTCGTGCTGCTCGGTCACCATCGCGCCGTGCAGGTCGAGATAGATCGCGTCGAAACCGCCTTGCTCGACGGCGGCGATGATCTCGCCGCCAATCCGCTCGAACGCATCCGTCGTGACGTGCGCCGACGCGCTCGCGCCGGCCCAGATCACCGGTTTCAGTTCGCGTCCATGCGCTTGCATGACCTTGATGAATCCGCCGATCGGCACGTTGACGTCGCGCAGCCCGAGCACGTCGGCGCCGCGAACCATCGGCGGAAAGCCCTCGCCCTGAACGAAGCTCTCGTAAGACGCCTTGGTGGGCGCGAAGGTATTGGTTTCATGCTGGAAACCCGCGATCAGGATTTTCATGTGTTCACCTCTTGCTCGAATGCACGTTGTGGCAAAACCGGCTGTTCCCGCCTGAGCGTCAACTTGAACTTCAGTATCAGGACGGCCGCCAGCGCGGCGGCGCAGGCCATGACCAGCAGACCGGCATGCATGCTGCCCGTGCCGGCCTTGGTCCAGCCGACCACCGCCGGCCCCCAGAATCCGCCGGACAATCCCACGGTATTGATGAGCGCGATGCCGCCGGCCGCGGCCGTCCCCTCGACGAGCTGGGCCGGTATCGCCCAGAAAACCGTGTAGGCCATCCACAGACATGCGGTTCCAACGGTCAGCGCGAGGAGCGTGAGCATCGCGCTTCCATCGGCGAAAACAGCGGCGATCATGCAGAGCGCCGCGCCGAGCGCGGGAATCGCGCAGTGGTAGCGCCGCTCGCCCGCCCGGTCGGAACTGCGGCCCGCGGCATACATGCAGACCGCGGCCGCCACGTAGGGAATCGCCGTGTACCAGCCGAGGCGAATGGTGTCCTTGACGCCCTGCTCCTTGAGCAGTGTCGGCAGCCAGAAGCTGATCGCGTAGATCGGAAAAATGATGCTGAAGTAGGCGAGCGCGAGTACATAGATCCGCGGGTTCTTCAGCACCGCCCTGAACGAATCCGTGCCATGCCGGGTCGGTGCGGTTTCGCGCTCGAGCAGGCCTTTTTCGTGGTCGGTCAGCCAGCGCGCGTCCGCGGGCCGGTCGGACAGCACCCGCAGCGTCAGCACGCCGAGCACGATGCACGGCAGACCTTCGACGAGAAACATCCACTGCCAGCCGGCAAGACCGCCGACCCCGGCAAGACTCGTCATGAGCCACGCCGAGACAGGGCCGCCGACAATGCCGCCGAGCGGTCCGGCCACGAACACCAGCGCAATGGCGCGCGCCATGCGGGCAGGCCCGTACCAGCGCGACAGGTAATAGATCATGCCCGGCGCGAAGCCCGCCTCGAATATGCCGAGCAGGAAGCGCATGGCGTAAAACGCCGGCACGCTTCGCACGAACAGCATGCAGGCCGACGTGATGCCCCACAGCACGAGAATGCGGCTGAAGGTCTTGCGGGCGCCGACTTTCGGCAACATCAGATTGCTCGGCAATTCGAACAGCACATAGCCGATGAAGAAAATCCCCGCGCCCACACCGTAAGCGGCGTCGGAAAAGCCGAGGTCCGTTTGCATCTGCAATTTGGCGAACCCGACGTTGACGCGGTCCAGGTACGCGAACATGTAGCAGGTCACCAGAAACGGCAGAAGCCGCCAGTTGAGCTTGCTATAGAGCGCTGAGGCGGGATCGCCGGCGGTCGATGGATGGATTGCTGACATAGGTGTCTCCCGATTGCCTCACTGGACCCGTCGCAGGGGTTGAGTCGATGGTGGCAGGGCAAAACGGGTCTAGCAAGAGCAACTAAGTTCACGTATCGTTGCCTTCTGAGCAACGCTTGGCCGTCACTCGGCCCATGCCTTGGACCCTGAAAATTTCCGGCGTCGGAGCAATCAAATGCGCGAGATCAACCAGCAGCGCCTGCGGTATTTCCACGAGGTGCTCACCCACGGCACCATCCGCGGCGCGGCGGAGCACATCAACACGTCGCCATCGGTCATCACGCGGCAGATCAAACTGCTCGAAGAGGAACTGGGCGCGGTGCTGTTCGAACGCGAGGCGCGCGGAGTCAGGCCGACGGAAGCCGCCGTTCACCTGCTCGAATTCTGGCGCGGCTATCGCTCGCAGCAGGAGAAGCTCGAAGACCGGCTACATGCGTTGAAAGGTCTTCAAACCGGGCAGATTCAACTGGCTGTGAGCGAAGGCTTCGTCGATACCTTAGTCGACGACGTGCTGGCGCCGTTCTGCACGCGCTATCCCGGCCCGGAAATCGGCATGACCATGCTGGCGGTGGACGCCTTGCTGGACGAAGTGGCGGAAAACCGGGCGCACATCGGCCTCGCCTTTAATCCGCCGCCTCGCGCGCGAATCGAGTATCGGGCCAGCTCGCGACAGCCGGTTGTGCTGCTGCTGAGAAAAGATCATCCTCTTGCCAGGCGGGGTGGTCCGGCAAGCCTCGACGATCTGCAAAGCTATCCGCTGGCGCTCATGCCATCCACATTCGGCATCGGCCATGTCGTGGCAATGGCGGAGCTGACCGAGAACGTGAAGATTCGCCCCACCCTCACGACCAACTCGCTGAGCGCGCTGAAGCGCTTCGTGACAGCGGAAAATTTCATGACGCTGATCGGGGAATTCGCCGCGTACCGTGAACTCGCAAACAACGAACTGACCACCGTGCCGATTGCACATCCCCTGTTCGACAGCGCGCAGGCCAGGGTGCTCGTCAAGACCGACCGGCCGCTTGCCGCCGGGCCGCTCGAATTGCTGAAGTGGATTCAGGAGCGCATGCCGATGTTCGCCAGTGCGCGAGCGCAAGGATCGCGCAAGCGAAAAGCGCCGCGCCTATAATTTCCCTTTATTGACTGCATCGTCCACAAGTATCGGGCTTGATATATGGTGAGACCACGTGAATTCGATCGAGACGAAGCCCTGGATCGCGCCATGCGCGTGTTCTGGTCCAAGGGTTATTCGGCAGCGTCCACGGACGAGCTGCTCGCGGCCATGCAAATTGGCCGGCAGAGTCTTTACAACGCGTTCGGCGACAAGCGCAAGCTGTACCTTGAAGCGCTCGATCGTTATCAGCAGTACAGCGTCGCGGCCCACGTCGAACGGTTGACGCGCAGTTCGTCCGCGCTGGCCGGCATCAAGTCGCTTTTGCTGGGCGTGATACCGGCCGACGCCGCCGAGCGCGCGAACGGCTGCATGGGCGTCAATAGCGCCGCTGAATTCGGCGCAACGGATGCCGACGTGAACGCAATCCGGGCCGCGGGCGCGAAGCGGCTGAGGGAGCCTCTTCTGGCTCGCATCGGAGAGGCGCAGCGCAACGGCGAGATCGATCCGCACATGGACGCGGAAGACGTGGCGCTGTTCATCGGCAGCACCCTGCAGGGCATTCAGTTGAATGCCCGCGCAGGCATGTCGCCGGCCGCGCTTCGGCGCATAGCGAAATTCGCGCTCGAGCGGCTGGTCGCGCGCTCGTAGTGCGCTTGTAATGCGTTCGTCGCGCACCTCGCGTTCCTGAGCGGTGCGAGCCTGACGATCGGCGGCGGCTTGTCGCTGCACGCCGCCGCTTTCCCGCCGCTGCGGCTACGGTGCGAAGCGTGTGAACACGTAGTCGCGGTCCTTCACCCTGGCCGCATGGCACGCGAAGCAGGTTTGATGTTGCGCGGCGTCGACCGGTTGTCCGTTGACGAACCGGCCGAAGCCCCAGCCGCCTGTCGACGCATAACGACGCGAGTCCTTCACCATCACCTGCACCGTGGTGGGCGCCCCGGGAATCGTTGCCGATGGGAACTCGGGCGACTGCTTGCGCTTGTACGCGAGTTTCACCAGGATGGTCCCGTCAGGGTACGGCAGCGTCGAGTTCTCGATGGCCTTGACCGCGGCCGGGTTGCCGAGCACCACGCGTAGCTCGTCGAGCGGCGCGGCTTCCTCGGCCGGCGCGATCATTTGCCACTTGCGATAACCCTCGGGAATCGTCACGCCATAGATCGGCGAAGGCGCCGATTTCGCGGGTTCGGCCACGGCGTGATTCGCCACGGCGCCAAGCAGAAGCGCCGCGTTGAGCACGACATGCGCAGTCCGGATTCTTCGCATTTGCCTGTCTCCCGTTCGCTGCTCAGAAACGGGCGACGTCGATGACGGCGTCGGCGAATGCTTTCGGCGCTTCTTGCGGCAGGTTATGCCCGACGCCGCCGCTGATGTTCCGGTGCGCGTACTTGCCGGTGAATTTTTTCGCATAGGCCGACGGCTCGGGATGCGGCGCGCCGTTGGCGTCGCCTTCCATCGTGATGGTCGGCACCGAGATGGTCGGCCCGGTCGCGAGACGCTTTTCGAGCTCGTCGTATTTCGCCTCGCCCGTCGCCAGCCCCAAGCGCCACCGGTAGTTGTGGATCACGATCGCGACATGGTCCGGATTATCGAACGATGCAGCCGAGCGCCCGTAGGTCGCTTCGTCGAAATCCCATTTCGGCGAAGCGGTATGCCAGATCAGCTTGTTGAAATCGCGGCGGTTCGCATCGTAGCCGGCGTAGCCGCGCTCGGTGGCGAAGTAGAACTGATACCACCATGCCAGTTCCGCTTTCGGCGGTAGCGGTCCCTTGTTGGCGGCCTGGCTGCCGATCAGATAACCGCTCACCGACACCATCGCCTTGCAGCGCTCCGGCCACAGCGCGGCGATAATATTCACCGTGCGCGCGCCCCAGTCGAAGCCGCCGAAGATCGCTTTGTCGATCTTCAGCGCGTCCATCAGGTTGATGATGTCGACCGCGATAACCGCCTGCTGGCCGTTGCGCGGCGTGTCCGCGGAAAGAATCCGCGTGGAGCCGTAGCCCCGCAGATACGGCACGATGACCCGATAGCCGGCGGCGACCAGCAACGGCGTGACTTCGGCGTAGCTGTAGATATCGTACGGCCAGCCGTGCAGCAGAATCACAACGGGCCCGTTGCCCGGACCCGCTTCCGCGTAGCCCACGTTGAGCGTGCCGGCGTTGATCTGCCGCAGGTCGTCGAACGAAGCGGCGCTCGCCCCGGACTTCGTGCCGCTGGACTGCGCCTGCGCGAGTCCGCTCAATCCCAGCTCCATCAGGCCGACGCCCGCAACCGTCGTGCCGAGGAGACGCCGTCTCCGGGTATTGATCTGTTCAGACATGGTTTATTTCCCCTTATGTACGAGAGCTTCGAAAAGCCTGCATGGACTTGAGAGAGACCCGCTGCCCCTGCCCGATGCCACCAAAGCGGTGAAGCAAGCCGATGGTCGAATCAAGTACAAGCGGGCGAAAGAATATGAACGGTGTCGGCGCGGCGCGCCGGCGTTTGAACCCGAGGCTTGCCGTTATGGCCTGGCGTAAATCGGGCCGGCAACAGCCGCGGCGACGATAAGCGATTGAATGACTTTCATGATGTCCGCCTCAAGAGAAGTTCTTTTCACGCAAACGCCCGTTTGCGTTTCGGGTCAGCCAGGCCAGATCAACTGGCATGGATGGATTAAACCCGGCGGACGTATCTGGCTTATGTCCGCAATGCGCGCCGGTGCAACGTTATGTAACGCGCCGGTGGTCAGATACATTGGGATACAAACGCGGCCGTTCGGACTTCGTTCAACGCGCCGGCGAATATCTATTCCCGATCTATTCGCCCCTCGGCAAGCACCCGATTTGTTTCTCAATGTGTACGACGTTCGAACCGATACACAGCATTGCAATAGCCCGTTCTCACGACACAAGCCAGATACGTCGCCTGGTTCTAATGCATCCAACGACGGAATCTGATCAAGGCGCAAGCAGACATCACCGCACGCCGCCGCTTCCCAGATGCCCGGGCGGATCTTCCCACTTGATTTGCTTCAGGAGAATGACATGAAAGTATCGATGATCGTTTTGGCTTTTGCCGCTTTCGCCACGACCGCCTCCGCTTATGCGGCTAATTCCGTCGACGTGAATGCCGGCGCGAACGACGTTCAACAAGTTCATCAATGGGCGCCGGTTCAGAGCGCTCAAAAAATAAAGACGCGTGCGGAGGTTCGTCAGGAACTGGTGCGCGCCGAGAAAGACGGACAACTCGCGGCGCTCAACAAGCTCTATCAAGGCAGTTGAGTCGCGCCCCGTCAGGCGGATTCATTCACGATCGGCAGTGTCTTTTCAACCTTGTCCGATCCCATCACCAAGCACTTCTCTTTCGATTCGATTCGTGGAGGTTTCATCATGATCAAGCGTCTCGTTCTCGCCGCGGTTCTCTCCGCCGGCGCTGCAATCGCCGCCCCCGCTTTCGCCAGCAGCGGCTATGGTCCCGCCCCTCACTACGATCCGCTCGTCGGCGCACCTGCGTCGCAGCGCGGCCAAAGCGCGCTGACCGTCCATGCCGAACAGGCCGAGTCGATGGCCAGTGCGGACGCCGCCGCGCAATCGTATGGCGGCATGCACGACACCACGTCGCAATCGGGTGCGCGCATCGGGCCCGACGCGTCGCTCTCGCCGTATGCGCATCACTGATCGTCGATCGCCGATCGTTCATCACGGTCGGCCGATTCGTCTGTTGCCTGACTAGCGCTCCACGCCGGCCGGACCATCGGCAAGCCCGGCAGTGGGGCGCTCTCCTCGTGAACATCACGGCGCGTCGCGATCGGTGCGCCGGCTCCTTCATAGCGCCAGGATTTCAAACATGTCATCAACACCGTTTTCTCCAACTCGACGTCACGTTCTCGCCGCTTCGGTCGCAGTCGGCGCGATGGGACTGATTCCGGGCTCCTTGTTCGCCGCCACCGGCGACAGCACGATCCGCCCGTTCAAGGTCAACGTGCCCGAAGCCGACCTCGTCGATTTGCGACGCCGTATCGCGGCCACGCGCTGGCCCGGCAAGGAGACTGTCAACGATGAGTCGCAAGGCGTGCGGCTCGCCAGAATGCAGGCGCTCGCGAAGTATTGGGGCACCGACTACGATTGGCGCAAGGGCGAAGCGAAACTGAACGCGCTGCCGATGTTCATGACGCAAATCGACGGCCTCGACGTGCAGTTCATTCACGTGCGTTCCCGTCATGAGCATGCTCTGCCGCTGATCATGACGCACGGCTGGCCCGGCTCGATTTTCGAACTGATCAAGGTCATTGCTCCGCTGACCGATCCCACTGCCTACGGCGGAAGCGCCGACGACGCATTTCACATCGTCGTGCCGTCGCTACCCGGCTTCGGTTTCACCGAACAGCCGAAGACCACCGGCTGGGATTCGAACCATATCGCGCGCGCATGGGGCGAACTGATGGCGCGGCTCGGCTATACGCGCTTCGTCTCGCAAGGCGGCGATTGCGGCTCGGTGATTTCGCACCGCATGGCCATGCAGAAGGTGAAAGGCCTGATCGGCATTCATGTCAACATGCCCGCGACCGTGCCACCGGATATCGCGACCTTGCTGGCTCTCGGAGAACCCGCGCCGCGCAACCTGTCGCCGAAAGAGAAGGCCGCCTATGACTCGCTGAATGTCTTTTATCGCGACAATTGCGGCTATTCCGCGATGATGGTGACGCGGCCGCAGACCGTCGGCTACGCGCTCGCCGATTCGCCCGTGGGCCAGGCCGCGTGGATGTACGACAAGATTTCGCAATGGACTTATAGCGGCGGTGTACCGGAACGCTCACTCACGCGCGACGAGATTCTGGACGACATCTCGCTCTACTGGCTGACGGACAGCGCCACCTCCGCGGCGCAAATCTATTGGGAAGATCATTCCAACAACTTCAATGCCGTGGACATTTCCATGCCGGCTGCCGTGACGATCTTCCCCGGAGAGATCTATCAGGCGCCGCGCAGTTGGACGGAGCGCGCGTATCACAACCTCATCTATTTCAACGAGGTCAACAAGGGCGGACACTTCGCGGCGTGGGAAGAGCCGCAGTTGTTCGCCACCGAAGTGCGTGCGGCATTCCGCACGCTGCGCTAGGCCGGCAGGCGGTCGCGGCGATCGCCGCGACCGGCGCTGGAATGAGCGCTCCGGTTCATGAAGGAGTCGGCTACCATCGCACGACCGTCTTGCCGCATGGCAACACGGCGCGGATCGATCAATAGCGCTTAATCAATCTCGGGACGTTTTTTCAAATGGCCGCATTGCCGTGGATTGCCGTGTTTCTTGCCGCTTTCGCGGCGGTTTTTCAAGCGCCTCGCTCACTGACGATGGGTCTTCTGGCAATCGGCTACGGACTCGCCTTCGCCTTGGGACAGTTGCAGGTACTCGCGGTTATTCCTCTCGCGCTTCTGGTTGGCACGGGCGTTCTGCTGCGGCGCAATCCATCGCCGGTCGGCAGGTTGCTCTGCAACGCCGTTTTTGTCGTTGTTGCAATCGGTCTGTTTCAACATGGGCTGCCGGGCTTTCATAACCTGAAAGTCATCGACGCCGCGCGTTTCACGCCGGATGCCGCGCCTTATACGATGTACCTGAACTTCGACAAGCCGCTGATCGGGTTCTGGCTGCTGCTGACTTATCCGTGGGTGCAGTCGAGAAGACCACTTTCCGTTATGGCGATGTCGACGATCGTTGCCTGCGCCGTCACTTCGGCTGTCTGCCTCTCCATCGCATTTTACGCTGGATCCATTGCGTGGGCGCCGAAGTGGCCTCATCTCGCGTGGCTGTGGGCACTCAACAATTTGCTGCTGGTTGCCTTTGCCGAAGAAGCTTTTTTCCGTGGCTACATCCAGGAAGGCATAACCCGCCTGATGAAGTCGCGACGCCATGCCCAGTGGTTCGGGCTCCTCGCCGGCGCGGTTCTATTCGGTCTCGCGCACTATCAGGGCGGCGCTCAACTGGTTCTGCTGGCAGGCCTGTCCGGCATCGGCTACGGGTTGGCCTATCGCGCCGGCGGGTTGCAATCCGCGATGCTCACGCACTTCGGACTGAACCTCCTTCAGTTCGGCTTGTTCACCTATCCCTTCCTCGCTCACGCCTGAGCGCGGCGGATGGGAACGAGGCACTCGCGGCCAGGCAGGATAGCGCGCCCCACTCGTCTGAACTCATGGACACTCACCCGATAGTGCAACCAGTCCCAATGCGTCGAAGCTCGAAGCCGACGCCGGGCCCGCAACATGAGTCAAGCCGACAGCGGCGCTTTCGCCTCATGGACAGGCGTATCTCCGCAGAGCCGATGAACGCCGGCTGCCGTGCATCGGACGAGGGCCAACGTCGATGACCGCAGCCGACCTGTCCGCCATGCTTCCGTCGATGCTCCCGCGTCTTTGGGCATTTGCGCTGCGCATTTCGGGCGACCGTCACGACGCTGAAGATCTCGTGCAACGCGCCTGCGTGCGCGCGCTCGAACGCGCACATCAATTGCGACCCGGCACCGCGCCGCTTAGCTGGATGTTCTCGATCGTGCAGTCCACCTGGATCAACGAATTGGGCGCGCGTAGCGTGCGTAGCCGCTCGGGCATGGATTGGGACGACGACTTCCTCGAAACCGTCGCCGATCCGGCTGCGCGGACGCCGGAACAGCAGGCCATGCATGGGCAGATCGTCAAGGCGGTGCAGCAATTGCCCGAAGCGCAGCGCGTGGTGATGCTGCTGGTGGGCGTGGAGGGACTCAGCTACAACGAGGCGGCCGAAGCGCTCGACGTGCCGATCGGCACGATCATGAGCCGGCTTTCGCGGGCTCGCCAGGCCATCGGCGCCCTGTTCAGCGATAAAAAAGAACAACGCGTGCAAAGCGCGGCGGATAGCGAGGACCGAGGAGCATGAAAATGGACGACATCGTGCTCATGGCCTATGTGGATGGCGAGCTTGGAGCGTGTTAGGAACTTTGAAGTACCGGCACTGTCGTTGGCCGGCGATCACATGGATCGCTAGCAACTGTCCGAGCGTATCCACCGCGATATGCAACTTGCTGCCACGCTTGCGCTTATAGCCGTCATAGCCCGCACGCGGACCACTCTCGTAGTCGACTGCATCGTGCGGCCGTCCACAATGACCGCGCTGTGCTGATCCCGTCGTCCCTGTGCCACGCGTATCACCGAGCGAAGATCGCTGACCATGCTCTCAAAACAGCCTGCCTGTAACCAGCGTTGGGTCTGCTGATACACCAACTCCCCACGGCGGAAAATCGTTGGGCAACATCATCCACGGCGCGCCCGCGCAAGCCATCCAGCGCAGCGCATCAGATATGGCGCCGCAGCTCATCTTTGCGCTGCGGCGCCATTACGTCCATTAGCCGTCAGATACGCTGCCGCGAAACTCCATTCCTCGTGGGAAACATCGGTCGGATACCCTTTGCGGTCTACTTTTTTTCATTCCGGCAGGATACCTGGTCCTTCATCAAGTTCCTAACATGCTCTAATGACGCGCGTTCAATTCGCGGCCGCCAGTCTGCAGCCCATGCCATGTGAATGATTCGATATTCATCCGAATATCCATTTCGCATTAAATCGATTTCTTCTTTTCAATTCCTGATCATTATCAGATTGCTTTCGAAGTAAGATCGCGTGAGAAAGCAGGAATAATCAGATCGAGAGGCAGCATGGTCACGCGGGATGTAATCGGGGCAATAATAGGTGGGCTGTCGCAGCAAAACCGCCTTCTGAAACTGGATACGCCGGCCGGCAATAACGTCTTGCTGCCCCACCGTGTCATCGGGCGCTCGCGGATCGGCCGTGATTTCGTCTTTCTGCTCGACTGCGTGTCGACTACGAGTGACGTCCAACTCAAAACGCTGATCTCCCAGACCGTTACGCTCTGGATCCAGCAAACCGATGGGTCTTACCTGCCCCACCATGGCTATGTTCATACTGCGCGTCGGCTGGGAGCCGACGGGAATCTCACAAGTTACCAGTTGGGATTTTCCTCGTGGGCTCACTTTCTAAAGTTCCGGCGTGACCAGCGACACTGGCAGGACAGGGCAGCAGACGAAATCGTCTCGGACGTATTCAACCAGCATCCGCAGGCAAAAGGCATGTACCGCTTCGTGCTCTCGAAGCGGCTGCCGAAGCGTTCCTACTGTCGGCAGGACGAAACCGACTGGAACTTCGTGCATCGGCTTCTCGAGTCCGAGGGCCTGTATGGCATCTGGCAGCAGGCGGCGGACGGCAAATCGCACACGCTGGTCGTCACCGACCGCCTTCAGACGCTCGAACCGATCTCACCCGCAACGGTCGGGTTCTATCGTGCCGGGGTGAGCAGTGAGGCCGATTCGGTCACCCAGTGGTCAGGCACGCGGACGCTGCAATCCGCGCTGCTGTCGACGCGCACCTTCGACTACAAAAGCCCGTCTACGCCCTCCAATCCCAAAGGTACGTCGGTACCGACAATGACGAATCAGGGTGCGCTGCCCGCGCAAACCGAAGTCTACGAATACACCGGTGGCTATACGTACCCGGAACAGGACCGTGGCGATCAGCTGTCGAAGATTCGCATGGAGGAATGGGAGTCACAGGCCAAGCGCTTTCACGGCGTGGGTAGCCTGCGCGCGATGGACGCGGGCCGTCGCTTCACGCTGACCGGTCATCCGGAGCATGACCACGACGCCGCGGACCAGAACGAATTCGCGAGCATCGAGGTCGAGTGGGTCATCCAAAACAATCTCCCGCTCGCAGGGCACGAAGCGAACTACCCGCACAGCCTGAATCATCAGCTCGCGCAGGCACGCACCGACGATCCTGGCCGGAACTTCAGCGTGAACAACATGGACGGCTCAACCGGGTTCTACCGGGTCGCCGTTGAAGCGCGACGTACAACGGTGCCGTATCGCAGCCCGTTCGAACATCGCAAGCCGGAAGCGAAACTGGAATCGGCGATTGTGGCGGGGCCGAGGGGACAAGAGTGCTACACCGATGATCTGAACCGTGTGAAGGTGCTCTTCATCTGGGATCGGTTCAATGAAGGTGACGAGCGCGCATCGTGCTGGGTGCGCGTCGCACAGTCCGATACCGGAGATGGTTATGGTGGTGTCCACATGCCGCGCGCGGGCGAAGAACTCCTGATCGGCCACATCGGCAATGATATTGACCGCCCGATTGCACTTCATCGCGTCTACAACGGCGCAAAGAAGCCGCAATGGCATTCGAACGGTCTGCTTTCCGGCTACCAGTCCCAGGAATACGGCGGAGGCGGTGGCTATAACCAGCACGTCATGGATGACTCTACGGGTCAGCCACGGATGCGGGTCATGAGCAGCCACGGCATGAGTAGTCTCCATCTCGGCTACCAGATCGTCCAGAACGGGAATTCACGCGGCGCGTATACCGGCAGCGGGTTCACCTTGCGCACCGACTATGCAGGTGCAGTCCACGCGGGCGAGGGACTGTATTTCAGTACACATCAAATCAGCGCCGACGGTCAGCCGCTCGACACCACCGAGCCGCGCGAGATCCTGGCTCGCGCGGATCTGCTGGTCGAGTCGCTATCCTCCGCGAGCTCGACCGCCAAGGCCGAGGATATGAAGCCTGGCCACGAAGCGCTTTCCCAGTTCGCGAAGGCGATCCAGCATAGCAAGGCGGGCGCGGCCAAAGGCGGTAATACGGCAGGCGGTGGGACCGGAAACGCAAATGCCTTTACCAAACCCGTCATGCTCGGATCGAGTCCAGAAAGCATGGGCTTTACCACGCACGCGTCGGCGCAGATGGTGGCGGACGAGCATCTGAATTTCGTCAGCGGCAAGGACACCTATTGGGCCGTGGGCAAATCGCTGGTTGCGAGCGTCGCAGAAAAAATCAGCCTGTTCGTCCAGCGTGCCGGTATGAAACTGATCGCCGGGAAAGGTGCGATCGACATCCAGGCGCTCACCGATCAATTGCGATTGCTCTCCGAACTTGGCTTGACGCTCAAAAGCAACAACGGCAGCATCGAGATCGACGCGAAGACCGAACTGATGCTCAAGTGCGGTGGCTCATACATCCGTATTACCTCCGATGGAATCGAGGACGGCACGCGTGGCGCACGCACGATCAAATCGGCGTCGTTCAGCAGACAGGGGCCGAGTTCAGTGGCCGAGCATATGAACAGCCTCGAAAAACCGGCGTTTAACGACAAGTATCTCTTGCGCGACCGGATTACCGGCGACCCGCTCAAGAACCACCCTTACGAGATCGTGCGTGGGGATGGCACACGCCTGAGCGGAGTCACAGACGAGCTGGGCCATACGGTCGAGCAGAAAAGCAACGATATCGAAACCGTGATGATCCGGGCGCTGCGGCCTGGCACGAGCAAAGCATAAGCGAGAATTCATGAGCGAAAATCAGCCCGACAATTCGGGTACGCGGGGCCAGACGTCCGGCGACGACGATGCCGAACAGGAAGTCGTCCGCCTCGCGTCGCACACTGATGAGGACGGCCACTCTTCCGCCCAGGCGCCCTTGACGCCGGCCGACGACACCCGCACCAAGGAGACCTTGCACGACCTGCGCCCCATCATTCCCGTGATTTTCATACCGGGAGTGATGGGCTCGCCACTAGCCACCAAGGACAGTGGTGACGCGGCGTGGTCCGCACCGAATACAGACACGATAGGTGCATCACTCGGCGCTTTGTGTTCGCTCATCGCGGGATGGTTTCGCAGCGCGTCGTCGCGCGAAACACTTTTCGATCCCGAGAGCGTCATGGTGACGCCGCTCGGCCCGATCGTCGACCTTGGGAAGAAAGACCCGATTACCGAGAAGGAGGCGCGACGCCGCGGCTGGGGTTCGGTCTATCGCACCGGCTATCAACCTGTCCTGCTTTGGCTCGAGCAACAGCTGAACAACCCGATGCTGCTCGGCAAGCCAGAAGGCGCATGGATCGACCCCGATCCCGAGGGCGAGAAATGGGCACTCCATCCCGTGCTCGGCACCGATCCGAAGACCTACGGCGCCATTGCTGCAGCAGGAAAAGGCGAGGTGATCGCACCGGACTCCGCGGAATTCAGGAAATTCGCGAAGTTTCGCTATCGTGTCTATGCGATTGGATATAACTGGCTGCAGTCGAACGACCTTTCAGGGCGTGATGTGATGAATGGTCTGGATGTCCCCGATCCGCAGACAAAGAAGACGACACGGCTCATGGGCGTCACCGATATCTGCGAGGAAAACGATACGGGCAAGGCCATTATTCTGACGCACTCGATGGGTGGGCTGGTGGCCCGCTTCGCGGTGTTGAACCATGGGCTCGAAGGTCTTGCGCACGGCGTATTTCACGGACGTCAACCGGCCACCGGTGCTCCTCTGGCGGCAAAGCGTTTCAAGACAGGCGGCAGTCCCGAAGGCGGTATGAATGGTTTCATCAATGGCAGTCTGCTGGGGCGCGATTCGGATGAGTTCATGGCGGTGATGGCAAACGCACCGGGACCCATGGAGCTGACGCCGATGCCGGATTATCACAATGGCGCGCCGTGGTGGATTTTTGCGCGGCCCGACGGACAAGTGGTCATGCAGTACCCGGAGCACGGCGATCCGTATAACGATTTGTATGTGAATACCAAGTGGTACGGTTTGCAGCCGCCCGATACGCAGCTCGATCCCGCTGGGATCGTCAAGACGCGGCTCAATGCAGGCGGGCTTCAAACAAGCCTATCGGATCATTATCGATCGACTATGGAGACCGTTGTAAAGAACCAGAGCCATTTGAAGAATCGTTACCATGGCAAGACATATGTAGCCTACGGCGAGGGGGGCCTCGACTTCAGGCCGCCACAATCGAGCACGACGACAGAGGCCAGCGACAAGAACAAGCCTGGCATCGAAAAAGGAGACCCGACGAAGAATCTGTTGACGTGGGGTAACGCAATCTGGACCGGAGATGTGCCATCGGACGTGCAGGCGCCTGAACTTCAGGCCGCAAAGTTGCTGCACGACTCGGGCAAGGGCGAGATCCGCGTGCTTCTGGAGCAACGCAAACTGAGCGTGACGTTCACAGTCCAGAAGACGAACACGTTGCCGGACGTGAATGCCAGGACTGACTGGTCGAAGGTGGCAACCAAGACAGGAATCATCCGCGGCGACGGTACGGTGCCAGTGTGGTCGGCCGATGCGCAGGCGCGCGGGTTGAAGCCCGATGTGCCTGGCGACCCGGCCAAAGGAGTTCAGATGGCGTTCGTGCAGGGCGGCTACCAGCACATGACCAGCTATGCGCACCCATGGACCCACTGGGCGATACTTTACAGTGTGGTCCAGATTGTCAACGACATCTAGATGCCAGGAACATGTTAATGGTTCGCCTCTTTCGCCCCCTCATTCTGCTGGCAGGTCTTTGCGCCTGCTCTCTTGCGCTATCCGTGGAACCAACCATGAACAATCCGCTGCTGTCCAAAGTGCGCCCGTGGTGCATCGGCCGCCTCATATTCGACCGGCCCGCGTCGAGCGAGATTTCGAATCAAAACTACGCGTACAGGGGAGACAAACTCGAGACAACTCACAATGTCTCGCTTGATGTCTATCGCACCAAAGTCGAGGCCCGCGAGAGCGAGCTGCGTACGAAGCAACGCTATAACCCCGTCAACCTGGATGAGAAAACCGGGAAGGCCTGGCTGGAGAAGGCATTTTCGCCGGTCAACGATTCGCGGTTTTTTATCTATCAGGAAGGAGTGGCGAAAGTCGAGATGCCTTTCAGAACGGATGGCTATCTCTTTGCAGACCACACGCTCTTTCATACGGCCGGCCTCATGGGAGCGTCTGCTCTCGTTAACTCCGAGAATATATACATCGACACCTACAGGCGCATCAAGGCGCGAGACAACTGGACAGTGCCGACGGAGTCGGGATTTTGTTTCGACGGCGGGATCGTCACCGGATCTTCCACTTATACGGAAGAAGTCAGCCAGTCGTTTGCGCTGATGCCAGGCCGACCTGCATTGCTCCTGATCAAGATGCGAGATGCAGTCGAGCAGGATCAAGGTCAGCCGCTCACCAAGAATCTGTCCGAGCTTCGAGCACAACTTGATCGAGTGCCAGGGAGCTATCGCATCCTGCGCAAGGGCAAGCGCGTGGTGGCCGGCATGGACGCCGAAGAGGTCCTGTTTGCGCTTCAGGACGGCCCGATTACGGTCTACCGTTTCTATCTGCTGGCGCCGGGCAATCCTGCCACGCTTGCACAACCGCATACCTCGGTTGAACTGCTGCTGGGCACGTCTTCACGGAGCGACCTGTCGCCTGATCAGTAAGCGACTCGGCCCGACCGTTTCCCGATGCTGATTTTTCCAAAGCATGATGGGCGCGTTTAGATTGACGGAGCCAGTCAGCCATGTCGAACGCAGGGGCGCGAGCCCATCCCCATCG